>JALYXV010000010.1 GCA_030947025.1 Actinomycetota bacterium | reverse complement strand
CCCCAGGGTGGATTTGCCCCGGCTTTGGGTCTGACCGGCGGATTGCGGGGCTCGCGGGCGGGGTGGCGGCGGCTTGGGGCGGGGCTCGCGGGCGGGGTGGCGGCGGCTTGGGGCGGATCTCGGCGGTTAGTGTTGGTCAGCGGCCGTCGATGCCGTACATTTCGGCCCGCATCTGGCGCTGCATGAGGGCGGGAATCACGTCGGCCGCGGTTTTCTCGCCATTGACCACCGCCGCCACCTGTTCGGCGATCGGCAATTCGAGGCCCAGCATCTGGGCCAGGGCAACCACGGCCCGCGACGTCTTGACCCCTTCGGCGACCATGTGCATGTCGGCGATGACATCGTCGATATGGCGGCCGCGTCCGAGTTCTTCGCCCACGTGGCGGTTGCGGCTTTGTTTGCTCATGCAGGTGGCCACCAGATCGCCCATGCCGGCGAGGCCGATGAACGTCAGCGGGCTTCCGCCCAGCGCCACCCCGAGGCGCGTCAGCTCAGCCAACCCTCGCGTCATCAAGGCCGCCTTGGTGTTGTCCCCCAGGCCCATGCCCTCGGACATCCCAGCCGCCAGCGCCATGACGTTCTTCAGCGCACCGGCGACCTCGCAGCCCACCACATCAGGGTTGGTGTAGACCCGGAAGCTCGGGGTGGTGAACACCACCTGCAGTTCGTGGGCGATCCCCTCGTCGGTCATGGCGATCACACTGGCGGCCGGGCGGCCGGCCATGATCTCCTTGGCCAGATTGGGCCCGGTCAGCACCCCGGTGGGATGGTCGGGCAACAGTTCGGCCACCACCTCGGTCATGCGCTTGAGGCTGCCCTGTTCGACCCCCTTGCTGAGGCTGACCACGGGCGCCCCGGCCCGGATCAGCGGCACCGCTTGGCCGAGGACGTCGCGGAAGCCGTGGGACGGCACCGCCATCACCACCACATCCGCACCATCCAGCGCCTCGGCCAGGGAGGAGGTGACGACCAGCCGGTCGTGCAAGGCGTACTCGGGCAGGTAGCGCTTGTTGACATGGGTGCGGGCCATCTCCTCGGCCAGCTCCGGGCTGCGGCTCCACAGCACCGTTGGCACGTTGCTACTGGCCAGCGTGGCGGCGGCCGTCCCCCAGGATCCGGCTCCTATGACTGCCACCCGCGCCGTCATCGGCGGCCCACGGTACCGGAGTGTCAAGCGGCATGGCCCGGCACCGGCCGTACACTCCATCCGTGGCTGCTTCTGCGGGCGGGTTGCAACTCGGACCTCGGGCAGTGCTGATACCGGTCAAGGACTTCTCCGTCGCCAAGCTGCGCCTGGCGCCCGCGCTGTCGCCCGATGCGCGCGCCCAGCTGGCCCGGGCCATGGCCGAGCAAGTGGTGCGGGCGGCGCAAGACCTCCCCGTCGCCGTGGTGTGCGACGACACCGCCGTCGCCAACTGGGCTCGTAGCCTCGGGGCCCTGGTCGTGTGGGCCCCCGAGCGCGGTCTCAATCACGCCGTCCAGGATGGGATGCGCCACCTGGCCAGCCTGGGCGTGACCCAGGTGACCGTCGCCCACGCCGATCTGCCTTTCGCTGATGACCTCACGTGGGTCAGCGCCTGGCCCGGGGTGACGCTGATTCCTGACCGGCGGGACGACGGCACGACCGTGATCGGACTGCCCACCGGATGCGGCTTTGTGTTTTCCTACGGTCCTGGGTCCTTTGGCCGGCACCTGGCCGAGGCGCAGCGCCTCGAGTTGCCGATCCGGGTGGAGCGCTCGCCCGCCCTTGCCTTTGACGTAGACGTTCCCATCGACCTCGCGGCCGTCTCGCCCACCCCCTGACGTCCTCTTACTAAAGAACGGCTCGCCCAGCGCCGAGCCGTAATTGCTCACCGGGCGAGGCTTCCCCGGGTCGCTACTTCTTCTTGGTTGCCTTGACCGACTTCTTGGCCGGGGCGGCCGACTTCTTCGCCGGGGCGGCCGCCTTCTTCGCCGGGGCGGCCGACTTCTTGGCAGGCGCCGCCTTCTTGGTCGTGTCCGCCTTCTTGGCGGCCGGGGCGGACGCCTTCTTGGCCGAGGCGGGCGCGGCCGGGGCGGACGCCTTCTTGGCCGAGGCGGGCGCCGACGCGGCCGACGCCTTCTTGGCCGAGGCGGGCGCCGACGCGGCCGACGCCTTCTTGCCCGGAGCCGACGTCTTCTTGGCCGACTTCCTGCCCGCGGGCTTCGGATTGAGCAAGGCCTTCAGCGCCGTGGCCGGTGCGAACCGGACCCCTGTGCTGGCCGCAATGTTGACCGCTTCGCCGGTCTGAGGATTGCGGCCGATGCGCGCAGCTCGCGACGTCGGGGCAAACGTCCCGAAGCCGAAGATCGACACCTTGCTCCCCGACTTGATCTCGTTGACCACGGCCTCGATCACCGCCTTGACGGCGTTCTCAGATTGGTGCCGGTCGAGTCCGGTCGCGTCTTCCACCGACTCAACGAGCTCTGATCTGTTCACCAAGTGCCTCCTTGCTTTGGGGAAGTTGCCTGCCGTAAGAAGCGCTTGCGGCCCTCACGTCAGGCGGTTCCCTTGCAGCATAAGGGATTCGCCCCGTCGCGTGCGAGATACCGCTTCTGTTGCAAGGGTTTTGCCATCGAAGGGCCCGCGTTCACCCACGTCCGCTCTGCCTCCAGGCCCGAGCGGGTGCCCGTCGCGGACGGGCAAACGACAAGCGCAGCTCGTACTTCAGGTGCCGCTCGGGATGGTGGACATGGTTTGAATCGGCCCTCTCCAGTTGGGCGGCCATTGCCTTCTTCGCCCTTTTTGCTCTCGGTGGCGGAAGCACTTTCATCCATTGGGCTGCGATTGAGCCCTTCGCCGGCCCGGCAGTCACCTTTTGGGCCTGGGGCTGTTTTCGATCACCGCATATCCGTTGACAGCGGTCATTACCGTCCGTAATGGCGTCACCGGTCGGAACGGGCGGAATCGTCATCACCCGTCTCGCGGTTGTCACCGGCACCGGACAGATGGTCTGCCTCCCGCTTGGGCGTTCGCAGAGTGAAACCGCCTGCGCTCTCGCCGGCGACCTGAATATCGCGTTCGGGTTTACGTTGACGCGGGCTCAGACTCGCGCCGGCTCCGGCTAATTTCCCGGCTCTCTGCCGCGGTGATCTCCCGTACACGAAGAGGCCTCCCCTTCCAGTGACGCGCACCGGAAATGGGGAGGCCTTTTTCCCAACTGTTAGGCCACGAGGGCGTGGGCCAACACCTCGGATATGTCCGACGCCAGGTGGAATGTCATCTGCTCCCGGACGGCTTCGGGGACGTCGTCCAGGTCCGGTCCGTTGCGGGCCGGGAGGATGACCTCGGTGAGCCCGGCCCGGTGGGCCGCCAGCACCTTCTGCTTCACACCACCGATCGGCAGCACCTTGCCCTGCAAGGTGATCTCGCCCGTCATGCCCACCTCGGGGCGAACCGCCCGGTCCGACAGCAGGCTCACCAGCGCGGTGGTCATGGTGACCCCGGCGGAGGGACCGTCTTTCGGAATGGCGCCCGCGGGCACGTGCACGTGGAAGCGCCGCCGTTCGAAGGCGCCCCCGGGCAGGTCGAGCCCAGCCGCGTGGGAGCGCACATAGGAGAGGGCGATCTCGGCCGACTCCTTCATGACATCCCCCAGTTGCCCGGTGATGGTGAGACCCGGCTCACCGGCCATCCCGGTGGCCTCGACGAACAGCACGTCGCCGCCTGCGCCGGTCACGGCCAGCCCGGTCGCCACCCCTGGGACCGAGGTGCGCTCGGCCACTTCGGAGAAGAACCGGGCCCGGCCCAGCCAGCTCCGCACGTCGTCGGGGTTGACCACGATGGGCCCGATGAGGGTGGCCGGGACGGTCGCGGCCTCGGCTTGCGCCGACGCTTCGGCCTGATTGGTGGCACCCTCCGCCTCGGCCAGCTTGGTGGCCACCTTGCGCAGCAGCTTGCCCAGCTGACGCTCGAGCGACCGCACACCGGCTTCCCGGGTGTAGTCGGTCACGATGGTCCGCAGGGCCTCGTCGCTGATGACGACCTCGTTCGGGGTAAGGCCGTTGGCCCGGAGCTGGCGAGCCAGCAGGTGGTCACGGGCGATGGCGACCTTTTCGTCCTCGGTGTAGCCGTCCAGGTGCACGACCTCCATCCGGTCCAGCAAGGGTCCGGGGATTTGCTCGGCCATGTTGGCGGTGGCCAGGAACAGCACGTTGGACAGGTCCAGGTCGACGTCGAGGTAGTGGTCGCGGAACGTGTGGTTCTGGGCCGGGTCGAGGACCTCGAGCAGCGCCGAGGAGGGATCGCCCCGCCAGTCGGCACCGAGCTTGTCGACCTCGTCCAACAGCACGACGGGGTTCATGGTCCCGGCTTCCTTGATGGCCCGCACGATTCGTCCCGGCAGGGCGCCCACGTAGGTCCGGCGGTGGCCGCGGATCTCGGCCTCGTCGCGCACGCCGCCCAGGGCGACCCGCACGAAGCGGCGCCCCATGGCCCGGGCAACCGACTCGCCCAGGCTGGTCTTGCCCACACCGGGCGGGCCGACCAGGGCCAGGATGATGCCTCCCGACCCCCGGCGGCTGACGCTCACACCGTTGACGCCGTCCTCGGCCTGATCCAGGTCATCGAGTCCTCGCTCGCCCCGCAATTTGCGCACCGCCAGGTACTCCACGATCCGGTCCTTGACGTCGTCCAGGCCGGTGTGATCGGCGTCCAGCACCGCACGGGCGGCGTTGACCTCGAGCCGGTCGTCGGACTGATGGCCCCACGGCAACTCGAAGACGGTGTCCAGCCACGTCCGGATCCAGCCCGACTCGGGGCTCTGGTCGTTGGTGCGCTCGAGACGGTCGATCTCCTTCTCGACGGTGCTGCGCACGGCGTCGGGCGCGGCGAGGGTCTCAAGGCGCTTGCGGTAGTCGTCGCTGCCCCCGGACTCGTCGAGTTCGCCCAACTCCTTGCGGATGGCCGCCATCTGCTGGCGCAGCAGGAACTCCCGCTGGGTCTTCTCCATCCCGTCGGCGACATCGCTGCGGATGCGCTCCTTCAGCTCGAGCTCGCCCAGCAGGTCGCGCACCCAGCGCACCGCCTTCTCCAGGCGCACCTCCACGTCGAGCGTTTCCAGCAGCTCGACCTTGCGCTCGATCGACAGGTCGGGCCAGTAGCCGGCTGTGTCGGCCACCGCACCCGGCTCGGTCACGCCGTGGAGCAGTTCGGAGAACCGGCGTGCGCCCCGCTGCTCGAGGATGCTGTCGACGACCACGCGGTACTCGCGGGCCAGCTGGGCCGAGCGGTCAGTGTTGGCCCCGGCCTCCTCGGCCCGCTCCAACGACACCCACAAGGCGTTGCCCGTGCTGGCCACGCCGGCGCCAATGACAGCGCGGTGCAGGCCCCGCACGATGGCGGCGCGGTGGCCGCCCGGCATCTCGACCTCGTTCTCGACCCGGGCCACCGTGCCCACCCGGGCGTAGGTGGTGTGCGAGTCGCCGACGGTTGAGGCGGAGCCGTCGGTGAGGCGGGGAACCAGGACGACCAGCTTGTTCGAACCCGTGGCCGCGTCTACGCCGGCCTGAGCCTCAGGGGTCTCCAGGGCCAACGTAACGATCATGCCAGGAAGAACCACCCCGGCGTTCAGGGGGACCAGGGGAAGGGTCGAAGTATCAAGAGTAGCCATGACCACCTGCTTCTGTAATGGTGTAAGTAACAACAGAATAACGTCGGCCGGTGCAAAGTTGTTCCTTAGGGACGCAACTTCTGTGAGTCTTCGGTGCGGAGCCTGGCCACGGATGGTACGAGGCTGCGGGTTCCGAGCCCGAGGGCGTGCACCGGCGATCGCAGTAGGCAACGATCAACGTCATGCAGCCCGGCGATCATCCCGGCGGTGGGCCCGGCGGTGGGCCCGGCGGTGGGCCCGGCGGTGGGCCCGGCGG
>JALYXV010000001.1 GCA_030947025.1 Actinomycetota bacterium | reverse complement strand
CTGATCCACGAATACTCCCGCGCCGCCTGAACCAACCCCGGGGCGCTGTCAGCCAGGTGTCGCCGCGTCCGCGACCGGCCGCAGCATGCGATACATGATCACCCGACAAGGCGCTCCGCACCTCAATGAGCTCCCCTCGTGCTGGACGGGGTCGTAGGGAGCTGCGAGACGACAGAGCGGGGACCTGTGCTGACGGAAATCTTCCGAACAGGCCCAATCTCGGAAAGTGCACCCCACAGGGCTATCGGGAGCCCGCTGGCCTTCAGGTTGCGGCTCCCGGATGCGGGCGCTCGACGAACGGCACACTTGTGCGACGCGACCACACCGGCTCGTCGGGCCGTCACAGAGCCGCTAGATGTCGGATCTCTCTAGCAGAAAAAAAAAGATGACTGATACCCATTGATATGCCGGATTGTCGGTGTTACGGTCTGGCCGACATTCCCGGGGAGGTGCTCAGGTTGCACGGTATCTCTGGGGGGTAACCGGCTGCTTGTGTTTCGGGTAGAAATGCCGTTATCCGAGGCACCCGCCAGTTTTGCTACGGATTGGTCATATGGCGTCCAGGAGTGAACAAGCGAGGCTGCCGTGTCCCAGAACAAGTTCTTCCGGCTGAGCATCGCCATTGCCGTCATGGCGCTCGGCCTAATTGCCGTGCCCGCCATGGCTGGTCGTGCCCCGGCCCGCACGTCAGCGCCGTACAGACCACGAGCAGCAGTCAAGGCCATGGCGGCGCGGGCGCTTGGCCACCTACCGTTGGCGTTCGAGCCGAACGTGGCTGAATCGGCCCCGGGGGCCGATTTTGTGGCCCGGGGCCCCGGTTACAGCCTGGCCTTGAGCAGGGGCGGCGCGACTCTGGCGGCGAGGACGGGGGCGAAAGGCCAGATGAGTGTGGTGCGTATGAGCCTCGTCGGGTCCGAACCGGCCGCGGTTGGTGTGGCCGGGGATCCGCTCGAGGGGCGGGTCAACTATCTGTTGGGCAACGACCGATCCAAGTGGCACACCGGTGTACCGACGTTCGGCTCTGTGGACTACCACAATGTGTATGCCGGCATCGACGTCCGCTACTACGGCCGTCAGGGACAGTTGGAGTACGACTTGACCGTCGCCCCCAAGGCGGACCCAGGCATGATCAAGCTGGGCTTCGATGGTGCCCAGGGGTTGCGGTTGGACTCCTCGGGCGCATTGGTCGTGGCCACGCCCGCTGGTGTGCTGGAGCAGCACGCGCCAGGTATTTACCAGGACGTGGCCGGGCGTCGCCAGCCGGTTTCGGGCCGTTTCGTGCTGTTGGGCCCGGCGCAGGTCGGCTTTGCCGTGGGCACCTACGACCATTCTCGGGCGCTGGTTATCGACCCCTCCCTCGCCTATTCCACGTTCTTGGGTAACCCCGGCGGCTATGACCAGGGCGATGCCATCGCGGCAGACGCGTCCGGTAACGCCTATGTCACGGGTGACACCGACACGGGTGCATTTCCGACCACGCCGGGCGCATTCCAGACGACCCGCCCGGGGAATTTCAGCACGTTCGTCGCCAAGCTCAACCAGACCGGAAGCGCGCTGGTGTACTCGACCTATATCGGCGGTGGAGCACACGGCGGCGACGTCAACCCCCACGCCATCGCCATCGACACCGCCGGCCACGCCTACGTGACAGGAGATGTCGAGCAGTCCGACTATCCGACCACGCCGGGCGCGCTGCAGACCGCGAAGCCGGGGAACTTGGACGCATACGTGACCGAGCTGAACGCCGATGGCACCGGTTTGGTCTATTCGACCTTTCTGGGCAACAGCGCGGGATACGACCGCGGTACCGGCATCGCGGTTGACAGCTCGGGTGACGCGTTTGTCACTGGCGACACCGACACAGGCGCCTTTCCGACCACACCTGGCGCATTCCAGGCAACCCGCCCCGGCGACCTGAGCAGCTTCGTCGTCAAACTCAACCCCTCCGGCACCGCCCTGATCTACTCGACGTATCTCGGAGGGAGGGCCGGTGACGTCAACCCCCGTGGAATCGCCATAGATCCTGCGGGCCGCGCCTACGTCACCGGTGAGGTCGAGCAGTCTGACTACCCGACCACGCCGGGCGCCTTCCAGACCACGATGCCGGGCAGTCCGGATGCGTACGTGACCGCCGTCAATGCCGATGGCACCGCCTTGGTGTACTCCACCTACCTGGGCAATAGCAGCGGATACGACGGTGGCACCGCCATCGCGGTCGACGGCACCGGAGACGCCTATGTCACCGGCGACACCGACGGCGGTGCTTTCCCGACCACACCCGGAGCGTTCCAGACGACCCGGCCGGGCAACTACAGCGCCTTCGTGACCAAGCTCAACCCAGCCGGGACCGCACCGGTGTACTCGACCTACGTCAGCGGGGCCGACGGCAACGACGTCAACCCTCACGGGATCGCGATCGACTCTGACGGCCATGCCTATGTCACCGGCGACACGGGCCAGTCCGACTATCCCGTGACGGCCGATGCGTACCAGACCGCAGCGCGCAGCGCGTACCTTACGAAGCTCAACACCACCGGCAGCGGCCTCGACTACTCCACCTTCTTCGGCGGAACGGTCTGCTGCGTCGCCCCCCTGGCGATCGCATTCCGCGATGGCCGTGCCTACATCACAGGTGCGACCGGCTCCTCCGATATGCCGACCACCCCAGGGGCGTTCCAGACGACCTTGCCCGGCGGCGGCGCCGACGGGTTCGTCACTCAGTTCTTGTTCCGGGATCTCGTCTCGATCACCAAGACCGCGTCGACTGCTCTTGTGTCGGCGGGGCAGTCCGTCGCGTACACCCTTATCGTCCACAACGACGGGTCGGTCGGCCCCGCCAGCGGAGTCACGGTGACCGATCCACTGCCCACTGGGGTGACCTTCGTCTCGGCAACGTCGTCACAAGGGTCATGTACACAGTCAGGGGGGACCGTCACCTGCGCTTTGGGTGCACTTGGCGCCAAGTCCGACACCACTGTCACAATCACCGTCAACGCCCCGAACGCTTCGGCCAAGTTGGTGAATACCGCCACCGTGGCGGCCAGTGAGACCGACCCCGACCCGGCGGACAACACCGCCACCGCCGTGGTCTACGTCAACGCCGCCGATATGTCGCTCACCAAGACCGCATCCGCAAACCCCGTCACCGCCGGCAAAAACCTGACCTACACGCTGACGGCGGCCAACAACGGACCTACCGCAGCCACCGGGGTGAAGGTTGTCGATACGCTTCCCGCCGGGGTCGCGTTCCACTCGGCGATGGCGTCTAAGGGCCGCTGCCATCAGGCGGGGCGCACCGTCACCTGCGCCTTGGGAGGTCTGGTCGTGAGAGCCCATGCAACTGTGACCATCGTGGTCGTGCCCCCAGGTGGCCGCTTGACCAACACCGCCACCGTGACGGCCGACCAGACCGACCAGGCCATAGCCAACAACACTGCCTCGGTGACGACCACAGTGGTGGGCACGGGATGCGGGAGGGTCATCACCAAGACGACCACCCTCACCGCCGATATCGGGCCATGCCTGGGTGACGGGGTGATCGTGGTGGCCAATAACATCACGTTGGACCTGGGCGGCCACCGCATCTTCGGGTTTGGGACCACGGATGGGACCCATCCCGGGATCCGCATGCCCGACCGGACCGGTGTCATCATCCAAAACGGTGAGGTGTCCAACTTTGACGCCGGCATCTTCATCAACAGCGGTTTCAAGAACACCGTCACCAAGATGAATGTGCACGACAATGTCGGGCCCCCCGACGTCAACTCCGAGCTGGGTGACGGAATCTTGGTGGGCCACTCGTCGTCCAACCTGATCTTGAACAACACCATCACCCGCAACGGGCGCTTCGATGGGGTCGGCGTGTTCGGGCTGGACTCCAACTTCAATCTGATCCAGGGCAACTCGATCAAGAACAACGTGGGTGAGGGCATCGAGATAAACGCCTTCCTGGAGCCAAGCGACCCCCGCAGGGGCAACTCGATCTACGCCAACAACGTCATTGGCAACACCGTGACAGGCAACGACGCCGCGGGCATCTCGACGGTATCGAACCTCAACGCCCTCATAAAGAGCAACATCGTTTACAACAACGGCCTCAACACCAACGACTTCCCCCTCAACGGCATCGGGATACAGAACACCGCCTTCGCCACCCCGGTGACCAACGTCACCGTCCAGGACAACAAGGTCTTCGGCAACGGCGCCGACGGGATCCTGGCACTCAACACCCAGCAGAACCACATACTCAACAACAAGACCGGTGGCAATAATGCCGTCGGATTCGGTGCCTTCGACCTGGAAGACACCAACGCCAACTGTGACTCCAACGTCTGGAAGGGCAACGCCTGGGGCAGCGGCGGGTTCAACCAGCCCTGTGTCACGTTCGGGGGCATCGGACCCGCACCACCGACCAGATCCAAGGCGGCCGTCCCCACGAACAGGCCCCAGCTCCCGCAGCCTCGTCACGACTTCCTTCGTTGATCCCGTCGCGCCACCCACGCGACCACCGGCGGCGGGGTTCAAATCCTCCTCGCTTTTCTGACCGCTGAACTCGGAGGCACGCCATGCCCGCACCCAGGCGCTTCAATATTTTGGCCGGCGCGTTGATCGCCGTCGGGCTGACAGCCGGGGGTAATGCCCTACCCGTGCTCGCCAGCGCCGCCAGCAGGGCGATCCGGGCGGTCGCCCACAGCACCCCACTGGGCAAGGCGGCCGTGGCGAGCGCCTACGGTCGGCTGCCGTTGGTTTTCGAGCCCAACGTGGGCCAAGCGACCACCGGTGTCGACTTCGTAGCGCGAGGTGGCGGCTACGCCGTGGCGCTGCGCCCTGGCGGGCCGACGCTCCTCCTGCCCGGCTCCAAGAAAGGCTCGACCTCGGTGGTGGCAATGAATCTGCTGGGCGCCAACGCGACAGCGCAGGCGGCACCCGGCGACGCCCTGGCCGGGAAGGTCAACTATCTGTTGGGCCGCGACACCGCGAAGTGGCACACAGGCGTACCGACCTACGGCGGCGTGGCATACCACGGGGTTTACCCCGGCGTCGACGCCCGCTACTACGGCAACAAGGGCAAGCTCGAGTATGACCTGACGGTCGCCCCCGGCGCCGATGCCGGCGCTATCACGTTGGGCTTCGACGGCGTAACGAGGGTGCGGCTTGATTCGAGGGGGGAAATGGTGGCCGCCACCGCTGGCGGTGATCTGCGTCAACCGCCCCCCCATATTTACCAGGACGTGGCAGGCGTACGCCACGAAATCGCGGGCCGCTTCGTCATGCGGAGCGCGGGCCGATTCGGTTTCGCGACCGGAGCCTATGACCACGCCCGGCCATTGGTCATCGACCCCTTTCTCGCCTACTCGACGTTCTTGGGCAACCCGGATGGATACGACCGCGCCACCGCCATCGCGGTTGACGGGGCAGGCGACGCCTATGTCACCGGCGACACCGACACCGGCGCCTTCCCAATCACGCCCGGGGCGTTCCAGACGACCCGGCCTGGCAACTACAGCGCATTCGTGACCAAGCTGAATGCCGCCGGCACTGCCCTCGTGTACTCGACGTACGTCAGCGGAGGAGCCGATGGCAGCGACGTGAACCCCCACGGGATTGCGGTCGACACGGCCGGCCACGCCTTTGTCACCGGCGACCTGAACCAGTCGGACTACCCGACCACGCCCGGCGCGTTCCAAACAACCATGCCCGGCAATGGGGACGCCTACGTCACCGAGCTCAAGGCGGACGGCAGCGGCCTGGTGTACTCGACCTTCCTGGGCAACGGTGACGGAATCGACCGAGGCATGGCTATCGCGGTGGACGCCTCCGGCGACGCCTATGTCACCGGCGACACCGACACCGGCGCCTTCCCGACCACGCCCGGAGCGTTCCAGGCGACCCGACCCCCGGGCAACTACAGCGCCTTTGTCACCAAGCTCAACGCCACCGGAACCGCCTTGCTGTATTCCACCTATGTGAGTGGAGGAGCAAACGGCGGCGACATCAACCCCCAAGGCATTGCCATCGACACCGCCGGCCACGCCTATGTCACCGGCTACGTGGAACAGTCCGACTACCCGACCACGCCGGGCGCATTCCAGACCACGCAGCCCGGCTCACCCGACGCCTACGTGACCAAGGTCAACGCCACCGGCACCGCCTTGATGTACTCGACCTACCTGGGCAACCCGGGCTACGACGCTGGCACCGCAATTGCTGTGGACGCCGCCGGCGACGCCTACATCACGGGGGACACCGACACGGGCGCCTTTCCGACCACACATGGCGCCTACCAGGCCACCCGGCCAGGAAACCTGAGCGCCTTTGTCACCAAGCTCAATCCCGCCGGGACAGCGCCGGTGTACTCCACCTACCTGAGCGGGGCGGACGGCAGCAACATCAACCCCCACGGGATCGCCATCGACCCGGAGGGCCATGCCTTTGTCGTCGGCGACGTCCAACAGTCCGACTATCCGGTCACGCCCGACGCCCTGCAGCCCTCGCCCCGCAACGGCTACGTGAGCGAACTGAGCCCGACCGGCACCGGGCTTGATTACTCCACCTATTTCGGTGGCACAGCCGGCGGCGACACCCCCCTGGCGGTCGCCTTCAGCGGGGGCAGTGTGTACTTCGCGGGTGTCACCAACTCCCCCGACATGCCGACCACCCCCGGAGCCTTCCAGACCACCATGCCCGGCGGCGGCGCCGACGCGTTCGTCGCCCAAATCAACTTCCACGACCTGCTGTCGATCTCCAAGACCGCGTCGCCGGCGCTGGTGGCGGCGGGCGGAACGATCACCTACAAGCTTTCCGTCCACAATGACGGCACGGCCGGCCCGGCCACCGGCGTCAAAGTCACCGACCCTCTGCCCGCCGGGGTCACCTTCGTCTCGGCCAAGGCGTCGCAAGGGACCTGCAGCCAGTCGAGCGGAACCGTCACATGCGCACTGGGGGGAGTTGTGGGCAACGCCGCCGCCACCGTCGCGATCACCGTCATCGCCCCCAACAGCTCCACGAAGCTGACCAATACGGCCACCGTGGCAGCCAATGAGACCGACCCCAACCCCTTCGACAACACCGCCACGACGGTGGTGTACGTAAACTCCGCCGACCTGTCGATCACCAAAACGGGGTCGCCCAACCCGGCGGTGGCCAACCGGCTCCTGACCTACACCCTTATCGCCTCCAACCTGGGACCCGCCAACGCGACCGGCGTCAAAGTCGTCGACCCGTTGCCCACCGGGTTGGTGTTCCGCTCCGCGGTTGCCTCCCTGGGGGCCTGCCACCAGTCCTTGGGAACCGTCACCTGCACTGTCGGCCCATTGGCCTCCGGGCAGACTGCAGTGGTCACGGTGAAGGTGACCGCCCCCGACTACGCCGCGGCCTTGACGAACACCGCCACCATCTCCGGCGACCAGGTCGATCACAACACCGCCGACAACACCGCCACCGCCACCAGCGCCGTGGTGGTGCCCAACTGCGGCCTGGTGATCACCCGGTCACGGACCTTGACCGCTGACGTCGGCCCCTGCCCGGGCACGGGGCTGATCATCGGCTCCAACAACATCACCCTGGACCTGGGCGGCCATCGCATTTTCGGTTCCGGCCCCACCGATGGCACCCACCCCGGCGTCCTCCTCCAGGGCCACACCGGCGTCACCATCAGAAACGGCGAGATCTCCGATTTCGACGCCGGAGTATTCATCAATCTCGCCGACTTCAACACCGTGACCAAACTCAAGGTCCACGACAACATCGGCCTCCCCAGCTTCGGGTCCTACCTGGGCGACGGGATCGCGGTGTTCCACTCCTCCGCCAACCAGATCCTGAATAACATCGTCACCCACAACGGACCCCACGACGGCATCGGCGTGTTCGGGCTGGACTCGACCAACAACGAGGTGGACGGCAACAAGGTCCGCCAAAGCGTCGGCTCGGCCGCCGACGGCCTTGGGGGCGAGGGGATCGCCGTCAGCGCCGTCCTCGAACCGGGCGACCCCCGCCGCGGTCAGTCCATCACCGGCAACAGCGTCAAGCACAACGAGGTGACCGACAACCAGGCGAGCGGTATCCTGCTGTTGAGCGACACCAATGCCAAGGTCTTCTACAACGACGTTGAACGCAACGGCCTAGGGAACACAGTCGGACCCCGAAACGGCATAGAGATCCGCTTCGACAGCGATGGCGGCGCCCGCCCGGGGACCCGAGACGGCGTGCGCTACAACAAGGTGGTCGGCAACGGCGACAACGGAATAGTGGTCGTTAGCCACGCCAACGCAATCGTCGGGAACACGACCGAGGCCGACAACGCCAACAACTCGGCCTCGTTCGACCTGCTCGACACCAACCCCAACTGCGACACCAACACCTGGAGCGCCAACACCTGGGGTCCGGCTGGCTTTTCCCCAACCTGCGCCTCGGTCGGTGGCAGCGGCCCGGCGCCCGCCACCGCACCGCAACAACGCCTGAATCAGAATCCCGCCGGCGTCCCGCCGCCCAACAAATCCAACCTCGACCACCTCAGAGCGCGATAGCTACCCCACAACTTCTCAACCGGTCTCGACCCTTCCGACGACCGTCACCACCGCTGTTTCGTCGACTACTTCCGTCGCGCTCCCGTCGACGACCGCCGTGACCACACCGTCACCCTCGGGGGCGTAACTACAACGGTGTAACTACCCAACAGACCCGGGTATGAACCTTGGGTGGAAAGGAGTGGTTATGACCGACACTATTGACAGGACGACCGGCTCGACGATTTTGGCGGCTGGCTCGTCGATGACGACACGCCCGTCGGGACCGGTGGAGACAGCGATGCCGATCGAGGAGATGGCGGTGTCGTTGATGGAACGGGCCCGGGAGCAGGGCGTGGCACTGGTCGGCCCGGGCGGGCTGTTGCAGGGCCTGGCCAAGACGGTGATCGAGTCGGCGTTGGAGGCCGAGCTGACCGAGCATGTCGGCTACGAGCTGTATGACCGGGCCGGGCATAACTCGGCCAGTTCCCGCAACGGGACCCGGTCCAAGACGGTGATCACCGATTTCGGGCCCATCGAGATCGAGGTGCCCCGCGACCGTGACGGCAGCTTCGAGCCGCAACTGGTCCGCAAACGCCAGCGCCGCTTGGGCGGCGTCGACGCTTTGGTGTGCTCGTTGTCGGCCAAGGGTCTGACCCATGGTGAGATCGCGGCGCACCTGAAGGAGATCTACGGCGCCGAGGTGTCGAAGGAGACGATCACCCGGATCACCGACCGGGTCCTCGAGGGCATGAGCGAGTGGCAGAACCGTCCCTCGGACCGGGTGTACCCGGTGATCTTTATCGACGCCATCGTGGTCAAGATCCGGGACGGCCAGGTGGCGAACCGGCCCATCTACGTGGCCTTGGGCGTCACCACAGACGGCGAGCGCGACATTTTGGGCCTGTGGGCGGGCGACGGCGGCGAGGGCGCCAAGTACTGGCATCACGTGCTGACGGAGGTCAAGAACCGGGGGGTGGCCGACTGCTGCATCGTGGTGTGCGACGGCCTCACCGGGCTGCCGGACGCGGTGAGCTCGGTGTGGTCCCGGGCCATCGTCCAAACATGTGTCATTCATTATGCGGTTATCTCTACTCGCCGACGGGAAAGCCTTCTGGCGTATGGGTTTGTGTTTCGTTGACATGTAGTCGACGGGCCTAGTCGGTGTCGGTTGGATTTTGGCGGTGACCGTCGATTTGGATGGCGATGTG
>JALYXV010000365.1 GCA_030947025.1 Actinomycetota bacterium | reverse complement strand
AGCGGGGTGAGCGGGCTGACCGGGGGCGGTCAGACCCCGGTTGTGAGCGGAAGGACCTGGGTGTGCTCGATCTCGACCGCCTGGAGGAAGCTGGGGTCGAGACCCAGCAGCTTCACGATGGTCGGGGCGATCTGGGTGGTCTCCACGGGCACCGAAAGGCTGGTGTGGAAGCCGAGGGGGTTGCCCGACACGACGAGCGGCACATCCCGGTCCTGGGGGTTGGCCCCGCCGTGCTCGGCGATCTTGCCCATCTTGCCGGTGTAGACCGTCCCGTACTGGGCGATCCCCAACAGGTCCGGGACGCGTGGATCGCCCGGCTGCACGTTGAAGTACCCGGCCGCGTCGACGCCGGCGAACACCCGCTTCAGCCCCGACGAGGTGTACGCCTTGGGGTTGCCATTGATGTCGTTGCCCGTTCCCGAGTGGCCCAGCAGGAACCTCTTGGCGAAATCGGCCGCCCCTTGCGAGCGATCGTTCAGCCAGACCAGCATTCCGTCGTCGTTGATCGAGAAGGCCACCAGGGGATCCACGCCGCTCGGATGGGCGCTGTGCCAGGCGGCGTTGAGGGCGTCGACAATCGGTCCGTCGGGGATCCGGGTCAAGGCTGACGGCGTGTCGGGTGACTGGCCGTGCTTGGCCGACACGATGATGACGGTGTTGTCCTGGATGCCACGGGCCTTGATGGCAGCGACGAACGAGCCGATCTGGGTGTCGATGTAGTCAAGTGCGCGGGCCAGCAGCGGTCCGGGGGTGACGCCGTCGGCCAGATAGCCACCGGTCAGGCCGTTGGATGTGGGCAGCTTCTCGGCGGTGGAGACGGTCTGGAAGTTCATCCCGAAGATGGCCGGAGTGCCGACGACGTGGGTGCCGCTGTGGTCGAGGCCGTTGATCTCGTTGATCACGGATTGGACCTTGTAGCTGTCGTACTGCATGGTCAATGCGTTGTCCTTGGTCCAGTCATTGGACGATCCGAGAGTCGGAGCGTCGCTGTTGATCTCGGGCGTGAACAAGTCCTGGACCCCGGTGCCTGAAGGGCCGTTCAAGACCTCATAGGCGGCATGCTTGTCGGTCCACGCGGTGCGCAGGCCGGCGTTGCGGACCACCTCGAAAACGGTGTTGACCTTGATGTAGTTGTGCGGGAACACGGGCTGGCAACTAGCCGGGTCGACCGGGAGCCGGGCCTTGTCGATGATCGTGTCGGGGTTGCCGGTCATCTTGAGAATGCTGCCCGGCAAGCCGCTCAGCCCCTCGCCTGCATCCAACCGGTGCAAGTTCTTGTCGGCTGCCTCGAAATACTGAACCTCGGTGCCGGGGGTTGCGGTGGCGCAGTGGGTTGTCCCCGGTGGCAGGAGGGCGTAATTGTAGCTGTCGTCGTAGTAGATGCCCGTGCTCGAGGGGTTGCCGCCGGTGAGTTGGGCGACGATTCCGGGGAAGGAATCCGATGGCACCGGAGTCTGCGCCCTGGTGAACTGCACGCCGTTGCCGACCAGCGCCGCCACGGCGGAACTGGGATGGACGTGCACGTACCGCGCCAGGTCGGACTGATGCAGGCCGTCGATCGAGACGAGGAGCACGTGCTGGGCAGCCGGCTTGGAGGCACCTCGATCCACAGCGGGCGCCACCGATGAACTGGTCACGAGGGTGGCGGCGACCACCGCGACCGCGCATGTTCCGCCCAGGAGCCGGGTAGGTGTTCGCAACATCGAATTCTCCCCTCGCCCCGTGGTCGTGCGCCGCCGGAGACGGGTGACATTCTCCGACCGGCATCTTTCCCCGAGGCGAGCACAAGCTGAACGCCTGGCCAACGCTTGGTGACAAACAGCATCTAGTTCGGTCTCGCCTTCGGCCGCCGATCGCTGTGTGGGCGACGACCGGCCCGCCTTCAGCACGGACTGAGGCCTTTTGTGTGGCCCTCCTGCTTTTGTGGGGGCTGGTTTTGAATAGCGACGGTAGATCCCCACAAAGGGCGTAGACCCCACAAAAAGGGGCCCACATGTGCCGAGCCGCGGACGCCCCCGGCTCACCGCATCCGCCGGCCCAGCGACAGGCGCGGGAGGGAAGGCGGGGGGTTAGCTGCTGCCCGGCGTGTCTGGGCGGGCCCGGACAGCGTCGCCCGGCTGGGCGGACGGAATCGAATCGGCGCCGACGCCGGTGTGGCCGGCCGCAGGCACGGCCTGCTGGGCCGGCGCGGACAGCGCGCCTTGGTCACCCGCACCCAGGCCCAGCTGGCTGCGAAGCTCCGACAGGCGGGACTGGGCCTCGGTGTTGATGCTGGCCTGTTCGACCTCGAGCATGCGGGATTCCACCGTCTGACCCTGCAACTCCGACTGCCCGATCGCACGGGCGTAGCGGGCCTCGATCTTGTCCCGCACCTGGTCAAAGGTGGGAACATCCTGGCCCACGGTCTCCGACAGGGTCGCCATGGCCTTGTTCATCTGTTCCTGCATCTTGGCCTGGTCCAGCTGGGACATGAGCTTCTGGCGCTCGGCCAGCTTCTTCTGCAACGCCGACGAGTTCTGCTGGACCGCGGCTTTGGCTTGGTTCGCCGCCTGCGTGGTTTGCAGGTGCATGTTCTTGAGGTCTTCGACCTGCTTCTCGACGGCGATCAACCGGTTGGCAAATCCCTCGGCGGCCTGGTTGTACTCCGCCGCCTTGGTCGTGTCACCTCGGCGCTGGGCATCGTCGACCATCAGCAGGGCCTGCCGGGTCGAGCCGTTCATCCGCTCCAGTTCCTCCATGGCCCGGTTGAGGCGCATCTCTGTTTGCTTCTGGTTCGCGATGACGTTGGCCGCCTGCTCCGTGAGCCGCCGGTGCTGGTCCTGCGCCTCGCCGATGGCCTGCTCCAACTGCACCTTTGGGTCGGCCCGCTCCTCGAACTTGCTGGTGGCCGAGGCGGTCATGTACGCCCATACCCGCTTGAAGAACTTGAACATGAGCGCGATGGTAGGTCGTGGCCTGATCGATCATCGCCCGTTGAGTCAAATCGGAGCATTCCCTGTGTACATGCCTTGATAGATATATACCCGTAGAGGTATGCAAGGGGTATGCAATCTACCTTCGGGGTCCTGGCCGAGCCAGGCCGCCGCGGCATCCTGGACCTGCTGCGGGAGCAGCCTCGCTCGGTTGGGGAGTTGGTTGAGCGCCTGGGACTGACCCAGCCGGGCACGTCCAAACACTTACGTGTGCTGCGAGAAGCCGGGCTGGTCGAAGTTCGGCGCCAGGCCCAGCGGCGGATGTACGAGCTGCGCCCCGAGCCGCTGGCCGAGGTCGATGCCTGGCTGGAGCCCTACCGGCGACTGTGGTCCGACCGCCTGGACGCGCTCGAACGTCACCTCGACACCATGGCGGAATCCCCCGCCAGTTAGCTGCGCCGTGCTATTCCTTGCCGACCATGACCTCAGTTGACTTGATCACCGCCGTGACGGCGTCACCTTCGGCCAGGTCGAGTCCCTGGGCCGAGTCCTTGGTGATGGCAGCAACCACCTCCTGACCACCATCAAGGGTGACTACCACCGTCGACATCACCGAGCCGTGCTCAACGGACTTCACTGTGCCTGCGAGTTGATTCCGGGCGCTGATCCTCATGCCAACGACCGTACTGCCGCTCCGACCTCCTCGCCGCCGTGCCCCGCAACGCCGGGGTGGTTCCGGAAACAGCGCCATCGACGTGGTGCCGGGCCGGTGGCGGGTTCGGACACAACTCGGCTCTCGGGCCGCCCGGGCGACGGTCGCACCTCTGGCCGATGTAGGCGGTGGGCGGCTGGGCGGCTGGGCGGCTGGAACCGTGGCAGGCTCAACGTTCCGAGGCGACTTATCAGTGGTATTCCGGATAGGTCGCCACGGAACTATAAGTCGCCAAAGAATGCGGTCGGTCTGTCGGTCGCCACAGAACGTTGGACCCTGCCACCGTTCGACCCCGGGGCGGCTACGGCTCGCAGGATCCGATTCAACGGCCGGCCGGATCCTCCATCGTCAGATCGGGTATGCATCGATATCTGTTGCCTTCACGGACACCCAAACGGCTCCGCCCTCGGCCAAATGGAGTTCGGCAACCGCGGAGGCGGTGACCTCGGCGATGAGGGGGACAGGACCGGCGATGCGGATGCGGGCCCGGTCGCCGGCCACGTACAAATCGCTGGCCTGGCCGAACCACACGTTGCGGGCGCTGCCCTCGGGCAGTTGGCGGTGCACGGCGATGGCGTTCGGCCGGATGGCTACGAAGGTGGGCCCCTCGGCGGGACTGGCGGTGGCCACCCGGGCCCCGTTGGCGAGGCGGACCGCGCTGTGGTTGCCGACACCCTGGAGCAGGTTGAGCCCGACCATGCTGGCCACCCAGAGAGACCGGGGCCGGGCCGTCACCTCTACCAGGGGGCCTTCCTGAGTGATGCGCCCTGCCTCCATCACGATAAGCCGGTCGGCCAGAGAGGCGGCCTCCATCGGGTCGTGGGTGACGACCAGGCGGGCCCCGGAGTAACTGCGCAGCTCGTTGCGCACCAGATGTCGCAGCTCGGCTCGGGCCGTGACGTCGACCGACGCCAGCGGTTCGTCCAGCAGCAGGACAGCCGGCTCGGTGGCCAACGCCCGGGCCAGAGCGACGCGCTGCGCCTGGCCGCCCGAGAGCTCCCGGGGATGAACGTGGCCCACCTCGGGAAGGCCGACGCGCTCCAACCATGTCGCCGCTGCGGCCCGAGCCTCGGCCTTGGCGGTCCCGGTGGCGCGCAGCCCGAAGGCGACGTTCTCCTGCGCGGTCAGGTGGGCGAACAGGCGGTGGTCCTGGAATACCACCGCCACCCCCCGCCGCTCGGGCGGCGTCCGGACACCGGCGCCAGGATCGTCGACGATCGTGCCATCGATCACGACCCGGCCTCGGTCGATGGGCACGAGACCCGCCAGGGCGCGCACCAACGACGTCTTTCCGGCGCCATTGGGCCCGACCAGTGCGACCACGGCCGTTTCGTCAACCTCGAGGTCGACGTCAAGGACGAATGTTCCCAACGTCAGCCCGACCGAGGCGGTCAGGGTCACGGATGGCCGAGCCAGCGGTCCCGCAGGCCAACCAGGACCGCCAGCGACACGCCGAGCAGGACCAAGGACAATGCGAGGGCGGTGCCGTCGTGGCCCGACTCGATATCGAGATACACCAGCAGCGGGGTGGTCTGGGTGGTACCGGGGAAGTTACCCGCGAACGTGATGGTCGCCCCGAATTCGCCCAGCGCCCGGGCCCACGTCAGCGCCGCCCCGGCGGCCAGGGCGGGGGCGACGGCGGGCAACGTGACCCGGCGGAACCGGTAGCTCGGGCTGGCCCCCAAGGTGGCGGCGGCCTCTTCTGAGCGGCGGTCCAGAGAGCGGAACGCCGCCTCGGCAGTCACGATCAAGAACGGCATGGACACAAACGCCTCGGCCACGATGGCGCCGCTGGTGGTGAACACCAGCCGCCAGCCCGTCAGGTCGTAGAGGATTCGGCCCGCCAGTCCCTTCTTTCCGAACGCATAGAGCAGCGCGATCCCGCCGACAACCGGGGGCAGGACCATCGGCAGAGTGACCAGGGCTCGTATGAGGGATCGGCCGGGAAACTGGCGCCGAGCCAGGATCCACGCCAGCGGTACGCCGAGCCCGATGGAGAGGCCGAGGGCGCCCAGCGATGTCTCCAATGACAAGCGCAGGGCGGCGAAGGCCTCGTGAGCTCGAAGGTCAGAAACGAGCGACGACCAGGGAGCCCGCATGACCAGCCCGAGGAGCGGCAGTACGACCAAGGCCAGCGCCCCAGCCGCCAGCCCGGCTGCCACCACCGCCGGCACGGCCGACGACACCGACGGCACGGCCGACGACACCGCCGGCACGGCCGACGACACCGACGGCACCGCCGGAGCAAGGCCCCGCGGGGACTTGGGGGACTTACGTCGGAGCGACGAAACCGGTCGCCTCCAGGGCTTTCTGCACCTCGCCCGACACGGCCGAGTCGACAAATGCCTGGGCTCCGGTCGGGTTCTCGGTCGCCTTCACCACCGCGATCGGATAGGTAATGGTGGGCTGGTTGGCATCGGGAACCGTTACCCCCGTGACCGTCGCACCTGCCGCGCTCACGTCGGTCACGTAGACCACGGTGGCGTCAGCCTCGCCCGAGGTGACCTTGGCGACAGCGGACTTGACGTCGGTCTCCAGCGATTTCAGGGTCACGGTCATGTGCTGGGCGTCGAGGACCTGGCGGGTGTAGTCGCCCGCGGGAACCCCGACCGCTTCCAAGACGACCGACACCCCCGGCTTGGCCAGGTCGGCCAGTCCGGTGATGTGCTTCGGGTTGCCCGGCGCCACGGCGATCTCGAGCTTGTTCTGGGCGAAGGTGACCGGTGTGCCGACCAGGCCCGCGTCGACCAGCTTCTGCATGTTCTTGGCGTCGGCCGATGCGAACACATCAGCCGGAGCTCCCTGCATGATCTGGGCGACGAGGGCGTTGGAACCGGCGAAGTTGTAGGTCAGCGACAGGCCAGGATTGGCAGCCGTGAGGGTCGTCTTGGCCTTGTTGAACGCTCCCGTCAGGGACGCGGCGGCGAAGACGTTGACCGACCCGGTGACCGACCTGACCGACCCGGTGACCGACGCGGAGGTCGTGCGCGGCGCGGTCGCCACCGTCGTCGACGAGCAGGCCGAGAGCGCCAGGGTCAAGCCCGCTCCGGCCGCCACCAATCCATGAAAGCGAACAAAGCCCTGAGCGTGCATCCAATGCCTCTTCAGATCTTTGGGACTTCTATGACGACGTTGGTCGACTTCACCGACGCCACCGCCAGGACCCCGGGGGCGAGTCTCAGCTCGTCGGCGGCTTCCCGGCTGATGAGCGACACAATGCGGTAGGGGCCGGCTTGGATCTCCACCTGGGCCATCACCGTGTCCTTGGTCACTTTGGTCACCAGGCCGGGGAAATGGTTGCGGGCCGACTCGGACACCGGGAACAAGGAAAGGTCGGGCGCCCGCTCAGCCGAGAATCGGGCCAACCCCTCGCCGTGCACCCAGCGCTTCCCCCCCGAGGTGCGCTCGCCCTCGATCTGGCCGCTGTCCACCCAGCGCCGAACCGTGTCGGGACTGACACCAAGCAACTCCGCGGCCTGGCCGACCGTGAATGAGGGCACGGCGAGAGTGTAACTAGCACCTGTGGGTTGTTGCCACCGTTTCGGCTGCGAATCATGAGATCATGGGCCCTGTACCTCGCAAATGCGAACTATGACTTCGAGGCTCGGGCAGTCGCGTCCCCGGACCACCGCATACGACGCCGAAAAGGGCGAGCGGATCTATCCGGTACCGGGGCTCGTTTTCCCCGTCGTCTCCTCCAGGGCCAGGCGGAGCGCTTCGATCTCGCCCACGACGGAATCGACATCGCCTGCCAGCTGGCCCGCCGCGGCCGCGGCGCTGGCGGCCGCGTCGCCGTCGAGCAGGAGTTCGACCGCCCCTGCCACCGCGGCATTGAGCTCCGCGGTCAGCACCCGCAGCCGGTCGGTGGCTCGCTGGGCCGTCGCCTCGACCCGTCGGGCCGCCTGGAGCTGGGACGCCATGGCCGCCTCAGTCTCGTCCTGGGCCCTCGACGCCTCCGGCGTGGCGGGCGGGCTCGAGCCCCGCGTCTCTTGCAAGTGCCGCAGCTGGCTACTCGTCCGCTCGGGATTGAGGGCGGCCAAGGCGGCATCGACGGCGGCGCCCAGATGGGCGACCCGCCAGCATTCCCGGACACCGTCATGAATCCGGCGCGACACATCGGTCAGGCGGTCGCGTAGCGGTCCCGGCCGGCTGCGTGCGACCGCCTGGTCGAACTTGCTCTGGGCGGTGAGTGACTCCCGGACGAAGCTCCGCCAGGGCTCGGGAACGGCATAGGGGTCGATGACCTCGGGCCGCCGGGCTCGTCGCCGCCGTCCCGCCGCCAGCGCGGTACCGGCGGCCACCCGTACACCCCAGAAGCCCGCCCCGATGGCCACCGCCGCCAGGGCCGGCAGGCCGACCACGAGACCCAGGGCCGCACCCGCCCCCGCCAAGACCAGAGCCGACGGAGAGACGGCGGCCCGGGCCGCC
>JALYXV010000356.1 GCA_030947025.1 Actinomycetota bacterium | reverse complement strand
CACATCTCCACCACCGCCGCCCCCAACAACCGCCGCTCCCGCTCATCAAGCAGCGGCAAGGCCCGCTCGAAAAACCGTTTCAGGTTCTCGTCGCCGACCTCCACAACGACCGACAATAGACCGCGCGACTAACTCAGGCGCGGACCCCTACCTCCTCGACGCCGCGGTGGCGTGCTCAACGTGATCGTTCGGCTAGGGCGCACATGGATTGGGCAGTACCGTGCAAGGTTGTGCAATGGCGAGTTTTCGGCGAAACGCTCGTGACGCTGCTCGTCATCATGGACCCGCCGGGGACCACCCCGATCTTCGTTGCCCTGACCCGTGGTTACACGCCCCGCCGGTCGGCGCGCGCCGCGATCTCGGCGGTGGGAGCCGCCGCTGGCCTTATCTTGGGATTCGCTTTGTTCGGCCGGGTCATTCTCGACTACCTCCACGTCTCGCTGGAAAGTCTTTCCATCGCGGGAGGGCTCCTCCTGCTGCTCGTCGCACTGGAGATGTTGCGGGGGGAGGACATGGCGCCGCCCCCCGGTCACAACATCGCCCTTGTCCCTCTCGCCACACCTCTGCTGGCGGGACCGGGTGCCATTGCCACGGTGATGGTGCTGGCCAGGCGGCATCCGGGGGGCGGCGCCCGGTTGGCGGTGGTGGCGGGCATCTTGGGGGCGGCCATCGTCGTAGGGTTGGTTCTCCTCCTCGCCGGCCGTCTCGCCCGACTCGTGCCCGACGCGTTGCTTCAGTTCGTCACCAGAGTGTTCGGGCTGCTGCTTTCGGCGATCGCGGTACAGCTCATCGTCGACGCCGTGCGTTCCCTGGTTCGGACCACCTGATGGAGTGGAGATGGGCACCGGTCTTGGTCGGGGCGTCGGTCGAGAAAAGTTCAAGTGGTCCCTGACCGGCCTGCGGGGACGATGCAGCGCCGCGCCCGGTGGGCGTCGGGCGGACGGTCCCGCGGTGCATGCTTCGGCTAGTCGGGCCGGCGTGTCGTTCACATATTCAAAGATCGAACTTGGTCGGGTTTCGTGTAGGGCTGACGGCGCAACGTCGTCGCGGGTGACCATCGGCCGCCTTCGTGTCCGGGGGCGGCGATTTTGGGGGATTGTGAAGCTTGTGGCGGCGAGGCCGGTGGGTCGGCGGGCGTGGGCGTGGCGGAGCGCGTGGGTTCGGGATCTTTGGTCCCGGGGGGGTCCGATCGGTGGTCGTTGCCCGTGGTCGGGACCGGTCGTTGAAGCGCCAACGGAGCTTACGCATCGACTGGCCTGGCAGATGCAGGGCCGCGACGGCTTGCCACGGGAATCAGGTGTTCGCCGGCGCCGACGGTTAGGCGTGGGGCCCCGATCGAGTCCTTTCGGCGTGGCGGAAGGGACCTTTGGCACTGCCGCTACTCGGCTCGCGGACCGATGATGAAACCAGGAGGAAACGAAGGGACAGGGATCGGATGGGCACCGTCAGTAGACACAGCGGGATCGATGTCATCGAGTCGGACGAATGCAAGAAGCTGCTCGCCCAAGACGTGATCGGCCGCATAGCGGTCGTGATCGGCGCGACGCCCATGATCTTCCCGGTGAACTATGCCCTCGATGGCGACGACATCATTATTCGCACCATGCCGGGATCGCGCCTCGACGTCGGCCAAGGCCTCGCGGCGTTCGAAGTCGACAGTTTCGACCGGGCCCGCAAGTCGGGATGGAGCGTGCTCGCAACCGGTCACCTCGAGGAGGTCACGGACCCTGAGCGAATCAATGCGTCGCCGGTCGTTCCGTGGCCGTCGGGCGAGCGCAGCTTGTGCCTGCGGCTGCGCCCGTCGTTCGTCACTGGTCGCGTCGTGGGCGGCGATGAGACAGGAATGTCAGCGTGAAGCGAATCGACGTCGGCGCCCGGCTCGGTACGCCAATAGCAACGACATCTCGGTTGTCGCGCCCGGGGCGGGTCGGTCGCCCCGGGCGCAGTATCGACGTCAACGCGACGCCGAGAAGACCACCCATCGAAGTCGTGACCGTCGCGGGCTTCGAGTTCGCCCGCCCGGCGCACCTGCTGCGCGATAAAAAGCGACCCGGCCGCGATACTGGAGGAAGGGGGAGACGAATGAAGGATCTGATTCGCATTGCCGACCTGAGCAGCGACGACCTGACGCGGCTGTTGGAACTGGGCGGGGAGTTCAAATACGGCACCCGCCGCCATCACGGGCTGCTGCGCGACAAGAGCGTCGCCTGCTGTTTCGCCGGCCCGTCCAGCGGCACACGAGATGCCTTCGAGACGGCCATCTTGCGCCTGGGCGGTGTTGCCGTCCCGGTTGGGCCGGCCGGACTGCAACCGGGTTGGGGCGAACCAATCGAGGACACCGCCCGGCTCCTGTCGCACATGGCGGCGGCCATCGTTGTCGAGACCCGCTCCGACGACGACGTCCGCCGCCTGGCCCAAGCCGCCACCGTCCCGGTCATCAACGCCGGGACCGCCGGCCACCATCCCACCCAGGCGCTGGCCGACATGCTGACCCTGCGAGAACATTTCCTCAGACTCAGGCAGCTTCGGGTCGCCTACCTGGGGGCGGCCACCAACGTGGCCCACAGCCTGATGGAGGTAGGCCCACTGGCCGGCATCGATCTGACGGTCGCCACCCCCGACGGCTACCAGCCCCGGCCCGAGGTGATCGTCCAAGCCCGCGACCGGGCGGAACGCCACGGCGGCCGCCTCCACTTGAGCTGCGACCCGGTGGCGGCGGTCAAAGACGCCGAGGTGGTCTACACCGACGTGTGGCTGCCCGTCGCCAACCCCGAATCGGAGCGGGCGGCGTGCGTCGCAACGTTGCGCCCCTACCAGGTCAACGCGGCGCTGATGGGCCACGCCAGCCCGAACGCGGTGTTCCTGCACGGCTCGGTCGCCCATCGGGGCGACGAGGTGACCGCCGAGGTCATCAACGGAGCCCAGTCGCTGGTATCTGTCCAGGCCGAGAACCGCCTGCCGATCGCCCAAGCCGTGCTCTTCGCGCTCGTCTCCGGCGAGCTCCACGGCGCCGGCCACGATCACCGCCGAAGGTTCGGCGAACTGATCGGGGAGGTGCTGCGATGAGGATCGTTGTCGCCTTGGGCGGCAACGCCCTCATCCGCCGGGGCGACAGCGCCGATGTCGAAACCCAGCGCGGCAACGTCAAGACGGCGGTCGCGGCGCTGGCCGACCTCGCCCGCGACCATCAGCTGGTGGTGACCCACGGCAACGGACCGCAGGTCGGCCTGCTGGCCCTCCAAGCCGCCGCCTACCACGAAGTCGCCGCGTACCCCCTCGACGTGTTGGGTGCCGAGAGCGAAGGCATGATCGGCTATCTCCTCGAGCAAGGGTTGGTCACCGAGCTGCCCGGCGCCCGGATCGCCACTCTTTTGACCCAGGTCGTCGTCGACCCGAACGACCCGGCGTTTGGGCGGCCGACCAAACCTATCGGACCGTTGTACAAGGAGGGGGTGGCCCGGGACCTGGCCGCAGGGCGGGGCTGGCTGCTCGAACCCGACGGGCCCGGCTACCGCCGTGTCGTCGCATCCCCCGAGCCGAGGCGGATCCTCGAGCTCGACGCCATCCGCCTCCTGGTCGACGCGGGCGTCCTCGTCGTATGCGTCGGCGGGGGCGGCATACCGGTGACTGTCGACGACGCGGGCGCCGTGCGCGGCGTCGAGGCGATCATCGACAAGGACCTGTCGGCGGCGCTGCTCGCCACCCGACTCGACGCCGACCGGCTGCTGCTACTGACCGACGTCGATGCCATCTGGACCAACTGGCGGACACCGAAGGCCCGATCGCTGAAGTCGGCCAGTCCCCGCTCCCTGCGCCAGCTCGACCTTCCCGCCGGCAGCATGGGCCCAAAGGCAGAAGGTGCCTGCCGCTTCGCCGAGGCCACCGGCCGCCCGGCCGCTATCGGCGCGCTCGCCGACGCGGCCGCCGTGCTCGCCGGAACGGCGGGCACCACCGTCGCCGTCGCCGTCGACGGCCTCGTGTGGCACAGCGCCCACGACAAACAAGGGGATTTCGCGGTGAGCAGCTAAGTGCTTGGAGGAAACGCTTTTTCCCGTCTTGGCGCCTCGTGTAGTTACCCTCCCTTGCCGGACATCATCGAAGGCCTCGAAGACAACCGCTACCAGTCGCCCCAGTCGCCCCCCTAGCCCCCGTCGCCCGGATTCTCTCACTGCCGAGCCCAATGTTCCTATCAGAAAGGGCTGCGGGCCGGTCCAGGCAATGGCATCGGTACCCTGCTCCAGGGGGAGCGCCTATGTGATTTTGGGCCCTGCCGCGACAAAGCATTGGTCGGGGATACTCAAGGGGCGACTAGCTGGGCGCGCATCGCCAAGTTGGGCCGGAGCGCCGGGGAGGAGGAGGGGTGACGCAAGCATTGCCCCATATCAGTCGCGTCGTCGTGCCGGTCGACGGGTCGCCCTTCGCTGACAGGGCGCTCGACCCTGCCGGTCTACTGGCACTTCGCTTGCATGCTTCACGGACCGTTATCACCGTGAGGCCGGCGTCGGGTCATGGGCCCCCGCTCACGTCGACGATGGGGACAGTAGTCCTCGTCGGTGAGGACGCGGGCGAGACCATCGGCGAATACGTTGACCATTTGGACGGGTCGCTCGTGTGCATGTCGACGCATGGCCGGGGTTGGCCGTCTTCGGTGTTCGTCGGATCGGCCGCTGCCATCGTGTTGGCCCGGACCGACAAGCCGATCATTCTGGTCGGTCCCCATTGCCAGCCTGATTGGAAGCTGGAAGGCAATGTGGTGGCCGGCGTCGACGGGCGGCCAGGCTCGGCGTTGATGCTCCCCGCGGCCAGGGCGTGGGCCTCCGTGCTCGGTTTGGGCCTGACGGTGACCACGGTAAGCGAACCGGCGCCGCCGTCGCTTCGACCCGAACACGCGCAGCGGCTGTATGGATCGCATGGGGACGCCGACACCTACATCCAGGAACTGGTTGCCTCACTCGAGGGACCCGATGTGGCTGTCACGGGACGGGTGATATGGGACCCCCTCGGCCCCGCAGTCGGGTTGCTCAGCTTCATCGTTGACAACGGCGACGACGCCTCGGGATCGACAGGGTTGCTGGTGATCAGCTCCCACAGTCAGACGCCTGCACCGGGCGTGCCGCTTGGACGGGCTGCCCTGCACATCGTGCATCAAAGCCCGGTTCCGGTCCTGGTGATCCCGTTACCGGCGCAGGAAGCATGACTCGAGGTGACGATGGTGCGAGCCACACCCGTTCTCACACGCTGTTGCCGCCGCTCTAGTTGCGCCGCTCAGCCATGGCGACGAGTGGAGGAGCCCGGCCCGGTTCGCGAAAACGCGAGGGACGCTTAAATGGGTCTTCTGACTCTTCCGTGGGTCGGTTTGGAGTTTCAGGGCTATCTTGTGGGCCACTGGAGTGCGGGTTGAAATTTGGGGCTCTTGTGACACATCCGTGGGTCGATTCCTGCAGGTCCCAGGAAGCCGAGGAAAGGCCAAAGGCGCAGGTAGGCCAGCCGCAGGGGCGGCTGACCAGCTCAATCATGGCTGGCGAACACTTCGG
>JALYXV010000328.1 GCA_030947025.1 Actinomycetota bacterium | reverse complement strand
AACGTCCGGGTCAAAACCCCCAACGCAACATGATCAGACAACCGTTGGTCATCCTGCGGCTTGACCCACCCGGCCCGCGGCATGCCACCAAGAATACCACGCGTGTAACTCTAACTTATGGGTATTGCGGCTAGCCCGACGCCTAGCCCAGCATGGGCCTCCTCCAGGATCCCCCGGGAACCCTCCAGGCCTGTCCCGACCCGGCTGGACTTTACCGACGTGGCAGCCGTACCGACCCGTCTTTATGAGCGGAGCTCGAAGTCCCGAACAAGGCCGACGACGCCACCCAGATGGGTTGATTTGTCGCGGGGATCGCATCCGCCGCCGTGGGAGATGAGGATTGGGGATGACCGCTCTCCGCTGTTCGTCCCCCATCACGCCGACGGCGGCTACGCCGACAACACGCTCGCAGCTTCGTCGACAAAGAGCCGCTGTCAAGACCAGCGAGTTCCGTCACGTGTGGAAGCCGATGGCGACGGGAGGCACACCCCGTCCTTTCGGCGGGAAGGCTGGAGGAGCGACAAACCAGAGAACCACGAGGAGACCCATGACGACTGCGCTTGCCGAGAGCACAACCCAGCGGAGGCTCCCAGAGCCCTTCCTGGCGGCAGCGACAGCCAGCACAGAACATGCTGCGGAGGCCAGCAAGAAGCCCACCACGGCCAACAACGCCAATCGCAGCGCACCGGCGTTCGGCAACGTCATGTAACGATGGAGTCCGTTGACAACGTCGGTCCCGGTGTCATTGAACTCGACACGATGAACGGCGGCGGCGATAGCAGCGCCAAACAGCGCGGCGCTCGCGACCAGATATGCCCCGACGGTCAGCGCCCTACCGCCCCTCGGAGGAGGATCGACAGCGTCCCGGTCCCATGCCACCTTGACCATGATGTATCAATCCGCGACCGGGATGACGAGCGCCGTACCCGTCGATCAGTGCGTTCTCGGTGACCCACTTCATGACCCGCCAGCGTTCGAAATCGGGAAATATAGCGCTCAGGCTGTGGCGACCAGAAGCGATGGGATGTCATGCCATACTCCAGAGGTGACGATCGTCTGGCGGCGTCGGGATAGGGAGCTTCGACAGGCCCTCGTGGAAGACAACGACGCATCCGGCAAGGACTTCTCTCGGGCACGGCTGGTGGCCCTCGACCTTCATGGCAAGAGGCTCCAGGGCTGCAACTTCGAGTACACGGACCTGACGGAGGCCAACCTGGAACACGCCGATCTGCGAGGCGCCAACCTCCACGGCGCCTCCCTCACAGGAGCAAGGTTCGCGGGCGCGAACCTCATCGGGGCCCGCCTGGACGAGGCCATGATGATGGCCACCGATTTCCGAGACGCCGCCCTGACCGACGCGACGCTGGTGGGGGCAATCTGGGATCAAAACACCGCCTGGCCATCGGGGTATAAGCCCAAGTTGGCGGACGTAGGTCGCTGGCATGGCCGTACGCGGCCGTCAGGAACGTAGAGCAGGATTTACGACCGCCATCAGCCCGAACTCCGATCTGACGGCGACATGCGTGCCTACTGGTGAGGACCGTTGTTCTAGACCTTCTGCCTGCCCTCCTCCCGCTAATGTTCTGCACCGCTGTTCCGCCGCGAAAGTTCTAGGGTGCACGGTCGAACTGCGGTTCGCTTTGCGGCTGCACTGGACGCGGCCGATGAAGCGATGCCCACCCTGAGCCGCTACGCCAAGGAACCCAGCCCGATCCCGACGAGGTGAGCACCGAGCCGCTCGGTCCGGTCGCGTTACTGACCGAGGATCATATGGTCGGTCAGTTCGACTCCGGCGTGCCCGACCTCGACCGTTGGCTGAATCACAGCGCACGAGTCGCCCAGGCTGCGGGCACCGGTGCAACCTACGTGGTCTGTCGGGGACGGCGCGTTGTCGGTTACTACGCGCTTGCCATGAGTGCTGTGGAGCATGATGGGGCGCTCTCGCCGCTTCGGCGGGAATGCCCGACCCGGTGCCGGTTGTACTGCTCGCGCGCCTTGCCGTCGAACGGGTCGAACAGGGGCACCACCTCGGCGGTCACCTGCTCATCGACGCTCTCAGACGTTGCGTGCGAGGGGGACGCGAGTTCGGGGCTCGTGCCGTCGTTGTCGATGCGGTCGATGAACGTGCGGCCGAATTCTATCGGCACTTCGACTTCCACGACCTCGACAGGCGACGCCTTTGGAGACGACTCAGTGACATCGCCACAACGCTCGACGCGCCTTGACGATCCCCAACCTGAGCGTTCCTGCGCACGAAGGATGGGCCGATATCGGGCGGTCGTGAGGAATAGTCAAGACCTGTGGATCGGCGTGTCACGCGACCTGCTGATCACCACCCTCTGATTCGTTGGGTCGTTCGATGAGCTTGCCGTTCTTGAATACCGCGCCCCGCTACGACGAGGAGCTGCGCAACTCGGTGTTCTTCGAGCGTGGTTTGCACGCGACGTCCATCTGCGGCGCGGTCGGCGCCGCGGTGGCCGTGGCGATGCTGCAGGGCAGGACGAGGCGGGGATCGCCTCCGCCGCCGGCATCGCGGCCAGCATGGGGCCGGCCTGCTGGAGGCGAACCGCACCAGCGGGACCGTCAAGCGGGTCCACTGCGGCTGGGCCGCGCGCTGCGGCGTGGCAACGGCAGGCCTGGCCCGGCACGGGCTCACCGGCCCGACGACCGGGCTGGAGGGCCGCCGGGTACCACGCGGCGTTCTGCGGCCCCTACCGGTCGCCGCGGCGCTGCTCGGCGGCGGCCTCGGCAACCCACTGTCCGACGAGGAGCTGGCGGGGAAGTTCCACGACAACGCCGTGAGGTCCCTCCCGGAGGAGCGCGCGGTCGAGCTCGCGGCCCGAACGCTCGCCCTTCCTGACGCTCAGAGCGTCGAGGATCTCACCGCGCTGCAGACCTCGGCGGGGGAGCGCTGAGTCGAGACAGTTACCGCTCCTGGACTGCGTAGGTCAGGTGGGTCACCCGCTTCGTCGGCTCCGCGCGAACCGGCTCCAGGGCCACGCGGCCCGCGTCCACGCCCTCGAACAGGCGGATTCCGGAGCCGAACAGCACGGGTGAGAGCGCGATCGAGAACTCGTCGATCAGGCCGGCGTTCACGTACTCACCGATCGTCGCGCCCCCGCCCGCGATGCGGACGTCCCGGTCGCCGGCGGCCCCGCGGGCCTGGTCCAGCGCGGTCTCGATGCCGTCGGTGACAAAGTGGAAGGAGGTCCCGCCCGGCCGCTCCCAGGGGTCACGCTTCTCGTGCGTCACGACGAAGACCGGCGTGTGGAACGGCGCCTCCTCCGGCCACATCTGCTCACCGGCGTCGAACATGCGCTTGCCCATCACGCTCGCGCCGGTGCGCTCGAACGTCTCCCGCACGATGTCGTTGTCGCGCCCTTCCTCGC
>JALYXV010000279.1 GCA_030947025.1 Actinomycetota bacterium | reverse complement strand
AGATTCTCGGCCACCAGTTCCTCGACCGGGGTTGACCGCTCAGGGCCCGAAGGGGTGTCATCAGTCGGAATTCCCCTGTCTACACGATCCCCAGTTTCAGGTGGTGGACCCCGCTAACTGAGCACGGTGCTGGTAGTCGGCCGTGTCAGCAATCCTACGATCGTCGTCCTTGGCAGCGGTTTCGGGTCCCGCCCACAACCTGATCCTGCCATGAGCCCGAGTGGCCAGCAGGGGTGTCCGGCCACTCCCTTATCGGGTACCGGTTTCCTATACGGCACAAGTTTCTTCGCGAAGGACCTCAACGCCCAGGCCGGTAGTTTCGTCAATCAACAATTCGATGCCGGAATCTTCACGCCTGGTGACAATGGCGAATTCGACTGCCTTGGCTTGGTCATCATTGCGTGGTCCGACCATGCGGTCGTCTTCCGCTACGGCAACCTGTACCACAAGAATTTTCCGGGCAACCTCTATATTCTGAGCAACGGTGATCCATTCCAGGTTGGTATCAAGGGTGCAACCTTCACGACCACGATCCATGGTCTGGTGAATCCAGGCGGTCCGACGACGACGCTCCCCCCCAGCACCACCACCACGACCACCACCCCCCCGAACGCGCCGACCATCACATCGGTGGCCACCACCGGTACCGTCGCCGATCCGACCATTACCATCACCGGGACCGGATTCGGCACTGCGCCCCCGGCCGATCCGGCCACCGACGTGAGCCACCTGGCCAACTGCCCGGCCTCCCCCGCCGGCGGGTCGCCAGGCTTCGATTACGGCAACAGCCTCTACGTGTCCGATCCCAAGGCCAACGGAGGATTCACTGCCGGGCAATACACGACCACGGGTGAGGCCCAGGCCGACTGTGTCGGTTTGGTGATCGTGAGCTACGCCGACACTCAGATAGTTCTCAAGTTCGGCAACCTGTACGACCAGAACATACCGAACAACATGTACGTTCTGAGCAACGGTGACCCGCTGAAGGTCGTCGTCAAAGGCGCGACGTTCTCGACAACTGTCACCGGACTTGGCTAGTGGAGAAACCGATTGCCGAATGCGGCGCATCGACTTGTTGTGGCGCGTCTCCTGTTGTGGGCCGGGGCTTCCCGTCGTGCCCGTGACGCTTGACCGGGCCCGTCCTGTCCCGCTGGACCTCCGGGCCGAGAGCGCATCCGAATCACAGAGTTTTCTTGACCGACGCTCCCTACCGTTCGCCCATTTAGGACAAGCGCGCCCGAGCAATGCCAGGGTTTTGGCCCACGCTCGGCGGGGGGGCAGCGGGGACAGCGACCTCGAGGTACAGGTAGTCGCCGTCTCCGAGTGGTTGCCAGCACGCGGCTATACCCGTCGCTGCCGGGGATGAGGAGCTGCTGGTTGGTTTATAGGCGAGGGAGCTGCAGGGTGGTCCATTGGCCGGCGGGCGGGTCGGCGGCGGTTCGGGTGTCGGAGGCGTTGGGCTCCCATTTGACGCGCAGGACCCCGCACCACTGCAACGTGACAGCCACGTCGGGGGCGCCGGCGAGGCGATCTGTTGCGGTCCAGGGCACCGCGGCTCACGGGTGCGTCGAGGCGGCACTGGCGGCCGCCGCAGCGGGCCGGTTCGCCCATCAGTCTTCCTGCGGCCAGGCCGATCGGGCGAAGGGCGGGGGGCAGGGGTGGCCACGGCGGGGACTATCGGTGCCGGTCATGCGGGGGAGCAGCGGTCGGTGGGGGTGGCGGGGGTAGTCAGTTCCGTCGTCGGTTTGTTATGGCCTCGGCGTGGCGGTCGCAGGATCGGACTGTCACCACCGGCCGCCGCGGCGGTATTGACCGTGCCAGCGCGCTGTGCCGGGGCACGGGCCGGGGCGGCCGGCGTCGTCGGTGCACACTCCTGGGACTCGGTCAGTTGAGGTCCTGTTTCCCCTTGCGGCCCGCCGCCGTCATCCTCGCCAGCTCCAAAGGCCCCGTGACCGCATCGGCTGCTCTGGCCAGGCCCGACGCGGACTCGACCAATACGGGCTTGTCGCCTCGGCCTGCTCGTGGACGCTGACGGCGGAAGTGCAATCGCGTCGAAAGCCGAGGAGCTTGGACAGCGCCACGGCGACCTCGAGCGCTGCATCCAGGATCGGGTTGCGCGCGGCGGCGGCCGGGTCGGGCTTCACCGCGGCCAAGCCGGTGACGATGCCCATGGCACGGCGGCCAGATGGAAGACCGGGTCGGGGAAGCCGTTGGACGCCCCCGCGTGTAGCGCTAAGCCTTCCGCCGCGGTGATCCTCGCGCTGGCCACACCGGCCTCGATCGCGATCGACTCGGCGGCCAGAACCCGCGCCTCAGCCGCGCCGAGCAACGCCTTGGACAGCCGCAGCCCACCAGGTCGACCTTCTCCCTGCCGCGGCCGACGTCGAGGCCGATGTTGAACGTCTTCGACAGGAGCGCCTCCAGCCGGGCGACGTCGAGCACCACAGGCGGATCGGGCGTGATGGCTTGCCAGTAAGGAAGATGCCACCAGCCGCCATTCCTCCTCGGGGGCGGGATCCGTCCGGTGTGCGGATCCGTCACGACGTTCGGCTCACCGAGTTTTGACGTCGAGGTCGAGCAGATACGGGGCGACCAGCCCTTGGTAAGCGGCCTTCCTGTCGTCGGGCAGGTCCTTCCATCCGGTGATCGTTCCGCGGCAGCCGTTCGCCCCACACAGGCAAGGGCTGGGGAAGTGCTCTACCGAGTAGTTGCGCATGGCGTAGTCGAACGTGATCTCCTCACCGGATGCGATGCTGCGGCGGGCCACGAGGTCGGGGGCTCCAGTGTCGTTGACCTGGATGCCGCAGTTCGGGTCGCACGAGTGGTTGACCTTTGGGCTCAAACCTGCCAGGTATACGTAGTCTGAGAGGCCGACCTGGGTCGCGTGGGAGTGGTTCCCGGGAAGGCGACGCTCGATCTCACCTGTCAAAACGGCCTCTCCTGCCTTGAAGCAGCGCGTTGTGAAGACACCTTCGCCTTTACCGTTTCCGCTGGTGGACAACTTGAGGTCGACCTGCATCATGGAGATCTCACCCTTGCCGGGGAAGCCAGTTCCGCCTTGGTCTCTGACGGCGGGAATTTACAGGATCTGGTGGGATTTGAAGGGGCGATCCCATCGCCGGGCGCTTTGAAGCTGGAAACGGGAGCGCTGATCAAGTGCTGGACCCTCATTTTCGGCCGCCGCCACCTCGAACACGTGATGACCGAGTATGGCGCCCACTACGACACTGCTCGACCGCACAGGGCAATCAAGCTCGATGCCCCAATCCCGCTGGAACCGGCCACCGACACCGGCGGCGGCATCGGCCGCGTCGACCGCCTCGGCGGACTCGTCCACGAGTACCGACCAGTCGCGTGAACCCGACCATCCCTCCCCATCGCCCCCCTGCCGCCAAGGCTAGGCCGTTGGGAGTCGCGTCGGTGATCACCGGCGGGAGGTTCTTGGCCGGTGTCATGGATCCGCCCTTGTTGGTGATCGGAAGGTGTCGTTTGATCCCTCCAATCCCGTGAAGTGCGTCGGTTTCGTGGGGTGATGGTGTAGGCCGACGATCCCTTGTACGGGCTGTATTGTCCAACGTCGACATCTGGCGTCTCGCCGGTCCTGACCTGGGTGGGTGATGACGCCAGCTGTTGGGCTCAGGCGGTCTGCGGTAGCGCGCAACTTGAGCTTCGAACCGCACGTCCTGCTTCGTCTCCCGCCAGGGACGGCCCAACCAGGGCCTCGGCGAAGGCACGTCACGCCGTTTTGATGGTGGGCATCGCCGGAGTCCAAGAAGGCGATCAACACTCCGGCGTCGAGCAGCGTCAGTCCGATTCTTGCCGCAGGTCCTCAGCTCGTTGGGCCCGAGCCCTCCGGTGAGCACACCGGCGAAGTTGGCCAAGAGATCTTCTTCGGGCTCGAGGACGACCCGGCCGGGACCTTCAGCGTGGGCGTCTACCCGGTCGCCCACCTCGAGGCCGGCCGCGCACATGGCATCAAGTGGAATGGTGACCTGGGGCTTGGAACTTATCCTCGCGGCCCTTCGACGGCGGGACCTTTACCTTCTCCACCTGGGTTGGCGAACGACCGACATGCCGCTCTCTTTTTCTGTTCGAATCCTGACACTGGCAGGGAAAACGCATTGCGCGGGAGGGGCCTCCGGTTGCTTCCCAATCCCTCCGCATTCCCAGGTTTCGCCGTCGCCAGGGGGCGCCGGCTGTCGTAAGCCGGCGTGTTGTTCAACACGCTCCGTTTTCCCCTGGGCCATGGTGCAACGAGATTCGCCGTCGTTCTGCCTCGCTGACCGCCCCCGATCGGCTCTTCGGACCGGCGCTCGGTCTGGCCCGAGCCAACGTGGCCGGCACCGGTTTGGACGACCGTGTCGAGCTGCGACTCCAGGACGTGACCATCCTGGACGACCGGGGGCCTAGCACGCCGACCGGCGGCCGTTGCCGTTTCTACGTTCGCCGGCTGGGCGAGCTAACGCTACGGGGTACCGAAGCTGATGGCCTGGAAGACCCAGGTGCCGTTGTTCCTTGTGAATAGGGTGGCGTAGAGGGTACGTCCGTGAGGGAGAGCGGGTACCTGGTAGGAGGACTGCGTGGGGGGAAGGACGCCCGAATGGACAAGATTCGTTCCGTACTGGGTGGTGCCGATCACGAGGTAGTAGTTCTGGGCGGCGGCGATAGTCGACCAGGTGAATGTTGTCGGCGTGGGCACGTTGGCCTGCCCGTTGATGGGGCGGGTGAAGCTTCCCATGGCCGGTCCGGTGGTGAACTTGATGGACTGGACCCGGCTGTACCGCCCGTTGACCTTGGTGAACAAGGCGGCGTAGAGTGTCTTTCCGGCCGGCAGGGTGGGTGTGGGGTAGGTCGACTGGGTTGGGGGGAGCATCCCGGAGAACACCAGGTTGCTGCCGTATTGGGTGGCGCCGACGACGAGGATGTAGCCCTGCGCCTGGGGGACAGTCGACCAGGTGAACGCTCTCGTCGGATCGACGCCGGTTTGCCCGTTGAGCGGGAAGGTGAAGGTGGCCTCGCCGGGGGCGGCGGTGAAGGTGCTCGCCTGGAATCCCCAGGCGCCGTTGACCTCGGTGAACAGGGTGGCGAAAAGCGTGGCCCCGGCGGGCAGGGCCCCCACGTCGAGGCTGGACTGGGTCGAGGGCAGGACGCCGGAGTTGACAAGGTCCGCCCGGAACGGGTGGGTACCGATGATCAGGTAGTAGCGCTGGGCTTCGGGGATTGTTGACCAGGTGAAGGGTCTGGTGGTGTCGACTTCGAGCTGGCCGTCGGTCGGGTAGGTCAGAGCAGCGGTCGGCAGGGCGGAGAAGGGGACCGCCACCGCTTGAGTCAAGTCGTTGCCAACCGCCACGCAGGTGGTCGCGCTGGGACAGGCCACACCGCTGAGCGCGTGTGCCGCCGAGATCACCTGGGCCGCGCCGACGGCGCCGTGGGTGACAGGCACCACCGCAGCTGGCGGGGAGGAGACTGTTACCGAGCCGGGGGTTGCCTGGCCGACCGCCTCGCAGGTGGTCGCGGTGGCGCAGGCGATGCCGAAGAGGATCTCGGTCTCCGGGACCGCCTGGGTGGCGCCGGGTGTGCCGTTGGCGATTGATACCACCGCCCCCAGGGGCAGCGCCACAAGGGGAGGGGGGATGCGGGTGACGCCCACCGCTTCGCAGGTCGTGGTGGTGGGGCAGGCCACTCCGAGGAGCACTCCGCTGGACGCGACTTGGGGGGAGCCGGCGGTGGCGTTGCTGATGGGCACCACCACGCCGCGGCCGGCGAGGTCTTCGCCCACCGCCTCGCACGTCGTGGCGGTGGGGCAGGCCACTCCGAGAAGAATGGTCCCCGGTATCACTTGGGCCGCGCCCGGGGTTCCGTTGGTGATCGGCACCACCACCCCCTGGGTCGAGGATTCGTTGCCCACGGCCTCGCAGATCGTGGCGGTGGGGCAGGCGACACCCTGCAGTTCGATGGTCCCTGACACCGCTTGGGCCGTGCCGGCGATGCCGTTGGTGATCGGTACCACCACGCTGCTCCCCGTGGAGGTGAGGCCCACTGCCTCGCAGGTGGTGGCGGTCGGGCAGGCCACACTTCGGAGCGCGACGGTGCCCGGGATGGCTTGGGCGGTGCCAGGGATGCCGTTGGCGATGGAAACCGCTATCCCCTGCGACGTCGAGTAGTTGACCCCCACCGCTTCACAGGTAGTGGCGGTGGGGCAGGCCACAGCGTAGAAGGTGCTTGTCACGAAGACGACCGCGGCTGGGGTTGCCGCAGCAGGGGAGGCGACCGATATGGGCGCCACCGACGCCACGCCCAGCGCCAGGACGGTGACACCCCTCTCCAGCCGGGCCGCCGCCCCACGTGGCCGCCCGATGCGACACGAAGTGGGTGCAACCCGGCCGCGAACGACAGAAGAAGTGGTCGCTCGAGCACAAGCCTCTTTCGCCATGTGTGGCTCCGCTCGTCCAGAGCCCCCAATATGACCCACTAGGACACACTGGGAACTGCAGTTCCAAGAAGATACTACCACCCACCACGATCGCCTGAGCAATTAGCGGCGACCGCCCATAGTCGAAGCGGCAGATTTGCGCGGAATTGGGCACATAGTCAATGCGTGGCCTGTCGAAGTGTTACGCCGCGCGTGGCTGAGTTTGAATTGCGTACACGAAATTCGTCATGACGTGCCCGCGCGCGGCTCCGGCATTGCACGTGGTTTGGCGCCGAGGAAGCGCCCATACCACCAACGCCGCGACAAGGGAGACCACGATGGCCACGACCTCGGTCCAGTCGACCATAGCTGAGAGTTGTGCACGACCTCTCCCGAGCCCGGGAATCGTGAGGAGCTAGGCTGGCTAGGGGAACACACGTTCGATAGACTGGGTGGCACTCACAATCTCTAGGCAGGAGGACCAGGGAGCCATGTCCGTCATCGTGGAGACCGAGTCGTTCGACAGCTGGCCAGCCGAGCGGTTGGAGTCCGAGATCACCTTGGTCGCCGCCCATCTGGCGGCGGTTATTTAAGTCGGGTCCACGCCAGGCGCAGCATGCTGCACACTTGCTTCGTGGACAGCTGTCTTCGACCCAGTGTCGGTCAGCATGCATCAGAAATCGGGAGGAGTCGCACCGCAAGTTGATATTGCCGACGACGCACCCAGGAGTCAAGAGCGTTTTGAACCTGCGACCGCTGAAGAGCCAGTTGGTACAAGTCAGGGACATTGTTTTGAGAACTTCGCGGGTGTTCCTCTCTTCGGCCCGAGACGGAAGGCGAACACCGGCGTCGACGCGGGGAGAGCGATACCCCGCCCCGAATCCCATCGAGCGGTCGATGTTGGTGATCGCCTTGAGCAGGTGCAGCGCCACCGCTGGTGCAGGCCGGTAGGTGACTTGATGTTGCCATTGGCACGGTGGCATACTCCGCTGGCTTCGGCGACCGCTCGCCTCGGCAGCGGCAACCCGGGAGAAAGAGGCTCAATCGATGTTGTCCACAAGACCACGGCGTTTTAGCGTGTGCGGACGCGCGTTTACCGTGATTGCGGCGTTTGCCTTGTTCGTGATGAGTGGCCTGACGATGTCGGTGCCCGCCTCCGCGGCGGGCACGATTCACTGCGGGTCAGTGATCACCACGAGCACGACCCTTCGGGCAGACGTGGGTCCCTGTCCTATGAACGGCCTGATCATCGCCGCCAGCAACATCACCCTCGACCTCGGTGGCCACAGCGTGATCGGGACCTTCACGACGCAGAGCCCGAACCCGCCGACGAACATTGTCGACGGTGAGGGCATTCACCTCAACAAGGTGAGCGGCGTCAAGGTCACAGATGGTTCTGTCTATCACTTTGCGGTCGGCGTGCGCCTCGATGGGAGTTCCGGCAACACCATCAGCGGCCTCAACGTGCATGACAACATCGGCATACTCCCGAGCGACGCCGCTAACAACGGCGATGGGATTGCGCTGTATGCATCCAATCACAACCTGATCGACCACAACATCGTCCGGCATGACGGCCCGTGGGACGCCATCGCCACCCTCAGCTCGGATGGGTCGACCGGAACCGACGGAGCCAGCTACAACACCATCACCAACAACCTCATCGTCGACAACAATGTCGCGATGCTGGACAACAACGGCCGGCCCGTATGGAAGCAAGACAACGGGGTCGCCATCACGGGTCCCGGCTCCACCCACAACCTGGTTGACCACAACGTGATCGACGGGTCCAGCGTCAACGGCGTGCAGGTCTTCCCGGCCTGCATCAACTCCTATGGCGGGGCCAGCAAAGGTTGCAGCGGAACCGTGTCGAACGACTACAACGTCATAACCAACAACCTTGTCCGGCACAATGGCTTCGGAGCGCCGATCGCCATCGCGCCTCTGGGCGACGGGATTCTGATTCTGGCCATGGGGCCGAGGGGCATTTTCGAACCAGGCCACGAGACGGTCAAGAACAACGTCGTGCTGGACAACCAGCGCAACGGCATCAGCGTCGGCGGCGGCAACGGCGAGGACCTCTACAACGCCCCCGGCACCACCCAAGGCGACAACTACGGCTGCAGCAACCTCGACTCCGGCGGTGGCAACACTGGCGTACCTACGGCTGACCTCTGCGGCAACCTGTACAACACGGTCAGCAACAACACGTCGTCCGGCAACGGCGAAGATGGCATCTACATCGGGCCGAAATCGAAGTTCAACATGGTGAACAAAAACCACCTTCTCAACAATCGCGTGGACGGCATCGCCATCGGTCTCGCCGTGCTGTATGACGCCAAATCCCAGGCGGTGCCCAACGGGCATGGCGGCTTCAAGACCATCGCTGGCACGGCCGGCACGGACAACACGATCGTTTCCAACAGCGCCACCGGTGACGGACGGTGGGACGGTCGTGATGACAACACCGGCTGCGGCAACACCTGGGAAGACAACCGATTCGGCACTGTCAACCAGCCGTGCGTGTCGGGCTTCTCCGATGCCAGCGCGCCGGCCGCCTCGCCGGGGCGGTAACCGTGAACACGAGCGGCTGGCGTAACCTGATCGTGCTCACGCCGGGCCGGCTGCCAGAAGGGCAACCCTCGGCATCGCCCAGCACCCGGACTGCTCAACAGCTCCTGGCATCTGGACGCCGTGCCATAAGCCTGTCGGCGCGACGAACGCGCCGAACGCGGCGGTGCGCCGCCTGCGCCGCTTCAGCGGATGGCCAGGTCGAACAGCTCGGCCTTTCGCTCACGCCGCCGGGTGTGTCACGCCGGTCAGTGCGACGGTGAGACCTTCGATGAGTTCGAGTCCAGGCTAGGCGCGTCGTTCAGCACGGAGCGGAGCGCCTGCGCGGCGCCGAGCAGCCCGGCGCACTCCGCGGGAATCACATCTTGGTGTGATCACGGTAGGGACCATCCTTGCGGGCGGCCCCCCCGTGCAGTCCCAGCGTAGGCTACTAACGTAAGGCCGAAACCCCCCTTTTTTTTGGTTGTTCTATAGCGTGTCTCTCCCCCTTCGCAGCTTCCCGTCCAGAGTGGGTGTGCGACAGCAAGGTAGGTGGTGTTTGAAAGTGGGCGTCGTTGTTGGGTAGTCTGGGAGTAGTAATACTCTCAGAGGAGGCCACTTCCCCATGGCGCCACCCCAGGACGTATCCGACCTCGAACAGCAGCGAAGCGCGTTGCACGCCGAGCTCGCCCACGTCGGCGACTTCCGT
>JALYXV010000273.1 GCA_030947025.1 Actinomycetota bacterium | reverse complement strand
TTCGCGTTCTGCACGCCGTTCCTCTCACTGGTCCTGGACCTTCGAACAGCCCAGAAACCTAGGAAGGGAGCGGCGTGCAACCGCGGATGGTCCCAAAAACCACCCACGGATGTGTCACAAGAGCCCCGAATCCACGGTGCACCCCGACCATGATCAAGCCGCAATACCTTTCCCTGCTCGGGAAGCGACGGAGGCGTCTTGGGTGATGATAATGACCTCCGTCGCCAAGGCAGTCGGCTGAGGTTGTCGACGATCTGAGCGTTGATAGCCACACCGCCAGTTCAGACCGTGCCTGTGAACGCTCGCTTACTCTGCCGGGATGTTGTCGCTAGGTCAGTGCAGCCACACGTCTGCTGTGTGCATAACTGCGTTTCCGGTGAGAGTAACGAGATGTCGAATTCGTCGTGAGGATCACGGAGCAAATCGCTGACGCAACGCCGAGTCCTAGGCCGAGTTCGTGAGCCGTCCCCGTGTTGAAAAGGGGTACTCGTAGTACTCCTCACGGTTCAGTTGCTTTGATGACCGGACCGGAGTCGAAAGAGGACAACTCTGCCCGCTTTTCTCGAACGAGCCACCGACCTCGAGCCTCGTCTTTGTTGACGAAAGAGCTGAGCCTCCGCTCATGGGCGTCCGAGGGCGCGATCGGACGTCGGGACCGTGGGCTGGAGAGAAATTTCCTCGATCCGCGCCGGGAGTACTCGCCCGTCAGCCCTGCGGTGCGATGAGGGCCAGAACGCGCGGAACCCGGCGTCTGGTTGTCCAACGACAACCCCCGATCACCCAGCCGAGAGAAAGTCTCGCCCAATCGGCCTGTAATGCAAAATGGGTTGTTTCTACGTAACGCGTCAACGTCCGGATGGGGAGTTATTGCCGTCGACCTCTACGCTCGGGCTTCCGAGGTACTGACGCGGTGGGCGCTGACTCGGTGGGCCCCGGGTCGACCCTACTAGTGCTTGACTGCGCAAATGACACGCGTGTAGTTTGACTCCCGAGGAAGGGAGACACGATGGCGTTCAAGGCCACACCGATCACATTGGACGACACGACCCGAGCGGAGCTGGAGCGGAGGGTCCGGGCCGGGACGTGCCCTCAGCGGGAAGCGAAGCGAGCGCGGATCATTTTGCTGGCCGCGGACGGGGTGTCCTCTCGGCGTATCTCGGTGGAGGTGGGGATGCACGAGTCGCATGTGGCGATGTGGCGTCAACGGTTCTTGGCTGAAGGCCTCGATGGTCTGGGCGACGCTGACCGCCCGGGGCGTCCCGTCACCTATGGCCATGACGACCGGGTGAAAATGGCGGCCCTGGCCTGTTTGCAACGCGACCCCGACGACCCGGTGGCCACCTGGACGTATGCGGAGCTGGCGGAGGAATGCCACCGCCATGGTATTGCGGTGTCGGAATCTCAGTTGTGGCGGATCTTGGATGACCTGGACTTGAAGCCCCACAAGGTCAAGGGATGGTTGAACCGCCGTGACGACCCCGAGTTCTGGGACCGGGTCCAAGACGTGTGCGGGCTGTACCTGAACGGTCCGCAGAACGCGATCGTGGTGAGCGTGGACGAGAAGACGGGTATTCAGGCCAAGGAGCGGGTGGCGGCCACGGTCCCGGCGGGCCCGGGCCGCCCCGGTCGTTACGAGTTCGAGTACCGCCGGCATGGCACGGCCAGCTTGTTGGCCGCGATGGACGTCCATTCCGGGGAGGTCCTGGCCACCGACATCGCCAGGAACGACTCGGTCACGTTCATTGATTTCCTGACCGAGATCGACCGCAACGTCAACCCGTCTTTGGGCATCCACCTGGTGATGGACAACGGTTCGTCGCACACCTCGAAGGAGACGAGGAGGTGGCTGGCGGCGCATCCTCGGTTCGTGGTGCATTACACGCCCAAGCATGCCAGTTGGGTGAACATGGTCGAATTGTTCTTCTCGATCGTTGCTCGCAAGGTCCTCAAACGAGGCAACTTTTCTTCACGAGACGATCTGGTCTCGAAGTTGATGCGTTTCATCATCGGTTACAACGAGACCGCGAAACCCTTCGCTTGGACGTACTCCGGCCAGCCCCTCAAGGTCGCCTCGTGAACGCGCGCGGAACTTGCGCGCGGGAGCACTAGGTAACTCGCCGGGGTCAGTGGGAGAGGATTGGGGCGATCTCGAGGACCCGGTTCTCGGCCATGGCTGCTTCGGCGTTGGCGGGACGCTCCGGAAAGGCAGAGTAAGAGGCCCAGAGCTTGCCTTGGCCATCGACAAAGGTGTCGAAACCCCCCGGAGATACCGCGGTGGGGGTGCTGGCCAGAAGTGGGGCGTCGGCCGTCTTGTGGCAGGGACCGGCTGCGGTCGCGCACCACGCGACGCCCGTGTCGTAGGTGTTGGACTGCCAAGTGCCGCCCGAGTAGAACAACCACCAGCCCCCCTTTCCCGCGGCCAACATGGCGGGACCCTCGATGATGCCGTGCTCCCAGGGCTGGTCGGCGCCGATGAGCGCAGTCGGTGAGCCGCTCACGGACAGTCCGTCGGCGGCCAATGGCTGCTCCCATATGCCCACCGGCGCCCCGACCGCGTTGCCGTCATTCTTCCACAGCAAGTTCGACCTCCCAGATCCATCGGCGACGACGCTCGGGTCGATGTCGCCGCCAATCGCGGTCTGACAAACGAGCGGCATCGACGACGTGTCGACGAAGGGTCCGGTCGGACTGGTTGACGTGGCCCGGCCGAGACACTCGAGCCTGCTGGTCGCGTCCTGGGTGCTGAAGTACAGGACCCAGGAGGCGCCCACCCGGTGCACGGTCGGCCCCCATGTCATCGTCGCCGACGGCACGGCCCACGACGGCAGCACCGGAAGCGAATCGGCGACCCGCCGCCAATGGACGAGATCGCTCGACACTGCGGTTGGCACGTTGGAGTTCCAGTCCGTGGTCCAGTAGAGGACATAGCTGCTCTGAGGGTTGCCGCCCCCACCAGCGGGGACAGCGAGTACGAACGGATCGCCCACATCGTCAGTCTCGACAACCTGCGAACTCCCCAGGGTGGGAAGGCCGAGCCGGGCTGCCTGCGGCGTCGGCGACCCCGACTGGATCTGAGCAGTCCCACCGGGCCCACCAGCGGTACCCGCGGCCACGTCATGGCCGGAGCTGGTCGCGGTGACGGATACGGCGACGACCATGGCGGCACCGATCGCCAAACGGGGAAGCCATCGGCGCAGACTGCCCGCCAACGGTTGCCTCCCGGGCGGTTCGGCCCCCACGCCCGTACTGTACCGGCCGGTACCACTTTACCTTCCGCGCCCCGGGCGTCGCCCCGACGCCATCAGTCGTCGTGGTCCAACCGGCATCGCCTGGGTGACCCGAAAATGAAGGCATCGTGTCGCGGGGCCTCTTGAGGCGAGCTGGCGGGCAGGATCGGGTATACCGGTACAGAGAGAAGCGATAGACAACCGACCGGAGGTGCAGGACGTGGTCGACACGACAATGAACGAGGCGGTGGCAGTCGATGCGACGCTAGGCGTCGGGGAAGCAGTCGAGGACTGGACGGGCGACGCCCGCTTCTTCGAGTACAGCGAGGCGGCCGATCCCGTCGGCGACGGCGTGATCTCGGCGATACCCGCGGTGTCATTCCGTGCCGAGCTCTACGCCGACGGGCCCAGCCGAGTCGTCCCACTGGACCTGTCGAGCGAACTGGCCACCCCTTACCCGGCCACGAGCCCGGCGCTTTTGGCCAGCTTTGTACGAATCAACGCAGGCGACGAGCTCAGTCTGCACCCCAACGCCACCAGCCAACTCCTGTACTGCCTCCGCGGCCGGGGCCACTCCCGCGTGGAAGGGCGATCAATTCACTGGAGCGAGGGCGACTTCCTGACCCTGCCCGCGACCACCCCAGCGACCCACGTCGCCGCCGACCTGTCGGTCTTCTATCATGTCGTCGACACACCACTGCTCGACTACCTGGGCGTCGTCGCCTCGGCCCCGAGGTTCCGGTCTACGGTTTTTACCGCTGAGGCGGCCCAAGCCAAGCTGGCCGAAGTGGCCTCGGCGACTGACGCCGACGCCAAGAGCAGGGTGTCGGTACTGCTCAACAACGAGCGCTTCGACCAGACCCGCACGGTGACACACACGCTGTGGGCCATGTTCGGCGTCCTGCCCGCGGGCAAGACGCAGCTCCCGCACCGCCACCAGTCCGTCGCCATCGACCTCATCATCGACTGCCTCCCCGGTTGTTACACCCTGCTGGGCGACAGCGTCGACCCCGAGTCGCGCCAGATCGTCGATCCCATCCGGGTCGACTGGGAATCAGGCGGCGCGTTCGTCACGCCCCCCGGCAAATGGCACTCGCACCACAACGATAGCGGCCGTGATGCCCACCTCATCCCGGTCCAAGATGCCGGACTCCAGACGTACCTGCGCGCCCTTGATATCCGCTTCTCCTCCCCGAACACCTGAACTCTGATGCGACACCGGTGAACCTCGCGCCGTTGCGCCACCGCCCGTCGCTTATCACCGACTACAACGGAACGCCTACCAACTTCGGGGTGGGCGTGCGGGACCATTTGGCGTTGTTGGACAGGTCCCGCTGGGTACGATCGCTCGGTGGGTATCTCGCCGCCGGTGCCGGAGGAGTTGTTCTCGATCGACGCCTACCTCCAGCAGTTCGACTCCGGCGCGCTGGAAGTGGATCGGGAGCAGGGGAGGATCGCCCTGGCCCGCACCGCCTTCTATCCAGGGGGCGGAGGCCAGCCCCACGACACCGGGTCGATGACCTGGGACGGCGGCCAGGCGGCAGTCGTGCGGGTCGGTCGCCATGAGGGTCGCATCTGGCACTGGCTCGAGGGCGACGAGCTGCCCGCCCCGGGCACCGAGGTACTGGGCACGCTCGACTGGGGCCGCAGGCACCTCCTGATGCGGACCCACACCGCCCTGCACGTCCTCTGCGGCGTGGTGTGGGCCGATTACCGGGTGGCGGTGACGGGGGGAAATATGGAGCCGGGTGTGGGTCGCATCGATTTTGAACTCGACGCCATGTCGGTGGAGCTCGGCCGTCGCCTGGAGCAGCGGGTCAACGAGGAGATCGCCCGGGCGCATGAGATCCTGGTCGAGTTTCTTGCCCGGGCCGAGGCTGACGTCGACCCGGCGCTCATCCGCACCAAGGCCAACCTCATCCCCGCCCACATCGACCCGCTGCGGGTCATCGACATCGTCGGCCTCGATCGCCAGGCCGACGGCGGGACCCACGTGGCCACGACCGCCGAGGTGGGGCAGGTCGAGGTGCTGAAGACCGAGTCGAAGGGCCGGGCCAACAAACGGGTGCGCCTGGCCGTCACCGACGCTCCCCGATCCGCTGACTCCGTTTGATCCGGACAAGGATCGGTGGGCGAATCAGAGATGAGTCTGTCGGATGAAAGGGGCATTGCCATGACAACCATCACCGCCGCACCGCTGGACTTGTCAGCCTCCCAGCTGGAAGAGATGTTCGCAGCCAGTCCCGCGGGCGACATTCCGACCGGCCGGGGGACCGGTACCGCCATCTTCTTCGCCGGGAGACGGGCCGCCAAGCCATTCGCCGCCTTCGCCCACGCCGTCCTCTGGCAGGGCAAGATCTTCCGGCCCGAGAGCCATGACCTGAAGAATCTGATGGGTCCTTTCTCCTTCCAGGCCGTCCGGGCCGCGGTCTACTCCGGTGAGAGCTGGTACGACGGCCGGCCATGCGTGGTCCTGGACTACTCCAAGACCTCGAAGGTGGCGGGCCGGATCCGGGATGAAATCCGCCAGATCGGGCCCCACGAATACCTCGGCATGGTGTTCAAGGGGGCCCGGCGGCTGGGGGTGTACTTCTTGCTCCGGTTCGAATGAACTTCCGGCTCGAGGAGCGTCCCCCGGGCTGGAGCAGCCGGGCGCCGATTCAGACCCACCATGAGCTGTTCCTGTTGGCGGCCCCCGAGCGGGTCTTCGACGTCTTGGCGGACAGCCCGGGCTGGCCGAACTGGTTCAAGGGGATGCACCGGGTCCGGATCGACGGACCGGAGACCGGCGTCGGCACGCTGCGGACGGTATGGGTCGGGCCAGCCAGGGTCCAGGAGCACTTCACCGTCTGGCAGCCGCCTGAGCGGATCACCTTCCATGTCGTGGCGTCCACCAGCCCGGGCCTTCGGGTGATGGTCGAGGACTACCAGATCGCACCGGAGGCCAGCGGGAGCAAGCTCTCGATCACAGTCGGCGTCGAAGCCAGGGGGCCGATGCGTTTGCTGCCGGGGCTGGTGCGGTTCATTGTGGGCCGCTTGGCCGGCGGGGCACTCGGGATCAGCACCGTCTTTCCGTGACCGCCTGAACGGGGGCGACTAGCCTCAGACCACCGCCAGCAGACATCGGCTGGCCATGCCCACGGTGTGGGCCATGGTGTCGAGCAACAGGTGCTGGGCGTAGCCGACATCCCGTATAGCCCACAGCGCCTGGGCGTTGTCCCATGCCCCATCCCGCGCCGACGTGATGCTCCAGTTGGCGACCAGGTTGGCGACGGCCTGGAGATGTCGGTCGGCCGCCAGGACGAGGCCGGATTCGAACGACTGCCGCACCGACTGTTCCGCGGCATCGAGGAGCTGGTTGACCTTCTGATAGTCGTCGTGGTGGCTGCCGTCGTCGGGAGCGGTTCCCATCTGCGCGCAGGTGGTGATCAGCGCCACAGGGAGATCATGGTTGATATGGGCGTTCATCCCGGCCAGAGCGAACTGAATCGGCTCGATGTCGGTATTGCCCCGACTTTCCAGCAACGGAGCCCAGGCGGTCGGGAAGGCCTGCGGCTGCGTCGTGAGGGCGTTCACCGCGTCGAGATAGATGTTGGCGAAGACGACGTCGAGGGCCGTCAGGAACACAGCATCGGCGAAGAAGCCCCCGGTGACGTTGGCCGCGACCTGCCGGGTGAACCCAAGGATCATGTGGTTGATGCACGCCACGCCGTCGCCGGCCGGGAGGGAGGCTTCTATGGCCTCCATGCGGGCCATCGCCTCCTCCATGCTCCCGACGGGCGGGGGCGGAGCGGTCATGCCCGAACAATACGGGTCGGCGGCGGCCGAAGAAGTCGGGACCCCGTGGCCTAGCGGACCGCTTGAACGATGCGCTTGTTGATGTCGGCGCACTCTTCGCACACCGAAGCGGGCACGATCCCCATTTGCATCAGGCGGGCGAAGATCTTGCATCCGAGGCAGATGGCGAAGACCGATTCGAGCGTCGCCGCAATCACCAGCATCCCTAGGATCAGATAGGCGGCGCCTCGGAGGCCGAAACCGAGAGCCAGTACGGCGGCGGTGAGCGACATCACCGCACCCATTCCCTGAGCGAACCGCTTGGGTGGACCGGGAACCAACTTGGCGGGCACCCCCAGCCTGGGGGTGATCACACGGGTCACCAGCTGCCCGAGGGGGCTGAGGGTCGGGCCAGTCAGCACCCGGGCCACGAACCCGTAGCCAATCACGGCCGTCAGCCACGGCTGGTCGAACACGATGGCGGCGAGAGCCATCACCACCACCCCGCCCGCCACCAGCCGGGCCGAGACCTCATTGACCGGATTGGGAAACTTGAACAGTTCAGTACGTATGTTGGTCATGCTAACCCTTCCCACCGCAAAAACCGACTAACCCAGTCAACTATTCCCCGGCCCAGTCCGAAGTACGCACGCGGGTATCCCGCCCGCGCTGCTATGTGGGAGTTGACACCCTTGTGACCGCGGCGCGAAGATCGCCACTTCAGCAAAGGGGGAGGCGGACGTGCGTGCACGTGTCTTGTGGAGTGGTTTGCTTGCGGCAACGCTCGTGGTCCTGGGTGCTGTCCCAGCATCCGCCAAGGTGCTACCCCCACCGCACTCCGTCACCGAATATCTGGTACCGGCCAACAGGCCGTCGCTGAACCGCATCACCCTGGGTCCCGACGGCAACCTCTGGTTCACCGAGGGTGCTGGGCGCATCGGGCAGATGACGCCCGATGGAGCGTTCAAGCAGTTCCGGACGCCCTCGTTCAAAGCTGGCAAAAACAGTAACCCGCTCGACATCACGACCGGCCCGGACGGAAACCTGTGGTACACGGACTTCTACGGGAGGATCGGCCGAGTCACGACATCCGGAGAGATCACGGAGTTCCAGATCGGCTCGCCGTCGAACCAGGTCTTCTTCTTCGGCATCACAGCCGGGCCCGACCAGGCGATGTGGTTCGTAATTAACTGTTGTGGGCCGACCAACGGGATGATAGGCCGAATAAGCCTTTCTGGTGACAGCGTCCAGATGTTCCCGGTGAAACAGGGCACAGCGCCGGCCGTGGGGATCATCTCCTACCAGAACCAACTCTGGTACACCGCGACCAACCTGCCTGGGCCGGTCGATAGGAACCTTGGCTTCATTCAACGGATGAGCACAATGGGAGTCGTCACTGGGAATTTCCAGATTCCGACGGCCTACCCGGATCCGAGCCGCCTAACCCTGGGACGCGACGGGGATCTGTATTTCACGGAGCAGGGCGCGGTTGGAGCCAACGGTCATCAGCAGCCGACGCACCCCGCGCTGGGCAAGATCGGGCGCATCAACCCGTCCGGTCAAATCCATGAGTTCGTCGTTCCCGACCAAGACGTCGCCAACGACTTCATCGCCAACCCGGCCGGCATCGCAACCGGGCCGGACGGCGACATCTGGTTCACCGAATACTCGTACCAGTCGAATGTCAACGGCCAGCAGAGTGGGGGGAACATGATCGGTCGCCTCGACCCGTTCACGGGCCACATCACGCTGTTTCCTCTGAAAACCGCCTTCGCCCGGGCGGACGGCATCACTGCTGGGCCAAACGGCTCGATGTACTTTGTCGAGGATCCCAACAACTACGCCTACGGTGCCATCGGTCGGATCCCTGTCTTCGGCTGACGCAGTGCGCGCCCCGGTCGCCCAAGACCTTGGCTGACTCGCGGAGCTTGGCGATATGGTCGCGCAGGAAGTCGCGCCGATCGCGAAAGTAGGCGTAGAGGTCGAAGACACCGGTAGCATTCATTGCCTCTGAGGAGTTGGGGACGAAGGTCGCCGGCATACGTCGCCCGTAGACGGCAGGATCGTCGATCTTCCATATCGGCCGGTCCCGATCCATTGGGTCGAGGTGGTCGGTCGCCCGAATCTTCAGCATGGTCGTGCCGGTCTCGTCGAACCCGTCGATGGCGAGGCATGGTAGCTGGACACGTACGGCCCGCCGCCAAAGGTCCTCCGGAGGAAGTGCGGCGGAGCGCCAAGCGCCGAGAGCATCCCCTTGACGAGCGACAGGTGCTCCATCTCCTGGCGGGCCACCACGAACATCGTGGAGTACCAGCGCCGCACGTGCTCCAGTTCGGCCGGAGTACAAGTGGCGTCGGCGTCCTTCTTCATGGAGAAGGCGACATCGAGGTACTGAAGCATCAGCTGGGGCGGGATCGGGTTTTGTTGGAATCCCTATTGTTCCAGCCTGCTGGGCTTGTTTCTTGTGGGCTATGTCTCTGGCCGAGCTGGGATCGGTTGCGGTCTATCTTCACTGTTGATGCGAGACCGGGGACGACACACGCGTTGGGCTCCGCGAAGGTCGTCGAGCAGGTTTGCGTGGTCGACCGGTTTCGCTATGGGCCTGGCGGCCACGGTGACCGCGGCGTCAATGGCTGGCTGCGACCGCTCCGCCGTACCCGGGACGCTCGGTCACAGTCACCGTCCAGGTGGAGCGGCCGCCCCGTCCCCAGCGGGCGGCAAGGTCACCCCTGGCGGCTCGTCGACCACCGTGGCGTGTTCGAACGCCGGAGTAGTGGCAGCCTGGAGCGTCTCCCGCCGAGCCGAGCAGGTTGCGGCGGTGCCGACGCTGCAGCGAAATGTCGAAGCGGCGCTGCCCTCAGTTCGCGACGGCGTGGGAGGGGTGCTCCTCCTGGGCAGCGCCCGGGCCCCCGACCTGGCCGGGCGGCTGGCGAAGCTGAAGGCCGAGGCGCTGGGCGGTATCGCGCCGCTTGTGATGTCGGATGAGGAGGGTGGCGGCGTGCAACGGGTGGCGTACCTGGTGGGGTCGATGCCGTGGGCAAGGACGATGGCGGCGACGCTTACCTCCGAGCAGGTTCGGGTTCTGGCGGAGCGCACGGCCCGCAAGATGGTGGCCAATGGCATCACCATGAACCTGGCCCCGAACCTCGATCTGGCGTCGGGACCGGGACCCGATGCCCGCCACATCGATGGTCCCAGATCGTTCAGCACTGACCCTCAGATCGCGACCAACTACGGGTTGGCCTTCGCCCAGGGCACGCGCGACGGAGGCGTCGTGCCCGTCATGAAGCACTTTCCAGGCGAAGGGCAAGCCACCGCCAACACCGACTATGCAGCCGCCCTCACCCCCACGCTGCCGTCAATGGAGCAGTTCGACCTGGCACCATTCCAAGCCGCGGTCGGCGCGGGCGCGCCCGCGATCATGGTCGGCAACGCCACCGTGCCTGGCCTGTCCGCCGGGCCGGCCAGCCTTTCATACCCGGTTATCACCGGGTTGTTGCGCCGCCGCCTAGGCTTCCACGGTCTCATCCTCACCGATTCGCTTTCAGCAGGTGCCATCACCGTCGCGGGACTCGACGTTGGACAGGCGGCGGTCCAGGCCATTGCAGCGGGAGCAGACATGGTCATCGTCGCCTCGGGCGACCCCAACACCGTGGCCGAGGCCATCGTCAAGGCCGTGGAAGCCGGCGTTGATACCGGCTTGCTGCCGACCGGCCGGTTGAACGACGCCGTGGCCAACGTCCTCAACGCCAAGCGCATCAACCTCTGTTGAACAACCCGGTCACGGCGCTCCAGCAGGACGCTGACCGCTGGGCCGCCGCGGACGATCAAGCGCAAGCTTGAGCAAATCCGACTACACCGAGATGGCGACATCATCGCTGGTCACCGCTGCGGAACTAGTTGCGCCCAGCCTTTCACCCTCCATCGCGGTGCGTCACCACGATTAGTTCCATCGCGCCACACAGTGACCAAGAGCGCCAGTGACGAAATGCTCAAAATCGTGGCGGGCGATCGCGCTCTCCGGCTGGCCTGGGAGGCGCCTCTAGGAGCGCGACACCTTCACCTCGAAACCGTGGAGCTCGAGGCAGGCCGGCTGCTCGATGTCCGGGGTCGGGACCTCGCTGCGACCGTGACCGTTGCTGACGCGCCCGTGACCGCTGCCGCCGCGGCGTGGTCCGCGACGACTGCGGCCTTCTTGGGCTTCGCTGCGGTGTTCGTGGTCCCCACGTGGTCATCTCGCGCGGCGGGCGGCATCCGTCGACCGCTGGTACCCGAACTTCACGCACACGACCGAACGCCACGGAATGGCGCCAGCCTCGGTGAGGCCGGGAAGGGGTACGGCGCCGGGGGCCGGGGGCCGGGGGCCGGGGCCGGGGGCCGGGGCCGGGGGCGCAGTGCCTGGTCACCGTGGGGCGACCTGCATTGAGCTGGTGGTGTCGTTCCCCACGGTCGATCCGGTCGGGTTTGTCGTGTTGGCGAGGAAGGTCTGGCAGGTGCCGGTGAGGCTCGATCCTTGGCACAGCCGGCCTGACACGTTGGCTCCTACCCTCACCGGACGAGGCGGCGTTGTCGGGGAGCGGGCCGAGTGAGGCGGCGTCGTTATAGGTGCCGGCCGGTTTGGTCACGCAGGCGCCCTGGTAGTTGGAGTGCTCGTACACGGCGACCTGGTCGGCGTTGGGGGTACACGGCGCTGTTCGGGGTTCGACCAGGGCCGATGTGGTGGTGTCGTTGCCGAGTGCGGAGCCGGTGAGGTCGGCCACGTCGCCGCGGAAGGTCTTGGCAGTAGCCGGTCAGGCCGGCGCCCTGGCACGGCTTGATCTGCATTTTGGCGCCGACCCGCACCGACGAGGCTCAGTGGCGGTGGTGGAGTAGTGGGTTGGTGGCAACCGAGTCAGAGGCGGCCGCGTCGGGTTTCGCGGTTCTCCCACCGTCCTCATCGCCGGCCAAAATGGCTCTTGTGACACATCCGTGGGTCGCTTCCAGCAGGTCCCAGGAAACCGAGAAGAGGCCAAAGGCGCAGGTAGGCCAGCCGCAGGGGCGGCTGACCAGCTCAATCATGGCTGGCGAACATTTCGG
>JALYXV010000271.1 GCA_030947025.1 Actinomycetota bacterium | reverse complement strand
CACCTGCGCCAGGCCGAGACGGATGAGGCGGCCGTAGGCGCGGCGAACCCGTTGGGCAGGAGTCGGAATACCGTCAGGCAGGCACTGAATGCGCTTGACCGCAGAAGGAGGCCGGAGCGTGTGTTCGTCGGTCATGTGCGGTAAGGGTATCTCTGGATCGTCGCGTAATCGTTGTCGTCATTCCGTGCCGCACGTCCTGAGTGACGCGGAGGCGCAGCTGGCTTTTGGCCACGTAAGAGATCTGTGGATTGAGCGCCCACGAGTCAACGGCGAGAGGTGCTTTCGAGCGGAACGGTTGCCCACGCTGGACGAGCAGTAGACCATCCGATAACGCCCCGATTCGGATGGTCGACCGTTGACGCTGAATAGCCCGATGGAATCAGGCAGCGCTCCCGCCCCGCCGGAGCAGGTCTTGGATGGCTTGGCGGGGGATGAGAACTCGTCGGCCTAGCCGTATTGCGGGGAGTTCGTGGCGTGCGACGAGTTCGTACGCATGGGCCCGCGAGATGCCGAGGAGTGTGGCCGTCTCCGGAACGGTGAGGGTCAGCTTGTCTGGGTCGGTCATTTGGCTCTCCGAGGTTCGTCCTTCGGCGATGGTTTGAGGAGCCCAGCGGCTTCGTACCGCCGGATAGGCGGGCCCCAGCGGCGTTGCAGGTCGCCGGTGTCGGTGGCCAGAGCAGCCGCGATGTCGGTCCAGTCGCATCCGGCGATGCGGGCCCGGATGATGCCGTGGGTTTCTTGTTCGTCGAGCCAGCGGCGTAGTTCGTCGATGGCGGCGAGCTGATCGAGGGCGCCAGCGGTTCCCCTGAGGGTCAAGGCGACGCAGGTTCGCTTGACTCGTCCGCTGGGCGATGTCGGTGGCGCGGGGCAGCAGTCTTCGAAGTCGTGGAACCATCCGCATGGCTGGTGGTAACCGACGGGTTCAGGGACGCCGTCGCCCCGAAACTGGCGGTGGCCGGTACTCGCCTGATGTTCTGCGAGAGCGACGTCGGTTTCTGCCACTGCGTGTCTCGCTGCGCCAGGTGGCACTGCCCAGAGTTGCCAAAGCGTGGACCAGCCACACTCGCAGAAGGCGTGAACCTCAATGCTGAGCCAGGTTCGGCCTCGCGAGCGCCTCCCACAACGGCAATCCGTGAGGTCGACAGAGGAATGAGCATCCCGGTTGCCGTTGCGCCCGTTCGTGGTCGGCGCCGATGGAGTTGGGCGAGGTCCTGCTTGTGCCTGCCCGTTGCTGGGGTTTCCTCCGCGGGCGTGAGCCGTTGCTCGTGTGCCGTCACGGATCTGACCTGCGGCTGCGGGTGCGGGCGCGGCGATAGATGGCCCGGGAGGCGTTGCGGCGCGAACGACGAACGGGTGCTCGCGACGGGAGTGATCCCCGCGGACGGCTTGCTGGCCCGCAGCGCTGGTGTTTGCCGTCTCCCACTTGTCCAGCGCCGCAACGGCCTCGGCGACTCGCTGGGACAGCGCGACGAGTTCTTTGAGCAAATCTGATGTCATGCCACCGGCTGACAAAATTGTTCTCTGTCTCGCCCCTAGATCGGTCAAGAGGTCACCGGCCACCGACAGCATCACGAAGCAGCGCACTGCGTACTCGCAACGTCTGGCTGAACTCCGGATCGGAGCACCAACGGGCTCGGGCGCCATGCCGGCGGCCAGTGGATCGGATTCGCTCATCGTGCCCGCCAGCCGCGCAAGCGACTGGGGGTCTGGACCGTTTGGCGCAGGGCGCGGGTCCGTCTTCCGGACGCGGTACCCCGGTTGGAAGGCCGAAAAGGTCGCGCCCCCTGGCGTCGGAGGGGCATGTCCCCGACCACAGCTGTGTCGCCGAAACGAAATGGCATCAACGAGTAACTGGCCGCTCCAGCGGCTTCGGCGGACATCCACACCAGAAATGCGCGTGCTCGTTGGCGACACCAACGTCGAGCGCACGCGACCGACAACGACCAAGACATCGGAAGAGGTTCGCCGGGACAGCTTGCGGACCCCTGGGGACCCAATCTCCTTCGCGTTGTCCACTTACGTCGCTTGGCGGGCCGTGACCACCGCGATGGATGTCACAAGGCCGCTTCCTCCTCGGATGTGTGCTAGCCAGGCCGCCGTATCTGGCCTTCTTTCGAGGTCTCAGCCCGCGGCGACTGCAATGCGTGGGTGCCGCTCAGGGTCCCTGCGCAGCTCAAGGAGTGGGCGGCGAGGAGTCTTCCGTTTCCTCACGTCAGCCTCGAGTCAGCGAAGTCGTCCCCTATGTGGTGCGCCTAGATCCAGTGCGAGCGCGTCGTGTTGAGGCGACCCTCGGAGGCCAGGGCATGGCGTCTCTGCAATTGGTTGGCGAGGGCGCGCCCGGCTGTCGGCCGCCCTGGCGGGCGACACCCGGCTCGTTGTTTGTGGCCTGCCGGCCGCCGCGCCTTGGCAAAGCAGGCATCGTCATGTTCTTGGTCCCATCCCGGTGGCGGGCGACACGCCATCGCGGCTCGGCGCGGGAATATCCACAGAGGGTGTGGACAGACACCCCGTTGCGGAATACCGTTTGTCTCTGCGGCGGCCGAGCTGCATCGCGACGCACCGGCTGGCGCCCGAGGCTGACGTGTCCGGAGGAGCTGGTGAACGGATGGCAGAGGTCGTGAATGGCAGGAGACGGTCTTGGACTCGATGTCCGCCTACCTCAGGCAGCGTCGTTTCGTGCTTCCCGCGGGGGCCAGAGTCGCACAGCCGTCCTCCCCGTGGTCGGAGCCGGCTTGCCCGGTCGAGCACGTGCAGCCGGCGACGACACCGTCTAACGAGCCACGGTCAAAGGCAAAGGCAAACGGGAGCGGCCAAGGACCGCAGCGGTGTGGGTGAAGGCCGTCCGTCCATTGGGGCAGGTGAGTGTTTCCCGGAACTGACGAAAACGATCGCCGAAGGGCAACCGTGGCGTTGTTGTCGAAAGTTGGACGGTGGCCGAGCAGCCTTAGAAGGTGAGCTGACCCACTCGGAGGGGGCCCGGGTCGACGCCTCCCCCTTCCTCGGGCCAGCCATCCCCAAGGAAAGGAGGCCGGAAGTTTGTCCGCCGCCAGCGATTCCGAGGCGGTTATACGGGTGGTGATTGTCTCACTCCCCACCGCCGTCGTGCCCTCCGTTGTCGACGGGCCCTATTGATGTTGTTTGAGCTTCGCGACCGAGGAGCGAGCCAACCATGCGGCGGTGTTGGGGCGCGCCGTCGCAGTGCACTGTCCGAGTTGGTCTACGATGTGGCTGCGTCCTTTTGGACGTCCCCTCGGAGGCCAGGGTCATGGCCACCCTGCAATTGGTCGGCGCGGGCGCGCCCGGCTCGTTGTTTGTGGTGCCGGGCCCGGCCCAGGGGATCGAGACGATCGAGGCCGTCGACCTCAGCGCCCTGGCCGTCACCGACGAGCATCTGCAGGGCCTGCGAGCCTGGAACCTCGGGGTACTGAACCCGAACCCGGCGATACACGATCCGTTATCAGCGCGTGGTGGGCAGAGCGGCGCCGGTCGAGCCGACGACCGTGGCGGGGGAACTGCTGCGCCTGACCCGACGCCAGAGCGGGTTGACCCAACGCCAGCTGGCAACCCTGGCCGGGGTGCCCCAACCGATGATCGCGGCCTACGAGACGGGGCGCCGGGAACCGTCGATGCCGACACTGTTGAAGCTGATCAACGCGGCCGGCCTGGACCTGCGCCTGCAGCTGGTGGCGCTGGCCGACCACGACCAGGTCCTGGCGAAAATCCGCCAGGAATGGCCCGACGACAAGCGCGAGCAGTGGGACCGCTACCAGCAGTGGATCATGGCTCGGAACCGGGTCGCCCTGTAGAACTGAGCGGCGCCGGCGACGCGCCGAGACTGGACGCCGAGCGGATCGTCGAGGTGTTCAACCGCCACCAGGTCCGCTACGTGACCATCGGCGCCTTCGCCGCCCGACAGCACGGCGCGCTGCTGCCGCCGACCCAGGGAATCGACTTCACCCCGGCGGCGGGGCGGGCCAACCTGGAGCGGCTGTCGGCGGCGCTGGACGAGCTCGACGCCCGGGTGCGCACCGAGGTCCCGGGCGGCTTGGCGTTCAACCAGGACCCCGGCTGCCTTGTCCGCTCCGACACCTGGACCTGGTGTGCGCCCACGGAGAGTTCGACCTGTCGTTCCGGCCGGGCGGCACCGGCGGCTACGACGATCTGATCCGCGCCGCCCGCATGGGCAAGGTCGGCGGCCAGGACCTGCCGGTGGCCAGCCTCAGCGACGTCATCCGCTCCACCGCCGCCGCGGGCCGCCCGACGGACATCCGGGCGTTGCCGACCCTGTACGAGGCGATGGACCGCCAGGACCGCCTGCTGCGACCCCCAGAGCCGCCCTGCCCGTCCGGCCCGACCTGGGCCCCGAGCGCTGACCCGGCAAGACATTCCGTTTACAGGTGAGCGGCCGGGAGATGCCGAGGGCCAACAAGGCAAAAGCAGCAGGGGAGCGTGTGCTCCACATCAACCAAGGAGGACGTCGATGAGCATGTCCGGTGACGACACCTCGGTCCTGTACGGGGCCGGCGACCACGGACCCGACCAGTGGCGCCGGGCGACGGCGTTGTTCGGTGACGCCGGCTGGGATACCGGGACGCTGGCCGGGGCACGGGTGGCACACGCCGAGGACGACGCCGACGCAGCCGCCGCGCTAGCCGGCGCCGGGACCGCGCTGCGCCGGCTCGGCGAAGCAGGAGTCGTCGCGATCCGCGCCGCGGGGACGGTCTACGAGCTCCACGAAACCGTTGACGGCTGGTGCCTCGAGGCGACCGCAGGAACCCCCGACGTGGCCAGTTTGGCCATGACCGCCGTCGTCACGGCGACACAAATGGAGTCCGAGCGCCGGGCCGGGAGGGTCGAGGGGTGAGCATGCGTGACCCCGACCTCGGACGGGACCGTCGCACGGCCGCTCAGGGCAGTCGGGACTGGAACTATTTCACCACCGCCGCCGGGTTCGACGCCTCCGAGCGGGAGCCGGGGGAGAGCCCCTGGGAGGCCCGGCGCATCACGATGCATGACCGTTTCGACCGGACCCTTGGCATCCCCGATCGGACCGTCACCATGTGGCCCTCCGAGACGCCGCCCGGCGGGACGCCGGGCGATCGGGCCGCGGCTCTCTGCCAGGAGCTGCTCCGCCAGGACCGGGGCCCACGGGCCTGGCCAGAGCACACCCGCGCTCTGGCCGTCCTGGAGGACATCGCCGACTCGGTCTACGCCCGCACCCCCCGCGCCCAAGACGAACGTATATCCCAGGCGGCGGGGCGCTACGACATCCACGCCGCCACGGCGAGGGACCTGGCGACGGGGGTCGGGGGGCTCATCGCCCGCACCACGCATCGGAAGGGGCCCACGGTGCCCGGGCTGGCCAGCCTCAACCTGTTGTCCGGGGCGCAGCTCGACGATGCGCTCCACCTGTTTCTGGCCCGCGATCAGATTCGCCAAGCGCAAGCACTCTCCGACCCTGACCTACCGCGACTGTGGATACTGGCCAACGGCCTCGAGCACGGCGTGTCGGTAGAGGTCATGCGCAAAGTGCCGGCCATGTCGGTAGGGCCGGCCGCCGCGATCATCGAAAGCCACGACGATCTGCTCGGCTGGGACGGTATGGCCACCGCGGTCCAGCACATGGCGGCGACCGTGCGGGCGGCAGCCGAGGGGCACCGGTGGCTGCGGACGCTCAGCCAACTGGCGACGGCCGACGACCGAGCGCTGGCCGTGGGGGTGATATCCCTGACCCAGCCGGGCCTGGCGGCGCGCCTGACCCGGCCGGGCGGCGGCCAGCTGACGCTGGAACAGGCGCTGTGGGCGACGCGCACCCCGCCGACAGGGGTCCCTCGACCTCACCGACCAGGCCCTCAAGAATATGTGCGACCGCAACGGCTGGCTGTTGGGGTCACCGGGTGAACGCACGCAGCGCGAGATGACGCAACGGTCCCTGACGGCGTCGGCGACGCAGCTGCGCGACGACCTGAGCGCCGGCAACCGCACATGGCGGGTCGCCCGCTCAGGCGGGTAACCCTGCCTGACTAGCTCGTCGGCGAAGCCAACGACATGCTTTGCCAGCGGCCCGCTGCCTCCCCGGTTCGGGTCGAAACTCATGGTCTGCCTCCTTCTCCGGGACCGTCCCGGTGGACGAAGCCTCCCGCACAGACCGCCGAAAATTATGTTCAGACCGCTCGGCCCGCACCCGCCATGACCAGCCCAAACGCCCCACCGTCAGCGCCAGCCCCCATAATTCGCCCTCGTACATAGGTCGAAGACGAGCTCGACTTTGCGGCCGACGAGGGCGGCGTCGACCTCGTAGGTATTGGCGAAGAGGTGGACGGTGGCGGTCTTGGTGACGGTGCGGGTCTCGGACCACAAGAACGCCTCGTGGAGCTGCTCGGCGGTCGGGTATTTCGGGGTGCCGCCCGCCGCGAAGCGTTCCAGCGGCGTCATGTTCGTCTCGGAGTGGGTGGCGTGGTGGTAGACGGTCTCGACCCACGCCGAGAACAGCTCGTTGAGCCGGGCGACGGTGCCTATCTCGCCGCCGGTGTGGGCGACCTCGACGAGGAATTGGTCGCGGACGGTGCGGAAAACCCGTTCGATGTTGCCGCGACCCTCGGGACGGCCGGGGCGGGAATGGATCATCCGGATCCCCAAGCTGCAGCAGAAGACCCCAAAAGCTGGTGGGACACGAACGGGCTGCCGTTGTCCAAATACGCCGCGTCGGGGACCCCCCGGCTGGCGAGGCCGATACGCAGAGCCACCTCGGCTCGAAGGGTGTCCTCGGCGGTCACCCACCTATACCCGGTGAACAGGCGCGAATGGTCGTCCAAGAAGGCGAAAAGGATCGCCTTATGCCTTTCGGTGATCGGGCCGTGCAGGGCGTCGCCCACCCACAGCTCGTTCGATCGGGTCGCCTCGAAACGTCCGAACGCCACCGCCCGGCCCGCGGCCAGCGACGCCCGGGTCATCCCGATGCGATGAAAGTGGCGTTGAACGGTCCGGGGATTCGGCGCCCACCCCACCGCCACCTTCAACACCTGGCACACCTGGGCGGCGGTGCGTTCCGGCGCCTCGCGTTTGAGCGCCTCAGCCAGGTCCAACACCTCGGCGGGGACTTTCGGCGACGCGGCCCGGGGCTTGGGTTTCAATGCCTCGAACCCGCCTTTGCGCCACGCCCGGATCCACTCGTCGGCGGTGGAACGGCCCACCCGCACTGGCACACCGTCGGACCGCCCACACCACGAAATGCGCCGCCACCCGCAACGCCGCCAGACGGAAACGACGCAACCAGCCCCGCACCGTCGACGCCGGCCGATCCAGCTGTGCCGCCACCCGCCGATGTCCCGCCCCGGCCGCC
>JALYXV010000205.1 GCA_030947025.1 Actinomycetota bacterium | reverse complement strand
GGGGCAGTAATCCGAGGTGAGCATCGGCGACTTCGTCGACCGGTCGCGATCAAAGCGCTCCTCCCAGCATTCGCCAACAGACCAGAGGTGCGAGCCCGCTTTGCCTATGAGGCCGAACTCTTGGCTTGGCGGCCCAACAGGCGGAACTCATTGCCCTCCGGGTCGGCCAGTACCACCCACGGAACTTCCCCCTGCCCCACGTCCACCGGTCGGGCTCCGAGCGCCAGGAGCCGCTCCAGCTCTTCAGGCTGTTCGCAGCCCCACGGGTTCACGTCGATGTGGATCCGGTTCTTGCCCGACTTGGGCTCGGCAACAGGCACGAATACCAGCAGCGGTCGGGCCGCCGGTTCACCCGTCGACGAAAGCCAGCAGTAGCCCCGGTCTGTTTCGGCCAACGGCCACCCGAGGACAGCCGACCAGAAGCGGCCCACCAGCAACGGGTCTTGGCAGTCGACGACGATCTCTCCCAGCACACCGGCCATGAATCCGAATTCAACACCGTTGCGCCACCCAATACCTTGACGCCCATGGTGCCCTCGTCGCGGGTCATTTCGGGCGAAGGGGGCATTCGCCTTTCCGTGACCGAGTGGGGCGACGCATCCAATGGCCGTCCGACCGTCCTCTTGGTGCACGGCTATCCCGACACTTCGGCCGTATGGCAGCCGGTGGCCTCGCTCCTCGCCTCCCACTATCACGTGGTGGCCTACGACGTTCGAGGGGCCGGTGCCTCGTCGGCACCGGGCAGCACCGGCGGCTACCGCCTGTCCCACCTGATCGAGGACCTGGCCGCGGTCGTCGACGCCACCAGCCTCGACCGGCCCGTGCACCTGGTGGGCCACGACTGGGGATCGATCCAGGGCTGGGAGGCGGTCTCGACCGACCGGCTGCAGGGCCGCATCGCCTCGTTCACCTCGCTCTACGCCCCCGGTCTGGACCACGCCGCCGCCTGGGCCGCGATCCGCTGGCGCCATCCCACCCCGCACCACCTCAGCCAGCTACTGGGCCAGCAGCTCCGGTGGTGGTACGTCGCCGCCTTTCACCTCCCCGGGGCGGCTGCGCTCTGGCGGGCCGGGCTCGGCCGCGGCTGGCCCCGAATCCTGCAGTGGGTGGAGCACGTGGGCCGCTCCGATTCCTACCCCGCCCCGACTGTCGCCGAGGACGGCGCACGGGGCATCGCCCTGTACCGGGCCAACTTCGGCCCCCGCATGACCCGGGCCCATCCCCGCCCGACCACCGTGCCGGTGCAGGTGATCGTGCCGCTCGAGGATCATTTCGTCTCGCCCGCCCTGAGCGAAGGGTTGGAACAGTGGGTCGACCGGTTGTGGCGAACCGAGGTGGTGGGCGGGCACTGGCTGCCCCGCACCGACCCTGAACTGGTGGCCCGATACGTGGCTCAGCTGGTCGACCACATCGAGGGAGGTCCCGAGGCGCCCCGCTTGCGCCAGGCCCGGATCCAGCGCAGCTAGAAACGACGCGGGCGCGTGGTCACCCGGGGCCAGGTCGGACCAGGCTGGGTTCCATCGACCAAACGAGCATGACCGGCGGGGGCTCGCGGCCCGCCCGCGGGCGCGGCCGGCCTGGGTCGGTTGCTCATTGCCGGGCGTGCCGCCGCACGGGCCGGGGCACTGCCACTCCGGGCCTGGAAGGGGCCGGCGCGCCAACGGCCACGGCGATCAACTTTTCCCCCCCTGCCCTTAGGTAGCCTTGGTCATGGCTGGCCCCGATCCCGGCGACGATCGGCTCGATTCCTCGCCCGTCCTGGTGGTCGACTTCGGGGCCCAGTACGCCCAGCTCATCGCCCGGCGCGTCCGGGAGGCGCACACCTACAGCGAGATCGTTCCCCACACCCTCCCGGCGGCCGAGCTCCTGGCCCGGCGCCCGGCGGCCATCATCCTGTCGGGCGGCCCGGCCAGCGTCTACGCCTCCAATGCGCCGACCATCGACCCGGCCGTGTTCCGGTCGGGGGTGCCGGTGCTGGGGATTTGTTACGGCTTCCAGCTGATGGCGGCCGGGCTGGGCGGGGAGGTGGCCCGCACCGACGGCGCTGAGTTCGGGCGCACCAATGCCCGGCTCGAATCGGGCAGCACCCTGTTCGGTGACCAGCCCGTCGCCCAACCGGTGTGGATGTCACACCGGGACGCGGTGGTGAGGGCGCCCGACGGTTTCCAGGTCACCGCCTCGAGCCCGGGGGCGGCGGTGGCGGCGTTCGAGGATCCCGCGGCTCGGCTGTTCGGCGTGCAGTGGCACCCCGAGGTCATTCATACGGCGTTCGGACAGGCCACGCTGGAGCGTTTCCTGCGCGATGGCGCGGGGATCGAACCGCGCTGGACCACCGCGGGCATCATCGAGAGCACCATAAAGGCAATCAGCGACCGGGTGGGTCCCCGGCACGTGCTGTGCGGGCTGTCGGGCGGGGTCGACTCGGCCGTGGCCGCGGCCCTGGTGCACCGAGCGGTGGGCGACCAGTTGACGTGCGTGTTCGTCGACCACGGGCTGCTGCGCCAAGGGGAACGGGAACAGGTCGTCCGCGACTACGTCCGGGCCACCGGCATCAGGCTGAAGGTGGTGGATGCGGCCGATCGCTTTCTCGCCGCCCTGGCAGGGGTGGTCGACCCGGAGGAGAAGCGCAAGATCGTGGGCCGGGAGTTCATCCGGGTGTTCGAGCAGGCGGCGCGGGAGGTGATCGAGGCGGATTCGGGGGCGTCGGCGGCTGGTGGTCCGGGCGCCGGTTCGCCGTCGGACATCGAGTTCCTCGTCCAGGGGACGCTGTACCCCGACGTGGTCGAGTCGGGCGGGGGGAGCGGCACCGCCAACATCAAGAGCCACCACAATGTGGGCGGGCTGCCGCGGGACCTGAAGTTCTGCCTGATCGAGCCGCTGCGGGCGCTGTTCAAAGACGAGGTGCGGGCGCTCGGGGCCGAGTTGGGGCTACCCGAGGCGATCGTGTGGCGGCAGCCGTTCCCCGGGCCCGGCCTGGCCATCCGCATCATGGGCGAGGTGACGGCGTCGCGCCTGGCGGTGCTGCGGGAGGCGGACGCCATCGCCCGTTCCGAGTTGACGGCGGCCGGGCTCGACCGCAACGTGTGGCAGTGCCCGGTCGTGCTCCTGGCCGACGTGCGCTCGGTCGGCGTCCAAGGCGACGAACGCACCTACGGCCACCCAGTGGTGCTGCGCCCGGTTTCGAGCGAGGACGCCATGACGGCCGACTGGTCGCGGCTCCCCTACGACGTGCTGGCCCGGATCTCCTCCCGGATCACCAACGAGGTCGAGCAGGTCAACCGGGTGGTGCTGGATATCACCAGCAAGCCCCCGGCCACCATCGAGTGGGAGTAGCGGCCTTACCCGTCGGACAGGTCGAGCCCGGCGGCAGCGGCCAGCGGTCTGAGCTCGCCCAGCACTCCGGCCCCGTCGAGGCGGACTTGTTGGGAGGTGAGAAAAGACGCAGCCGCTCGCTTCAACGACTGACTGAGCGTCAGGGCGACGACTCCTTCGGCCAGGGCGCTCAACCGCTGGAGCACCGAAATGAGCTCACGGATGTCCCCCCGAGGCAGGCCGGCGTCCAGGAACGGTGCCCACAGGTGACGCTCGAACAGCTGGGTGAAGCGTTCCGCGATGGCGACGGTGGCGTGTTGCAGCCGGGCGTACTCCTCGACCACTTCGTCGAGGGGGACGCCGAGGGCGGCCAGGTCGGCGCCGATCTCGAGGAACCGGGGATTCCTGACCGCGATCCGGTCACCCTCGATGTCGATCAGGCCCAGGGCCATGGTGCTGAACCATGGGCGACTGCCCTCGGCTGCCGCTGCGCTCGGGCAGCCTCGACGCCATCGTGCTGGTGTTTTCAGCCCACGAAATCCGCGACCGTGAGCAGCGGGCCGGCCTGTTCGACGAATTCGGGCGGCCCCTGGCACCAGGCGGCCGGGTCATCCTCGTCAAGCACCTTCGGGATTGGGCCAATGTCGCGGCCTTCGGTCCCGGCGCCTGGCACTTCCAAACCCGGCGCACCTGGATGGCGGTGGCCGAGCGAGTCGGGTTCGGCCTCATCCACGAGGTCCACAAGACCCATTTCGTAGGGGGATGGGCGCTTGCTCCGTCATGACATGGATGACCACTCCCGCCCTCCACCTGCGAATGGCGGGAATCGTGTTGCTGGGGCTCGGTGCCTCTCACCTCATCCTGCCCCGCGCCCTCGGCTGGCGCGACGAGCTACGACGGGTCTCGGTCCTCACCCGGCAGGTCTCGTACGTGCACACCTATTTCATCGGCGTCCTGTGCGGGTTGTTTGGCGTGATGGCCGCCGTCTTGCCGTCCGACCTGCTGCGTCCCGACCACCTGTCGGTGGTCATCCTGGGGGCGGGGTGATCGTTTGGGGGAGCCGGCTGTTCATTCAGGTGTGCGTGTTCGATCCCGCCTTGTGGCGGGGACGGGCGCTCACGGTGCTCGGCCATCTGGCCTTCGTGAGCTGTGGAGCTACCAGACATTCGTGTTCGGCTGGGCCTTGACGCGCCAGCTTTGACATTCCCGGATCCGGGAATCTGGGTCACGATCGCTCATGCCGGGTACGGTCTATTCCCGTGTCGGCCAGGCGGGTAAAGGAGTGAGCGCTCGTATGCTGTCGATGGTGCTGGCCGGGGGCGAGGGCAAGCGTCTCGCACCGCTGACCGCCGACCGGGCCAAGCCCGCGGTGCCCTTCGGCGGCCACTATCGGCTGATCGACTTCGTCCTGTCCAACCTGGCCAACGCAGGCTACCTGCGCATCGTCGTGCTCACGCAATACAAGAGCCACAGCCTGGACCTGCACATCTCCCGCACCTGGCGGCTCTCGACCCTCATGGGCGACTACGTGACGCCCGTGCCCGCCCAGATGCGGCGAGGACCGCGGTGGTTCCTCGGATCGGCCGATGCGATCTACCAGAACCTCAACCTGATCGGCGACGAGCGTCCCGACTACATCTGCGTGTTCGGCGCCGACCACATCTACCGCATGGACCCCCGCCAGATGCTCGACCAGCACATCGCATCGGGGGCGGCGGTGACCGTTGCGGGAGTACGGGTTCCGCTGATTCAGGCCAGCAGCGTCGGGGTGATCGAGGCGGAATCGGCGGGGGCCGGGTCAGCCGGGTCGGCTGGGTCAGCCGGGTCGGCCGCGTCAGCCGGGTCGGGCGCGTCGGGCGCGGGGACACGCATCCGAGCCTTTCTGGAGAAGCCGACCGGCGCGGTCGGACTCCCCGATGACCCCGACCACGTGTACGCCTCGATGGGCAATTACATCTTCACCGCCCAGGCCCTGGTCGAGGCAGTGACTGCTGACGCCACCAATGGGGCATCACGCCACGACGTGGGCGGCGACATCATCCCCGCGCTCGTCGCCGCCGGCAAGGCCCATGTGTACGACTTCGCGACCAACAAGGTCCCCGGCGCCACCGAGCGGGACCGGGCCTACTGGCGCGACGTCGGCACACTCGACGCCTACTACGAGGCGCACATGGATTTGGTATCGGTGCATCCCATTTTCAACCTGTACAACCGGGATTGGCCCATCTACACGTCCGGGCCTCCCCGTCCCCCCGCCAAGTTCGTGTTCGAGGGGGTCGAGGGGACCGGCCAGGCCCTCAACTCCATGGTGTCGGCCGGAGCAATCATCTCGGGCGGAACGGTACGCCGGTCGGTGATCTCTCCCGGGGTTGTCGTTGAGAGCCACGCCCAAGTCGACGGTTCGGTACTGATGGACGATGTCCGGGTCGGACGCGGCGCCGTCATCCGCAATGCGATCATCGACAAGAACGTCCAGGTCCCCCCGGGCGCCCACATCGGCCTCAATATCGACCTCGACCGCCGCCGGTTCACCGTGTCCGAGGGCGGAATAGTCGTCCTGGGTAAGGGTCAGACGATTCCAGATAGCTGACCGCTGGTGCCCCGCCCTACCTCTCCGCTTCGCCCGGACCGCCCGCCCCGCATGGACTGGTCGGCGCATGCGCTCTGCTCGCTCCACCCATGAAGGTCGCACTCCTCACCCGGGAGTTTCCACCTGAGGTGTACGGGGGCGCCGGAGTGCACGTGGAGCACCTGGCGGCAGAACTGGCCCACCTCGTCGACATTTCCGTCCACTGTTTCGGCGCTCCCCGGGCGTCGCCCCTGGTAGTGGCTGCCTACCGCCCATGGGAGGTGCTGGGCGGTGGCCCCTATGCCCGCGGGTTGGAGCCGGTTTCGGTGAATCTGCTCATGGCCCAGGGGGTCGAGGGGGCGGACCTGGTGCACAGCCACACCTGGTACGCCAACCTGGGCGGCCACCTGGCCAAGCAGATGCACGATATTCCCCATGTCGTGACCACCCACAGCCTGGAACCGCTACGGCCGTGGAAGCGGGAACAACTCGGTGCCGGGTATGGCGTTTCGCTGTTCTGTGAGCGCACCGCGGTGAACGAGGCCAACGCCGTGATCGCAGTATCGGAGGGCATGAGGAACGACATTCTCACGACCTACCCCGCAGTCGATCCGGAGCGGGTCGCCGTCATCCACAACGGTGTCGACCCGGACGACTACCAGCCCGACCTGGGAATCGACACCTTGACCAAGTACGGGATCGACCCGGACCAGCAGTCGGTGGTGTTCCTGGGCCGGATCACGGCCCAAAAGGGCATCCTCGAGTTGCTGGCGGCGGCCCGCTGGATCGACCCCTCGGCCCAGCTGGTCCTGTGCGCCGCGTCGCCCGATACGCCGGCGATTCGGGCCGAGGTGGCGGGCGCGGTGGCGGACTTGCGCACAATGCGGGCCGGTGTGGTGTGGGTCGAGGAGCCGATGTCGCGACCAGAAGCGGTGCAGGTATTGAGCCACGCCTCGGTCTTCGTGTGCCCGTCCCGATATGAACCCTTCGGTTTGGTCAATGTCGAGGCCATGGCGTGCGGTGCGCCGGTGGTGGCCACCGCCACCGGGGGGATTCCCGAGGTTGTGGTCGAGGGGCACACCGGATACCTGGTGGCACCCGGTCCAGAGTTTGTCCACGACCTGGCCGAGCGGATCAACGCGCTCTTGCACGATCATGCCACCGCCCGGCGGTTTGGCGAGGCCGGGCGGCAGCGCGTGCTCGACAATTTCACCTGGCCCGCGATCGCGGCCGAGACCGTGGACCTGTACCGCCGGGTCCTCGTCTGACTCCGGACACTCGTCGCGGGGATTCCGCGTCCGTTGGAGGGCGTAGAGCAACCAGTGGCTGCGCCGGTTGGGGAGTCAGCCTCGGTTCTGGGCCCCCATCAGGAGTCGACACCCGGCGACAGCGGCCACCAGCCCGGACATCTCTGGACGCTTCCGAGGACGTCCTGGCCATCGACGGGGCGGCGTACCGTACATGACCATGCGCTACGACCTGGACAACCGTCGCCTGGTCGAGTTCGCCGTTTCACTGGCGCGCACACCGAGTGTTTCCACCAACGAGCAGGCCGCGGTCAAAATGGCAGCGGACCGCTTCGGTGCCCTTGGCTTCGACCGGATCGAAATCGATCCGGTCGGAAACGCCGTCGGCGTCATCGGATCAGGCGCCCACCCCCGCCTGCTGATCGACGGCCACATCGACTCCATTCCTCTTCATTCCGAAACCCGATGGACCGTCGACCCCTTTGGCGGCACCATCCGCGACGGCCGCCTCTACGGCCTGGGCATCTGCGACCAGAAGGGCTCGATCGCAGCCGCCGCCTATGGCCTGGCCGCGGCCCGGCAGACCGGACCGTTCATGGGAACCGTGGCCCTGGTCGCCAGCGTGTGCGAGGAGGAAATCGAGGGACGCGGCGTTGGCCAGCGTGGTCGAGCAGTTCCAGCCCGACTGCGCCATCACGACCGAACCGAGCGACACCCGGCTGTGCATCGGCCAGCGGGGCCGGTGCAAGCTGGAGATGCGAGTGACGGGGCGGCCCTGCCACGCCGGGCACGCCCGCCACGGGCTCAACGCGGTGGACGCCGTAGCCGCGCTGATCAACGAGATCCGGCACCTCGAGCATCCCAGCCACCCGCATCTGGGGCGTCGGGACATCACCTGCATCGACCTCGTGTCTGCGCCCTATCCGTCAGTGTCGACCGTGGGCGAGGCCGTCGCCCGCGTCGACTGCCGGTTCCTGCCCGGCGAAACACCCGAGACCTTGATCGGGGCGCTGGAGGGCTGCGGCCGCCGGGCCTGGGCGGAGTGGAACGAGCAGCCGCAGCTCCAGCTCGCCGTCGTCCAAGCTGACTTCGACACCTGGACCGAACGGCACCTCACGGCCGCGGAGTTCGAGAAGGCATGGTGGACCGAGGAGCAATCGCCCTTAGTCGCCTCCTCGCGCCGAGCCCTCGAGCGAGTCGGTCTCGAATCGGCCCCAACCCACTACTCGTTCTGCACCAACGGCTCCTACTTGGCGGGCGAGCGCAGCATTCCCACGATCGGCTTTGGCGTGGGACTCGAGCACATGGCGCACCAGGTGGACGAGTTCATCACCCTCGACTCGCTCCGGGCCGGCGCGCAGGGCTACGCCGCCCTGGCCTGCATCCTCGCCAACGCGCCTCTGCCCCGCTGAAGGGGCTCGTCCGTAGCCGTCCCATGGCGGCCCGCACCAGAGGCAAAGCGTCGGGCACCGGCTCGGCCGGCTTCGGCCTCGCGCTTTGGATGGTCGTCAGCCCGTGCCGGAACTCTTTGCGTAGCGCATCGGGCTCCGTCCGACCAAATCCCCGTTGCCTTCCGAACACTAACGATGTATCGTTAGTGTTCGAAAGCGAAAGGAAGGCACATATGAGTTCAGAAGCACAGTTTGGTTGGATGAGCCGCCCCCCGGCATGGCTCAGAGGCACGCCCTGGCGGGCGATGGCGAGCGGCCACGGAGGCGGCGAACACGGTGTACCAGGCCGGCGAGGCGGCCGCTTCGGCGACCCGGGTTCGGGCGGTCCCGGCTCCGGCGGTCCCGGCTCCGGCGGTCCCGGTTTCGGCGGTCCCGGTTTCGGCGGTCCGCCCGGCTGGGGTGGCTGGGGGGGACGGGGCCGGGGCCGGGGTGGTCGCGGCGGCCGAGCCAGGCGAGGTGATGTTCGGGCCGCGGTGCTGCTGCTGTTGGCGGAAACGCCTCGCAACGGCTACCAGATCATTCAGGAACTGGCCGAACGCAGCCGGGGCGCCTGGCGTCCCAGCCCCGGCTCGGTTTACCCGGTGCTTCAGCAGCTGGAGGACGAGGGGCTGGTAGTCAGCACCACCGCCGAGGTCGGACGGCAGTATCAGGTCACCGAGGCGGGCAGGACCTACGTAGACAGCCATCGCGACACCATGGGCGTGCCGTGGGAAGAGGCGGCCAACTCGGTGGGCCGACCGGCCATGGAGTTCGCCCAGCTCATCCCGCAGGTGGTGGGGGCGATGAAGCAAGTGCTTCACGCGGGCACGGACCATCAGATCACCCAGGCCAGCGCCGTGTTGGCCCAAACCCGGCGGGCCCTCTACCGGATCCTCGCCGAGGACACGCCCGAGACCGCGGAGGCCCCCGAGGCCCCGGAGGCCGAGTCGAACTCCGACCGCGGAACTGAGGCGTGAACGTCAAGCCCGCCGGTGTCCGACACCAGCCACGCGGCCAGCCCGGCCTGGGTGCGGCGGGGGGACGCGTCAGTTGTCCGCGAACTCGGCCGCCGGTTGGCCGATCACGTCCCGGCGATCGACGTGGCTGATCGGGCCGGTGTGACTGACCCCGACCCCGGCGATGCCTGACCCATCGAGCACGGCCCGGCCCAGGTAGGGCTGCGGGTCGACCGCGAGGCCCTGGATATGCATGCTGTTGGGCGCACCGCCGACGGCCGCGTTGTGGGCCGGATCCCGATAGCCGCTCAGAACTCCCAGCGCTCCCCCGAGATTGCCGCGAATGATCTCGAGCGAGCGGACCAACTCACGGTGGACCTTGAGTCGCTGGTTGCCGTGCGAGCGAAACTCGTTCATGTGGAAATGTTCGGCGAGCAGACCCCCGGCGTCGACCACTTTCTGGACGGCCCGGGCGGTTTCGGGACCGACAATGCCATCGGTCGCGATGTCCTGCCAGGCGAATGACTGCTGGAAGCCAAGGACGCCATCCTCGTAGCCCCAGGCGGCGACCTGGCCGGCCGGGTCAGGGTGTTGGCCGCCTGAGTGGGCATCCGGGTTGGGGTTGAGCGGAGGCGGCGACGGGGCCCCGTCCAGCAACGCCCACATCTGCGGTCCGGCAACGGCGTCGGCTCCCAGTCCATTGGCCGCGTGGAACCGCCGAACAGCATCCTCCGTGGCGGGCCCGAAGGTTCCGTCGCTTGGCCCGGGATCGAAACCATGGGCGCGCAACTTGTCCTGCAGCTCTCGGACGGCATCGCTCACCGGTACTCCGGGTCGCAAAATCGGATGCTCAGCCATCGCCTCCCGCCTTCCTGACGTCCTCGTTGTACAAGACCCTCCCAGCAGTTCCCTGATACATCGTGACGTGCGAGATCTGGGCCCTTGGGCTCGCAGGGTTAGGACGGCGGCAGCATGACCCCGGGGTTGAACAGACCAGCAGGGTCCAAGGCGCCCTTGATCGCCCGCATGGCCCCGATGTCGGCCTCGGAACGGGTCAGGTGCAGCCACCGGACCTTGGCCCGTCCGATCCCGTGCTCGGCGCTGATGCTCCCGCCCATCGCCGCCACCAGCCGGAACACGGTATCGTCGACCGCGTAGTCCTCCTCGGCCGGGCCGACCACGTTGACGTGGAGATTGCCGTCGCCCGCGTGGCCCCACAGCACGACCGTCGCATCCGGTGCCACCTCGGCCACCCTGTCGTGCATGGCCGGTACGAAGGCGGCCAACGCCCCGAGCGGCAGGCTTATGTCGAGCTTGTGGGGCACGCCCAGCCAGTTGACCGCCTCGGTGTGCCGCTCCCGAACAGCCCACAGGCGGTCGCGACCGGCGCGCTCGGTGGCCACCGCGGCGGCGTCCTGGTCGAGGCCGGTGGAGGCGAGGCACTGGGCCAACTCATCGGTCACGGTGTCGTCCCTGCCCGCGCACTCGACCAGCAGGTAGGCCCCCCACGCCCGAGGGAGCGGGGAGACTAGGTCGGCGTACCGGCACACCAGTTCCAGCCCCGCCTGGTAGAAGATCTCGGCTGCTTCCACACCGGGGACGTCCCGACGCAGCGCAGCCATCAGCTCGACGGCGGCCGCGGTGTCCGGGAGGCCGATCAGGGCGGTCACCCGGAACGGTAGGGCGGGAACGAGTCGAAGCCGGGCGGCGATAACGATCCCGAGCGTGCCCTCGCTGCCGGTGAGGAGACCGGGCAGGTCGTAGCCGGTGTTGTCCTTGGCCAAGCCGTCGAGTCGCTCAACCACCCGGCCGTCGGCCAGCACCACTTCGACGCCGGTCACCTGCTGGCGCATCCCGCCGTAGCGGATGAAGTGGATGCCGCCCGCGTTGGTGGCGACCATGCCGCCGACGGTTGCGCTGTCGCGCGCCGCCAGATCCACGCCGAAAGCCAAGCCAGTTTTCGACGCCGCGACGTGTCGTTGCAAGGCGGCCAGGGTGACGCCCGCGCCCACCGTGACCTGGGCCGCGGCCGGGTCGACCGGATCGAGCCGGCCCAGCCGAACCAGGCTGACAATGACGGGCCCAGCTCCACCGTCGATGTCGGCAGCCGGAACCGAGCCGCCCACCAGACCTGTGTTGCCCCCTTGGGGCACCACCGCAATCCCCGCGGCCGCGCAGGCCCGCACGACCGCCACGACCTCATCGGTCGACCCGGGCCGGGTGACCAGGGCGGCCCGCCCCCGCCATCGGCCCGTCCAGTCGGCTGTGTAGGACGCGGTCACCTCCGGGTCGGTCAGGACGTGGTCCCGACCGAGGGCAGTCACCAACGTCGCCGCCAACGGACCCACGTCCTGGTCGGGAATTGCCATCCTCCTAGCATGGGCCCTGCGGCGCTTCGTGAGGTCATTCCCACCAAGCCCGGCCTCGCCACCATTGCCGATCGCTCAGTGTGGCTGCTATGCCGGATTCATGCCGAAATTCCAAGGACCCGAAGGGCACATGTGGTACGTCGACGACGGCGGTGGCAACCCGGCACTGGTCCTGCTGCACGCATTCCCGCTGTGTGGAGCCATGTGGGAAACCCAGATCGGCGTTCTCGCTCCTCGTCGCCGTGTCATCGCGCCCGACCTGCGCGGGTTCGGACGGTCGGAAGTGCCGAGCGACCGGAGCGCATACTCCGTCGAGCGCTGGGCCGATGATGTGGGCGCCCTGGTCGATTCCCTGGACCTGGGGCGCGTCGTGCTGGTCGGTCTCTCGATGGGCGGCTACGTGGCCCTGGCCTTCGCCCGCCTTCACCCGGAGCGGCTGGATGCCCTGGTCCTGGCCGACACGCGCGCCAATTCCGATTCCGCCGAGGTGAGGGGCCGCCGGGAACAGCAGCAGGAACAGCTGAGCGCCGTGTCCGACCCCACCGCCTTGGCCGACCAGCTGCTCGGGCCGCTCGTCGGGGCGACGTCGACCGGCCGGACCCAGACGCTCGCCGCGGCCGAGAAACTGCTGGCGGCCAACCGCCCCCAGGGTGTGATTGGTGCGCTCGAGGCGCTCAAGTCCCGCCCGGACGCCACGGGCGACCTGTCCGCCATCGCGGTGCCGACACTGGTCATCGTCGGTGAGCAGGATCAGCTGAGCCCGCCTTCCGTGGCCGAAGAGATGGCCGGCGCCATCCGAGGCGCCCGCGTGGTCGTGATTCCCGACGCCGGGCACCTGTCGAACATGGAGAACCCGGCGGCGTTCAACCGTGCAATGGTGGACTTCCTCGACCAGCTGTGACCCCGCCCCGGCCACACGCGGGGCTGGGCTCAGGACACAACGGCATCGCTGGGCGGTCGCCGAGTCAGACAAGATCGTTGACCAGTAGGTCGAGGATCGCCTCTTCATGCACCGCTCGGCCCGCCCGCTCCATCGCGGCCGAGAGGTTCGGGTCCCATACCGCCCCCATGGGACGGTCGCCGAGGGGCGGCAGCTCGATCATCTCCTCGCCTCCGGCCGCCAGAGCCAACTCATAATCGCTGGTACTCATGCGCCATGGTTGGGCGCAGTAGGCGTTTATGATCCGGTTGGCGATGGCTACGCCGGGCCAGTCGAGGTCACCCCGATAGAAGAGTTGCGCCCCGTCGTGGGCCAGCCGCTCGAGCAGCATCGTCACCACGACCGTCGGTTGCCGGCCGTGCACGTCATGGCCGCGCCCCTGCCAGCATCCATGGCCGCCTCCAGGACGCGGGGGTTTTCACACACCCAGACCCCGGCCCCGGCGGAAACGCAGCGATCCAGCCGGCGCAAGTCCCGCAAAGTCAAATGCGCCTCGCATTGTTCGTCCGTGCGGAGCCGAACGGCCGTCGCCACCGCCGAGGCCCCGGTCGGTCGAAGACCGAGGGTCAGGACCGTGGTCGACACCTCGTCGGTGAGCACGGCCGCCCGCTCCCACAGCGCCCGGCGCTAGCCGGGCGTTTCTGGTGGGTCCGCCCCAGATCTGAGCGCCACCCCCCGGAGCACCAGCGCGGCCACCAACCGTCCATCGTCGAGGGCGTGACTGCTCCCCGCCACCTGGTTGGCCAACTCGGTCCGCCCGCACCGGGCGTCCGCGCCCGGCAGGCGGGCCAGACAGCGGATCGCGGTCACCAGCGCCCGTTCGCTGCCTCCACCCGAGCCGCGACCGCCGGCAACGGTTGACGCCCCGTGTCGTCGGCCACGAAGAAGAACTTGACGCCGTCCTCCTCTCCGTACACGACGTCGTAGCCGCCGGCCAACCCGTCCTCCATCTCCATCAGCCGGTTGAACACAACCTGGTCCGACACCGATCCGCCCTCCCCTACCTGCGACCGGAGCTCCCGGGCGCTGCGGATGACGTCTGACCCTTCCCACACCCATTGCGACGCCAGCGCGGCTTCGGCGACCCCTGGCAACACGACCGCCCGCCCCAACCGCGCACCCGCGGACTCCACCAAGGCGGCAGCCGTCGACACCGCGCCCACGCCCGCCGACACCACCTCCATCGCCCGTCCCTCGGCCACCGCCAATGACTTCGCTCGTCGCGACGCCTCGGGCAGGTCCCGCCTGGCCCCGTCCCGCCGGGCCGAGCACTCGGCAATTGCGGCCAGGACCTCGGCAACCGTCGCGCCCACCGCATTTTTCAACTCGGCCAGCGCCGCCGCCCCGTCCTGGTACTGGCGCCGCATCCGCGCCGCCGCTACCGCCGCCCCTTGGGCAACCTCTTCATGCTCAACCCGGCGGTGGGCGCGACGGTCAGCAGCCGCACGACGCCCGACGAAACCTGCACCGGTGGAGCGCTAGCGGATGTCGTATCGACAAAATACCCGAACTCTTCGACCCGGACCCTACCCGACGTCATGTGCGGAACGGGGCGAGGGAGGTTCTCGACTCACACCTCCCGCCGCCCGTGGATACCCGGGCTCAGGGCAGAAGCGCTTGGAGGGCCTCGACCCAGGATCCCGGGTCCGAGCTCGGGTCCAGGACGATATCGGCGCCGAGCGGGAGTTCGGCGCCGGTGAGCGCGGCGACGGGGATGAACCGCCCGCAGGCCTCGGCCCGCAGATTCATGATGAATTCGAGACCGGTCTGCTGGCTGGCGTCGACCAGGATCAAGGCGGGGAGGAGTGTTCCGCACGCCGACGGCGGCGTGTCCTCGAAGGTGGCGGCCTCGAACCGGCAATTGGGGATGGCCGCTTCCAGCTGTTGGGTCTGGGTCTCGGCCACGCCGAGGGCCAGCACGAACGCCGGTGGCAGGCCGGCTACGCGCCTAGCCCCGCCCAACTCGGCGCTGAAGTCGGCCGACACCGACTCCTTCGGAGAGCTCGACCAGTGGGTCTCATCGGTGACTCGGGCGGCTAGGGTCTTCTCCCCCGACTCCAGGTCGGGAGCCCAGACGGCGAACGACGAGCCGCCCATCGACAGTTCGGCGTAGACGATCGGTTGGATGGCCGGGAGTTCGGTCCCCAGCCGCTGCAGCCCCTTGGCGTCGAGTTGAGCCGCCATTTCCTCTAACACGCCGCATTCGAACGGAGGTTCCTCTTCGCGCAGGATGAAGGTATCGGGCGCGATCCGCACCGCCACGTGCCACCATCCGCTGAGTAGCAGTACGTCCCGCTCGACATGGATCAGCGGGCCGAAAGCGTTTCGGGAACCGCCGTTGACGAACGCCTCGATCACATCTATGTCCTCCACGATGGGAGAGGATATCGGTTGCAGAAA
>JALYXV010000191.1 GCA_030947025.1 Actinomycetota bacterium | reverse complement strand
ACCGCTGACGACCAGGATCGGGGCGGCCATTCTTGGCAGGCTAGGGCCTGGCGTCTGCGAGATGAGGCGGTCCGCCCCACAACCCGGGACCCCTCGCCAGGTCAGAACGTCCCTGAACGCCGGCTCGTGGACGCGCTCCGACCGACATTCTGTTCTCTCTGCCGGGTCGGGTTCAGCGACAAACGCTTCTGGCTTCTAACACGGTGGGCATACCGACGGCAGCCCGCACCCGGCACTGAACTCAAACGGGCACGATGGATCAGTCCTGCGGCAAAAGCCGGCCCTATTTCCCTATTTGTGTGCCCAGTCGACGGCCTCGAAGCTCGCTCGGCACGCCAGGACGACGGATCCGTGTGCGATGCGACTAATGGTCGGCAGTACCGAACGCGCGTGAGCAAACCGTACCGATCGGAAATTTGTAGGTCATCCGGGTCAGGTGCCGCCTTCACTGAGGTACTGCTCCCACCGCGCAACGGCGTCAGCTTTCGTGAATGTCGCGATCTCCGCCTCGGTAAGCCCGACCCTGCGGATTAGGTTCCGTACGAGTTTAGCGTCGAGTAGGTCGCCTTCGGCGAGGGCTGGCGGGGGCTGGGGTCGCGGCGGAAGCACACCGTCGTCGACACAGCGCCAGAAGTCCTCCTCGCACACGGCCAGCTGATCGCGGTAAATGGCGGCGATGAGCTTCGGGTCGTTTATCTGCCCTGAACCGCGTGAGACCCGGGTGGTCAACATGTCGCCTGTAGCGAGACGCAGGTTGTAGCGGTAGTGGTCGCCGGTCTTGCCCGATCCGCGCGCGGTGCCTTTCTTCTCCCAGCCCTCTGTCTCGACGAACTTGCGGTGTGCGGAGTGGGGCAGGGGCTTCACTCGTCGCCGAACACGACCCGACGCAACTCGTCGCGTTTGCCGGCGAACATGAGCACTCTGTCAACCAAACCGGCGTTGTCCCGATGGTTGGGAGCGAAACGGAGCTCCTCAACCCAAGCCTCGGCGTAGTCGACTAGGCCGTCGAGGAAGTCCTCCTCGGCTTCGTCGTAGCTGTTGCCCACACCATGGACAGCGACACCGTCCATCCACAAGGAGGTCTGCCCGTCGGCGAAACTGACCTTTACATCGAATGGGTGCGTGGCGGCCAGGGCGGAGTCGAGAACGTCACGGTCAACGAGCACCATCGTGGAGTTACGCCGCAGGACGGCGACGCCGCCACCCTCGGCACGGTCCATCAACTCTTTGAAATGATCGCGCGCCTCCCGGGCCTTGAACTGGTACGTCAAGGCGAACATGGAGGTAGACCCAGGACGGTTACTCATAGACAGATGGTACAAGTGGTACCGTTGGTACGCAAGGTGGTGGCCGTCGGACTCGGCGGCGATGCCACCCCGTGGCCTCGCCCCAAGCGCTGGCCGCGAACGACGCAGGTACCGTCTTGGAAGTCAGCATCTGACGGCACTGACCTGACCCCAGGCGAACTGGCGGGTCGGCGGACAGGGCGGACGGTTGACCTCTTGCGGGTCATGGTTCGCGAGGTAGCCAGGAAGGTAGCCACCGGTCCATCAGCCAATATCGGCCGACAGGACGGACCGGAGCGGACGCAGGCGGTACCGGCGGACAGGGCGAACGACAAAACGCTTGTGGTGCACGGCCGAACCGGCGGACGGGAGCGCACGCGAGGCGACGGGAACGGACATCAGCAGGCGGGGCGGACGACCGAACGGATGCATGGCATGCAAGAGGTTCGTGGGTTCGATTCCCATCGCCTCCACACACAAAAGAGCATGTCAGGGGCATATTTGGCCTTCGGTAGTCGCCCGCCGAGCGGTTGTAACGCTGTAAACGTAGGCAGTTTGGTTTCGCTGGCTACGTCGGAACTGTCGTGATTGTCCGAAACACATGCCCCAACAACCGCGTGGCGGGTCGCGAAACCGCGGGTCGGCACCGCTGGGACCGGAACGCCTTGAGCACTCCACAAGCGGCCGATCGTTCATCCCGTCCGTCGCGTTACGCCACGTCTGCTCAGGTCCGAACCTGTCTGCGACAGGTAGCCAGACAAACTCGGCCGGGTATCAACGGGTGTGCGACAGCAAGGTAGGTGGTGTTTGAAAGTGGGCGTCGTTGTTGCGTAGTCTGGGAGTAGTAATACTCTCAGAGGAGGCCACTTCCCCATGGCGCCACCCCAGGACGTATCCGACCTCGAACAGCAGCGAAGCGCGTTGCACGCCGAGCTCGCCCACGTCGGCGACTTCCGT
>JALYXV010000150.1 GCA_030947025.1 Actinomycetota bacterium | reverse complement strand
CGTCAACGTCTCCGGCGTATTGGCGAAATTGTGAGCGACCAACGCCTTATCGAACTTGCAACCTCGGACGTGCTTTGGGACCAAATCGTTGAGATTGTCCCTGTGGGAGAAATGCCAACTTTTGACGCGACCGTCGAGACCACGCACAACTTCGTCGCTAATGGCATCGTCGCCCATAACAGTCTCGAGCAAGACGCCGATGTAGTAATGTTTTTATATAGAGACGAGGTGTACAATTCGGAGTCGCCCGACCGGGGCACCGCTGAGGTAATCATCTCCAAGCATCGCAATGGCCCTACCGGCGTTACACATTTGGCGTTCCTAGATCATTACACCCGCTTCGCCAATATGGCCCGGGTGTGACGTGTGTGTGTGTGTAGGTTCCGGATATAGATGGCGGATTCCGCAGTGACTTGGCGAACACCTGGCGAATCCGGGATAGATGGCGAAGACATCACGCGTCACGACTGGCTGATGGGTCGCCCGGGGCGCAGTCAGAGGACCACCGGGAGGCTTCCGGTCTGGACCAGGATTTGCCGACAGATTGCCGACTCTGTGTGCGGCTGGTTTAAAAGGCGAGCGGGACCTGTCCGTCATTATGTGCCGATCTTCAGTCGGTTGGAACATCCCCGACGCCTTGTCCCGCCGAAGACAAGGGATCCGCTGCTGGGCTTCCAGTCGGCAACCGGGTCGGGCGAAGCGTCCATTCGCCGGCTGAGAGATTAAGAATTGCGACCTGACTCGGTTCGTACGGGATCGGTTGCCCCAACCGCCATCCTCTCGGTGAGAGATCGATCCTAAGTTCGTCGCCGTCCGGGGACGAGGTCCTGCCCACCCACACCTTGCTCAGGGAGAGCAGGTTCGCCGCAAAGTCTTCACCCGGTTCTGGTATCTCCGCTGCATCTTCCCCCTCGATCAGGGCGGCACCGGCGAGGAGGGCGAGGAGGCGGCAGAGGATCAGTTGCGGGAGCCGTGGCGATCGAGATTCGACATAGAAGTAGCAGTCGTCGTGGCCTCCGAAATACACCGTTGGCTTGTCGAGGGAGCAGAGTACCGGCGGGTCTGTTGGCCGCCAGGTGTTGACCGCGAGCACGATCTCGTCGAGTTCATCGACGGTCGGCTTTTCTGGCAGGTCGAGTAGGTCGACGTCGTACAGGCTCCAGTCAGCGAAGAAGGCAGGTATGTCGGACGCTGCCATGACGAGGACTTCGAGGCCGGTGGATTGTGGCGCTAGTGCAGCCCACCTCATATCATGCACTTCAGCGGGCACCTGCTGTCGGTTGGCGATCTCACCGGCAGCCAGGAGAGCGCCATCTTCGCCAGACCACGCCGTGTGCCCAATGTTGAAGACCAGGACCACCGGCCCCGAGAGTCGGACAACTAGGGCCGCCAGGTCCTTGGCCCGAAGGGCCGTTCCGTGAGCCGTCCACATGGCCCGTTGGAATGTCACGTCTATGGATAGAGGAAAGCCCGGCCCGTTCAGGCCGACACGGTTGACCCCAAACGGGTTGAATCGGTCAGCTTCGACCCGGGGTGTCGAGTCTTCGGCCATGCCCAATCATGGACCAGCTATCGGACGGTCGCAGCCACCTTCACCGAGTGGTCGATTCGTGCCGCGGATCAACCCCGGTCAGAGCGGGGCAGCTGACTCCACGACGGCCGGCGGAGGGTCCGATCTGGGCGTCACTCCGAACGGACCGAATGGACGCCATAACCCATGATCCGCGAGCTCCCAGCGGCCAAATGGCTCACTACCGAGTCACGCCGAACGACGGTTATCTGTAGCTCGCGCTCGTCTTGCCGACCGTTGAGGGAGATCCCCCAACACGAACGTGGCACCGGGTACGGTCGACGATATCGCCGTCGAAGGCATGTGTCGGGGCAGTCCGGTGTCGGTCAAGATCCTGTGGCGGTCTGTGACCGGAGCCGAGGCCGAGCTCGCCACTGCCGGAGACGCGGCCGTGTTGCGGAGCGGCGAGGTGGCGCCGTGGCGTCAGTTCCGCTCCCACCGTGGCCAGGCGCACTATTCGGGGTTGTACTGGTCGGCGACGACCGGCGGTCATGTGGTGTACGAGAGCCGTCTGGAGCTGGCCCGGATGCTTCTGGCCGATTTCGCACCCAGCGTCGGCTGGATCGTGGCCCAGCCGTTCCTGGTCGAAGCGGTGGTGGCCGGCCAGACCCGGCGCCACGTGCCGGATTTCGCTCTCATCGACCGCGAAGGCTTCGTCTTGATCGTGAACGTGAAGCCGCCGGATCGCGTTGGCGATCCGAAGGTGGCGGCGACTTTTGGGTGGGCAGGTCATGTGTTCGCGGCCCGGGGATGGGGCCATGAGGTGTGGACCGGCGCCCCGGAGGTGCTGTTGGACAATGTGCGCTTCCTGGCCGGCTACCGCCGCCCTGATCGCCTCGACGCAGGTGTCGTTGACGCCGTGATGGCGGTCGCCGGCGGGGGCGGCACGATCGGCGATGTCGAGAACCGCTGCGGCGCCACCGGGCCGCCGGAGTTGGTGCGCCCAGTGCTGCTGCACTTGTTGTGGTCGGGACGGCTACGGGCCGACCTGATGACCGTCCTGTCGGATCGAACCTTCTTGGAGCGTGTCGCATGACGATGTGGTCGACGACGCTGAATGTCGGGACCCGGGTCCGTCACCGTGGTGAGTTGCACACCGTGACGGCGATCGACGGGTCGTTGGTGACGTTGCGTTCGCAACTCGGCCGGGTGTGGGTGACCGACGTGCGCCAGGTCCTTTCCGATGAGTCGACGGTGGTGGGCGCCGACCCGGGCTGCGAGGCGGCCACCGAGGCGCTCGGGCACTTGGTGGCCAATCTGACCGACGTCGAGCGCGCCGAGCTTGACGAGCGGGTCGCACACCTTCAGGAGATGTTGACGGGTTACCGATCCGGTTCGGCTGACCGGGCCGTCGCGGGCGAACCGAGGGCCGAGTATCGACCCGAGAGGCCGATATCAGACCGCCAAGACGCCAAGGCGAATGAGCTGGGCATCGGGGTCCGGACGATCCAGCGGTGGTTCGCCCGGTTCGTGGCTGAGGGGCCCGCCGGGTTGATCGACGGGCGCCATTTCCGGGCGACGGACCCGTTGCACGGGTTGGACCAACGTTGGGTCGATACCTGTCGGGCCGTTCTCGAGGAGCATGTCGATGCCAGCCGCCCGACACGCAAGGTCGTCCTGGCCCGGGTCGCGGCCCGTCTCGACCAGGACCATGGCGAGGGGATCGTCGCGGTCCCGCACAAGACACGGGCGTATGAGGCGCTGGCCGAGCTGACCCGGGGCACCAACGCTTTCCGGGGTGCCACCAAACAGAAGCGCTCGATCGCCCGTCGCCCACAGGGCGCGTACGGCCGGTTGCGGCCGACGCGGCCGGGCGAGTACTTGCTGTTGGACACCACCCGGTTGGACGTGTTCGCCATGGAGCCGTTGACGTTGCGCTGGGTGTCGGTCGAGTTGACCATCGCCTTGGACCTCTACACCCGCTGCATCGCCGGGCTGCGACTGTCGCCGGTGTCGACCAAGGCGGTCGACGCCGCCGTGGTCCTCTACGAGGCGATCACCCCTGACAGTCGCAGTTCGACGGGGACGGGGATCTTCCCCTATCACGGGGTGCCCACCGTGGTCCTCGTCGATGCCGACCATGTCGAAGCTCCGGGCCTTCCCGGTGTCGACCCTGAGACCATCGTTATCGACCACGGCCGCATCTACCTGTCGCAGCATCTGCTCAGTGTGTGCGCCCGACTGGGGATCTCGGTGCAGCCGGCCCGGCCTTACACGCCTACCGATAAGGCTGCCGTCGAAAGGTTTTTCCGGACCCTGTCCGAGGGCCTATTGGGTGCCTTGCCGGGCTACAAGGGCCCCGACGTGTACAGCCGGGGCGAGCGGGTCGAGGACCAGGCGTTCTATTTCATCCCCGAGTTGGAGCAGGTCATCCGGGAATGGGTGGCCACCATGTACCACCTGCAGCCCCATGAGGGACTGGTCGACCCAGCGGTGCCCGGTTTGGAGCTCAGCCCGGCCGACATGTTCGAGCACGGCGTGGCCCGGGCCGGGCGGCTGCGGGTCCCGGCGCGGCGCGACCTGGTGTACGACTTCTTGCCGGTGGCGTGGCGGACGGTGCAGCACTACGGGGTGGAGCTCAACGGTTTGGTCTACAACGGTGACGCGCTCGGCGCCTACCGCAACGCCCGCAGCGGCTACCGGGGTGCCAACCCGGGGAAATGGCCGATCCGATACGACCCCGACGACATCACCAAAGTGTTCTTCCAGGATCCCGACGACGGCCAATGGCACACCCTCATGTGGGAGCACGCCGGCCAGATCGCGGTCCCGTTCAGCGCCGAGTCCCTGGCCTACGCCCGGCGCCTCGCCACCCAAACCGACCGTTTCGCCGACGACCGCCGGGTCCTGGCCGAGCTGCTGGAACGCTGGGACGCCGGGCTGACGGCCAACCCGACAGAGCGGCGCATGGCGCTGCGGCTCTCCCAGCAACGCGCCGCCCGCCTCGCCGGCACCGCACAGGACAGCGACGGTGTGAAGGGTCTGGCCACCGTCCGGGCCCTGTTCGGCGACGACCCGCCGCCCAAACCAGCGGTTCCGGTGGGGGGCGACGACGACGACCCCGACGAGATCGACGCCGACACCGGCGCGTTCGATGCCGACCATTTCTACGACGACGCCTTCCCGGTCATCCGATGACCTACCTCGAAAGCCTCGAGCGCGACTACAGCCTGTCGGTGAAAGAGGGCTGGCTGGCCCGGGTCGACGCCCCGGCACGGGTGCGGCCCGACCAGCTCACCACGGCAGCCATGGCCCAGCTCACCACGGCAGAACGGTTGCGCTACGAGGAACAGCGCAGCGTGTGGCACGCCAACCTTGGCCCGATCCTCACCCCGCAGGTGAACGGCCTGGTCGCCGAGCTCGATGAGATCATCGAAGCCAACCGCCAGGACGGCGACAAGGTGAAAAGCTCGGCGCTGCTCGACGCCTACCCCGGTTTGGGCAAGACCACCTTGGCGGTCATGTTCGCGGCCGGGTTCCACCGCCGCCAGGTCGACATCTACGGGCCGACCACCGCCGAGGGCCACGAGAGGGTCCCGGTGGCGTGGATCGGGTTGACGTCGAACACCTCGATGCGCAGTTTCAACTCGATGCTGTGCCGCTTCTACGGCCACCCCGGCGCCGAGCGGGGCAACGCCACCCAGCTGGCCAACCGGGCCGCGGATTGTGTGTCGTCTTGCAAGACCCGTCTCATCGTGGTCGACGACGTGCATTTCTTGGACATGAACCGCCGTGACGGCCGCGAGGTGGCAAACCATTTCAAATGGCTGTCCAACCAGTTCCCCGTCACCTTCATGTACGTCGGCGTCGGACTGCGTCACCGCCATCTCCTCAACGAGGGCCTCACCGCCTCGGACCGCCAGTTCGCCCAGACCGCCCGCCGCTGGACCCGGCTCAGCCTCAGTCCCTTCGAGATCGGAACCGACGAAGGCCGCCGGGACTGGCGCCGGCTCCTGCTGGCCATCGAACGTGACCTGGTCCTGGCCGACGCCCGACCCGGCGACCTGGCCAATGATCTGGCCGACTACCTCTACGTCCGCTCCACCGGCCACTTCGCGTCGCTCATGACGTACATCACCCGAGGCTGCCACCGCGCCGCCACCACCGGGGAGGAACGCCTCACCAAGGACCTGATCGACCACATCCGCAACGACGAAGCCGCCGAGGCGGCCCGAATCGAGCTGCAAGCCGCGATCGACCACGGCCTGCTGTCGGCGCGAGCCCGACCCAACTCCGGCGCGGCATGAGCGCGGCCACAACTTCTGCGACCCCCAGGAGCCTGCCGATCCGGCTACCACCGCTTCCCGGTGAGCCGCTCGACAGTTGGATGGCCGCCTACGCGGACCGACTCGACACCCCAATCCTCGACTTGGCCGCCAGCCTCGGACCCGCGGCCCGGTTTTGGCGTCAACCGGCCGCCGACGTCGCCCTCGGCAAAGGTGTCGCCCAGCTCGTCGCCGTGGCCGCGACCGCCGGGCTCAGCGAAGAACAGCTCGAGGCGATGTGGCGGCCCTTGGTCCGCTACCAGGCCCTGGTCAAAACACGACTCGGCTCGGGCTTGCACAAATGGATGACCCGGCCGATGCGCTGGAGCCGTTACTGCCCGGCTTGCCTGGCTGACACCAACGGGAGATGGCAAACCAGATGGCGGCTCCCCTGGCACCTCGCCTGCCCCACCCACCGCACCCTGCTCAGCGCCACCTGTCCCCGCTGCGACGGCCGCCAACGCCGAAGAGCGCTACTCCAAGACATCGAAACCCCCCAAACCGTCACCTGCGACATCCCGCTGCCCGACGCCACCGGACGCGGAGACCACCGCTGCGGGAACGACCTTCGCGTCGGCGACGGGACGTCGGCCCCACCGGGGCTGCTCGACCTCCAAGAACGCCTCGGCCCGCTTCTCGCGCCCGCCACGACCGACACCACCATGGCGGCGCTCATCGAATTGCTGGCCGACGTCATCACCGTCGCCGCCCAGGGCGACCTCACCGCCGCCAACACGAAGCCCAAGGCGCTCCACGACACGACCACCCTGGCCGCGGCCCTCAGCGGGGCGTTCGAAACCCTCACCGGAGCCGACCCCGAGCCTCTCCTGGCCCTCGCCCTCGCGGATGTTCGAGACCGTCCCCACCCGCTGCCGCGATCGTGGCGGACCGCCAGCACCGCCCTGGCCAGCCGGGTCATCACCATCCGAGACCGCTACCTGCGACCCACCGACCGGATCCGGTGGCGGAGCACCACCACCGGCACCCGGCCCACCATCGCCGGCGACGACCCCCGCCACCGTCATGTCCCCACCGCCTTGTGGGCCGACTGGGTGGTGCGTCTCCAACCCCCGGATCACACCCCTGACCTGTTCAGCCAAGTCGCCGCCGCCGCCCTCCTCCTCCCCGGCGCCACCCGACCGCTGGCGTCGATCCTCGCCAACTGGACGCCCGACACCGGTCTGGCACGCAGCAGCTTCACCATCCTGCAGAAGCTGGCCGCCACCGACCACGGGCCCGTCATATTCCGGGCGCTGACCCAGCTCGGCGATCGTCTCCTCGCCTACGGCGCCCCCATCGACTACCAACGACGCCGACAGCTCGCCGCGACCGCCACCCTCATCGACGCCGCCCAATGGGACCGGATCTGCGCCCAAGCCGGAGCCAAAACCGGCGGGGCCCGCAAGCTGCGGTGGGCGCGACTGTGGATCTGGGAGACCATTACCGCCGGCCCCCTCGAACAATCCCCCGACAACATCCGGCCCACCGAAGCCGTCGACGTCCCCAACTACCACCTCTTCCCGCTCACGATGCCACCACAGCTGGCCGAGCTACTCGACGCTCACGCCCGCCGGCTCCTCGACACACTCGGCTGCGGCAACGAACCCCTCACCTGGTCCCCGCCCGCCACCTGGGTCAACGTCGCGACGTTACCGGGACGCGATCCGGCCAGCGTCAACCCCGAGCAAATCGGGGAGCTTCTCCGGCAGCGATTGGCGCCCGGCGACGTCGCCGAGCAGCTCGGCATCACCCTGGACCACGTCCGGCTCCTCATCCGACAGAACCCGCCCAACCGCCGGCTCCGATCAACCGGGCGGCGGCCAACAATGCGCAACCCGTTCCCCGCGCAGCTCACACCCGAACGGCTCCAACAGCTCGTCGTGGAAGATCGACGTTCTCTGCGATCCATTAGAACCGGAACCAAGGTCAGCAAACACGCTCTCAGAAAAGCCCTCCGACGCGACGGCATCCCCGCCCCGCCCTCGGGGCGGGCAGCGCGAATCAAAGTCGACGAATCGTGGCTGCGCGCCCAATACCTCGACCGGCGTCGCACCCTCCCAGATATCGCCGCCGAGCTCGGCATGAGCCCTGGCAACCTGGCCCGCATCGCGCAACAACAACACCTCCCTACCCGGCCCAGGGGCGGGGGCAGCCACGCCGCCAGCCTCACCGCGCCTGCCGACTGGCCACACCCCCTCGCCGACGCCATCCTCGGCCAAGGCGGCCGTCAGCGACTCGAACGATTCCAGGTCTACGCCCGGACCCGGTCCCTCAACCAGGGCGCAGCACGACTCTCGAGCACTGTGCCCGTCCTGGTCAACCAACTCGACCAACTCGAACACGCCTGTGGAGGTCTGCTCATTGAGCGATCCGGCCGCCGTCAACAAGCCCAGCAGCTCACGCCGCTCGGCCACCAACTCCTGCTCCAAGCCGACCGCCATCTCGGACCCAACCCCGACGCGCCACCCTCGTTTCCCGAACCGCTATCAACGGCGCTCAACAGTTTCTGGGGCGCCGAACGGATCCGGCGATTTCAAATCGCCGCTGACTCCCCCAGCCTCGTCGAAGCCGCCGCCGCCCTGAACACCGACGTCCACACATTGGCCCGCACGCTCCGAGGCCTCGAGACGGCCTGCGGAGGACCTCTCCTCATCAGAGACGAACCCCGCGGACCACACCAGCTCACAGCCCTCGGGCGCCGGCTCAACAAACAGGCCCGACAATGGCGGCAAGACTGGGACCAGAGGAATTCGCCAACTACTCGCACCCCAGCGACCCCGTTAGACCCACCCGCTCGCCATGTCCAGGCGGCACAACTCGCCAACTAAACAGGGAACCTACAGTGTGTAGGGTTCTGTAGGTTCCGCACGAACATGGCCACCGTCCGCCGCATTTGGCCACCGTCCGGCCAATTGGCCAACTACGGCGGACGACTATCGCCCCCACGAGAGGAGTGGAACTCCTGCGGACTGGATCTGTAGCACGAGAGTATTTATGACCAAAATCGAGAATTGATGAGCACTCGTTGAGCAATCGACGCTGGTCTATATGAGCAATCGCTCCGCCAGGGCCTGAGGGGACGCCACGGCTTCGGCATGCCGGACGCTGTCCCCGGCGACAACCAGCGGCCGGCGGGTCACGGTCAGTTCAGATCGGCAGTTCTGGCCTGCCTCGGTCGAAAGTACAGCGCTCGCAGAACCGTCGATACGCGTCGGTCAGGTCAGGCATGGCTACAGAGCGTCACCGCTCAGATGGACCGTTCTGGCGCGTCCGGGCGATGGCGCCGCCTTACGACGGCGCATGAAGTCAAGGAAGTAGCCGCATAGCTACCGGGGGGCCGCCACCCGACCTTCAACGCCAGGCGGGACTCCTCGGACGAGGCGCCGGGCGGACTCGGTAGTTCACAACAGATGATGGGAAAAGTTTCCAGACGTGGCGGGGACCTTTGTGATCGATGTCGACGGCCTGATGGCTCGATCGACGACGATCGGTGTCTCCTCGCTGCATCGTGTCGCTCGAGCGTCGGCTGTCTGGGACTCGGAGGTTGGGGGCACTACGGCGATGCCCATGTGAGTGCGCTTCGTGGGGGTCGCCTCCGTTAGCGGAAGTTGCCCGAGATCTCGGGGGCGGTGTCCTCGGGGTAGGGGCCCTTCCCGGAGTTGCCCGAGACGACCAGCACTCCGGCGACGTGGTTGCCGATCACCTCGAGCCCGTGGGTGTTGTTGAGCAGGGTGAGCGAGCCGCCGATGCTGTTAGTGGCGCAGCCGTCGTCGCCTGGGTCGCCGATGAGCACGAAGCCGGTGGCCCCGGTGACTGAGACCGCTCCTCGGATGGTGCTGCCGCACAGCCGGAAGGTTGAGGGTTTGACGGCGGTGATGGAGCCGGTGATCGTCGAGTTCTCGACGTCGAGCGTCGCTCCCGCGGCCACGATGATACTTCCCGTGATATGGGCTCCCGAAAGGCAGGTCGAGCCGGGGCGCAGGATGATCGCTCCGGTCCGGTTGCCCGTGATGGTGGTCGTGCAGGTGACCGTCACTTTTTCGTTGGTGTCACCGCAACTGGTGCTGGCCGGGCTGTTGTTGGCGTCACCGCTGTAGGAGGCGATGAAGTTGTAGGTCCCGGGAGTAGGGGTGGCGAATGGGCCCGAGGTGTAGGTGCCATTGCCTGCGACCGCCTTGGTGGCCGTGAAGATGGCATCGCCGCTGCAGGTGGGGTTGTGGGGGCCGAACGCCGTGAAGGTGATCGTTCCGGTCGGGGCCGCCCCGCCTGAAAGGTTCGCGGTGTCGCTGATCGACCCGCCCGCGGGAACTGAAGCCGAGGCGGAGGTCACGATCGTCGGGGTTGCTTGCATTGCGATTGTGACTACGACACCGGCGCTCTGGTCTGTGTTGTTACCCACGGCCAGGCAGGTGAAGGTGGTGGCGCAGGCGACGCCGTTGAGCGCGGCGGTGCCGGGCACCGACACGGGATCCCCCGGGACACCACTGTTCACGGGCACCAACACGCCCGTCCCGGGCCCGCTGCCCACGGCTTCACAGGCGGTGTCGGTCGGGCAGGCGATCCCGAGCAGGTTGTTGATGCTACCGGGGGCCGCCTGCGGGGTGCCTGGAACACCGTCGACGATCTGGACGACGCCGGGCTGGGAGGTGCTTTGGAGGGCGCCGGTGGCCTCGCAGACGGAGACACGACAGGCGACGGCGATGAGTGTCGTGGTTGTGGTGACGAGTTGGGCAGCGCCAGCCGTGCCGTCGCTGATCAACACCACCACGCCGTCGCTCTCGAACAGCGGGAAGTTGTTGCCCACCGCGACGCAGGCGGTGGGGCCGTAACAGGCGACACCGGTGAGGCCGCCGTCGTCGTTCTGGACGAACTGGGCGACGCCGCCGACGCCGTTGGTGATGGGCACCACGACACCTTGAAACGAGGAGGTGCCCACAGCAACGCAGGAGGTGGCGCTATAGCAGGCCACGGCGGTAAGCCCCTCAGTGTCCGGGAGCTTCTGGGCCGTCCCGGCGACACCGTTGACGATAGGAACCACGACAGCGCGGCTCACGCGGTTCGCATCGGTCACCGCACCCACGGCTACGCAGTGGGTCGCGTCAGAGCAGGCCACACCGCTGAGAATTCCCGTCCCGGTGACCACCTGGGGTGCCCCGGGGACGCCGTTGGTGATGGGGACCACAACACCATGGCTCCCGGTGGCGTCGTTGAACTGACCTACCGCCACGCATGCGGTAGCAGAGGAACAGGCCACCGCTTGAAGCACCGTTGTCCCGGGGACCGACTGCACGTTGAAAGT
>JALYXV010000146.1 GCA_030947025.1 Actinomycetota bacterium | reverse complement strand
GGGGCAACAGTTTCGTGCCGGTCGACCCGACGTTGGTGGCGGCCAACGGTGTGCTGGCCCCGCGGGCATCGAAGGGCGCCATCCGTTTGTCGGCTGGGTCGACGGCGGCGGGTGCCGAGGTGGCGGCCTTGACGGCCGGTTCGGGCCATGTGGGTTTCGCCTGGCGGGCGGCGTTGCCGGCGCCGACGTTGTCGGGGCGACGGCCACATACCACGATGTGGTCGCGGGCGGCGATTTGGTGGTGACGGCCACGACAACTGGTTTCGAGTTGTCGGTGGTGTTACGCAAGGCGCCGAGCGCGCCGCCGGTGTTCTCCTTGCCGTTGAACCTGGCCGGCCTGAGCTTGTCCCAGGAGGTCACCGGTCGTCTGAACCTGACCGCTCTCCGGACGGTTCGGCCGTGGCCGGCTCTGCGCCGCCGGTCATGTTCTCCGCGGCTGTCAACGCCCGTTCGGGGCTGTCGGCGCAGACCGAGATCGTGGCCAGCCCGTCGAGCACGGCCCGGGCGGCGCGGCGTTGGTGTTGCGTCCCGAATATTCGTTTTTGACCGACCCGGCCACGGTGTACCCCGTGACCATCGACCCGGTGTCGAACCTGACCGCTGACCTGTCGAACTATGTGTCCACCGACTACCGCAATCAAAACTACGACGGCGACGCCGAGCTTCATGCCGGCAGCTACAACCGCGGTGGGACCGTCACCCGTTCGTTTATCCGTTTCGGCGATACCGCCATCAAGAACACCCAGGTGACGTCGGCCACGTTGAACCTGTACGAGGTCTGGTCATATGCCTGCTCGGCGGCCGAGATGAACGTGCAGGCGGCGAGTGCTCTCAACGCCGTGGCCGAGGCAGGAGTGGTGGCCGCCGAGCTGGGCCTCCCCATCCTGGTGGCTCAATGAGCAGGCGACTTCCTACCTCCCTCCCGGGCCGGACCTTGACGCCTCGGCGGTCCTGGAGCGCCCGGGCCTCACAGTTGTGGCCGCGTCGCCCCGACATCTCTTGGCCATGAAGGTTCGCGCCGCCCGCCAAGGCGACATTGCCGACATCCTCCTCCTGTCCCGTCTCGTTGGTGCCTCCAGTTCGGCGGGTGTGTGCCGCGTCGCGGTGGAGGTCTTTGGGGACGAGACCCTCAGCGACCGAAGCCGGGCTGTGCTCGCTGATCTCGACGACGCGCTCCACCAGTCCTGACCACCTTCTTCCGAGCGGGCCGGGCTCTTTGCCCGGCATCTAACTCGCGTTAGTAGACGAATTGTTGGCCACTTGACGCCGTTACTCAGATGACCCCGACCGCGAAACCCTTCGCTTGGACGTACTCCGGCCAGCACCTCAAGGTCGCCTCGTGAACGCGCGTGGAACTTGCGCGCGGGAGCACTAGTAATGCTCTTTAATAAATAACCGTTCCTCAAATAGACTCCACAGTGAGGCCAGTCGGATGGTAATACCGGTATCGGTAACCATCGTCCACTTCAACCAGTCGCTCAGCCTCCTCATCGCTGCCCCATGACGGGCCACTAAGCCAGTCTATGAACAGGTCATATTCGACCTGTTTCTCAGCAATAGAAGCTTCATTGTCCAACCACTGGGTGGCCTGGGTATCTAGTCGGACCGTCCATAACTCACTATCCAGCGTCGATCTCGTTTCGAAGGCGTGCGAGCACGAGTTCTATCGGAGTGGCACGCTCCCAAGCGTCGGACTCCTTCTGGAACTCGCGGCGCATGAACGCTTCTCGGCGCATGTATTCCGCCGCCTCCTCGTAGTCAAAAGGTTCGGCTTGCTTCAGCTTCCTCGCTTCGGCCAGCGACTTTTCCAAAGCGACGAGCAGCCCAGCGAGCCGGAGATCAGCGAGTTCTTCGGCACTCCGTTCCGGGTCAGGAAGGGCGCTCATCTTCCTCAACCTCCTCAGGACCAGCCTTGCGGGGATCGACCGCCAGAGCCGTTTGTAGCGCCTCCTCAAACGAGAGGGGATACAGCGAGAGCGCTCCTCCTCGTCATCGGAAGCGCGCTCCACCACGGGCTTCGGTGTCATCTTTTTGGTCCCTCTCCTTGCCAATCCCAAGGGGGAATTCCTATCCAACAACCGCCCCTTGGTCGGGGGCTTGTGCTGCCTGCTGATCCTTACTGTTCGCTGTAAACAAAGATTACACGGCCGTACTCTCTGTGTACAGCCTCCTGTCAAGCCACCAGTCCGGTTCCCCGTCAAGCCACCGGGTACCAACGCAGGAACCCGAGTGGATTCAGCCACGGTCACCGCTTCTGGGGTGCAGCCAAGATAAGGCCCAAAGGGGCTGTAAGGCGGCTGAAACTCGGTCTCCACAGTCTGGCCCCGAAGGGCGCGAATTCCGGCCACCTCGGACGGCCCAGGAGCCGCGATAAGAGCGGTCCGTGGGTGGTTGCCCCGACTATTTGTCGACGACCAGCAGATCAAGTGCTTTCCTTCGGTCCTCGGCGGTGGAACGGGTGTAGCCCCGGGTGGTTTCGAGGCGGGAGTGCCCGAGGAGTTCGGCGACGATGACGAGGTCGGTCCCCCCACGCACGAGGGTAGTTGCGAATGTGTGATTTGTTTTTGCACTGGCCGTGTGCGGTCCTGTTTGTGTGGCGATTCCGCTTCCTCGGGGCGGACCTCGCCTTGGCATCGGTGTGGTCGAGTTGTGTTGCGATTCGGAGGATCCCGCTGTGACCGATTTCACATGAGCGGCGTGGTCCCGGAACCGCCGATCGGTTCGGTCGCCGTCCGAAGGGCGAGCCTGACCGAGCCGGTCCAGATCATGCGCTCCGTGCGCGTAGTCAAGCTGTGTCAGAAGTGTCCCGTTCTTCAAGCCATTTCTTCGTCTCGCGCCGGATGCGAATCGGGTGACCCAGGACCTCCCACTGGGCGGTCCAGGTGCGGATCGGGTGGCGCAGCGTCACGAGAGGATTGAGGGGGAGGGCTTCCATGCGTCTGAGCGCCGGAGGAAGGTCTGTCCGATTCCGGTGCTTTCGTCGCATCCAGATCCCGGCCACTAGCACCGGAGCCAACGAGACAACCGGGGCCCACCCGAGTTTCTCAGGCGAGAATGCGGCCACCGTGAACACGACAGCGGGAAGAAGCACCAATCCGAGCATCCAAGGCCGTTGGTCCGTCGCAGCCGACATCCTGCGGTATGCGGGCGAAAACGCCCATTGCAGAACCATTGCCATGAAACAGATGGCCAACAAGATCCCCAGCACCAGTAGGAACCAGCTCATCATCGTGACTATGCCACAAGGTCGACGTTGCAGCCGTGGGGCTTCGAGATCCCGTTCATCTGACGCCAGCCCACGGTCGAGGTTGGCGACGGAACAGCAACACACGGGCCAACGAGCAGACGGCATGGGAGGTCCGTGGACCGTCACTCAGCGTGGTGGGATGGCGAACTCGGGACGATCGAAGTGGGAGAGTCGGCGATCGAAGGAATTCAGTCGGATGGGGATGGGGTGCGGTTTGGCAGGCGGCGAACGTTGCTGGGTTGGGTGATGGTCGTCCGCAGTTGGGTGATCTCGTCGTGTTGGGCGGCGAGGCGGCACAAGGCCAGGCTTTTGAAGTCGCCGAGCTCGACGAGGGCCTGGTCGCTGCGGGCGAGTCGTTCGGTGAGGGCGGCAAGGTCGTGTTTGAGCCGGGAGATGTGGGCGTCGCGAGGATCTGGGTTCTGGCCGGCCTGGGCGGCTCGTTGGAGGCCGCTCTCGAACTCGAGGCGTAGGTGGGCGTAGGGGCGGATGCCGTAGAAGGCGGTGCGGTCGACGCCGGATTGGCGGGCGAGGGTTTTGATGTCGCAGGCGCCGCCGGCGGGGATGTCGCCGCCGAGGAGGCGGTGCATGTTGTCGCGGATGCGTTGTTCGTTCGTTGTGGGAGCGCTGGTTGGCGGTGATGCGCATGTCATTCCTCGTTGATTTTGGGGTTTATGGCGGCATCGATCTCGGCGACAACGCGCCGGGCACGGTCGTAGTCGGCTTGGAGCCGGGTTCTCTCGGTGCGACGGCCGGGGCCGAGGGTGTCGAGGAACACTTTGGTGGTGGATGCCCGCTCGGCCCACACGGGACGGTGGCAGGGGTGGTGGGTGGCTTGGGGACAGCGCGACGAGTCGCACATCCCGGCCAGGGGCTCCTCGGCGTTGGGGGTGCCGGCCAGCTTCAGGCACAACGCCTTTGACGGGTCGCTAAACCAGGAGTAGTTAGCGGCGCCGAGGTGCAAGGTGGCCGCCCGCCGGGAGAGCAGGGTGAGCACTTCGCGGTCGTTGCCCTGCACCTTGGGGGCGGCGGGGTCGTAGTCGAGTTGGCCGTCTACGGTGGCGAAGAACTTGTTGAGGTCGCGGGCGCCGGGCCCGGCGGGCGGCACCCCGTTTTGATAGGCCCGGAACTCGGCCAGGACGAGATCGAGGTTGCGTTGCTGTTCGTGGCGGTTGATCTCGGCCAGCAATTGCCCTTGGGCCCCGCCGGGACGCGACGCGTAGCCTTCGGTGGTGGCCACGGAGATGTGCTTGAGGTGGATTTTGGTGGCCAGGATCCCGCCGGGCCGGTAGGCGAGCTCGACGGCCAGGGTTCGGCGCAAGATGCGCGATGTCACGTTGCCGGCGGGGATGGGAGCCAGGCCGAGGCGGGTTCCGGCGGGGCCGTTGACCCAGGCCCGGAACCACCGGTAGCGGTCCCGGAACCCGAAGCGGCCGAACAGGGCGTCGCCGGGTTGGGCGTGGTCGAGGAGTTGTTCGGCGACGCCAGCGGCGTGGTGGACCGCTTCGATGACGACCCACTCGTCGTCGGTCCCGCCGAGCGGCTGGCCCTTGACGATCTTGCTGGCCAGTCGGTAGCGGACCCGGTCGCCGGATGCCTCGGGCGGTCGCCGGCAGCCGACCACGAGTTCCATCAGCTCGCTGGCCCGCATACCTGAGATGGCGGCGACGACGATGAGGCAGGCGGAGCGGATCACCCCGGTGACGGCGACGACTTCGCCGCCGCTCAGCGGCAACGTCCACGGCAGCTGGGCGTCGCCGCCCGCGGTCGGCACCGGTTGGGCGTCACGACCCCATCGTCGGTCGGTGCCGACCTCGGCCACCGTTTGCTCGGCCAGGTGTCGCAGCGACGGGAGCCACTGCCAATCGAACTGGCGGATCCCGGCCTCGTTGGCCACGGCGTTGAGGCTGACCGCCAGCAACGGGTCATCGCGGTCCCAGCCGGCGGCGAAGCGGGCCCGTTGGTCGTGGTCGCCCAGCAGGGGCAGCGGGTCACCGGCCTGGCGGTGAGCTTGGAGGACAGCGGCGATGTCGGCGGCGGCGGTCGGGGTGGCGGTGGGCATCAGCCGCCGGGCCCGGGTGGCGTCTCTGGCCTGGCCGGCCAGGATGGCGGCGGGCGGCCCCAGCGTCCCGGCCAGGTAGAGGGCGGCGGCCAGCATGGGGGCCAGCACGGTGTCGGCCAGCGGCGGGGTCTTGTTCTGATCCCTGCCGTTGGGCATGCCCGCCACCGCGGACGGCGACGCCCCGGCCCAGGGTCGAAGCGCCCGGTCGACGCGGTCGGCGCTGAATAGCTCCCGGTAGTTGACCAGGTCGACGACCGACTGGGCCACCGCCCGGCGGATGGGCGGCCCGAACTGGCCGACGATGTCACCGGCGGCGTCGCGGGCGTGGCCCCGCTCGGCCAGGTAGGCGTGGCAGTGGCCGTCGCGGACCTCACCCAAGGCGACGACACCTCGGGCGTCGAGCCAGTTCAACCAGGCGGACAGCTGCACCAGGCGGCCCCGGCAGGTGCGCAGATGCAGCGCCGTTCTCGACGCCCGGGGCAGCGTCGCCACCGCCTCGTGGCGCGGCGCCAGCAACGCCAGCATCAACTCTTTGGCCACCACCCGCCACGCCGGGTTGGCGATCGGGGCGAACTCGACGCGCCGGGCATGGGGTTGCATCTGCACCGGCAGGCCGATCACCTCCGCGAAGTCCCACACGTCATCCTCGAAGCGGGAACGCCGCGCCCCCACAGGGAGAATGAAACCAGCCTCGGCGCACACGTCGGCGCCCGCGAACGGCGACCGGCGGGAGGCGTCACCAGCGGGCAGGGCGGCGACGGTCATGTGCTGTGCTCCTCGGGGCGAAGCGGTAGCTCGTCGTCGTGGTCGGCGACACTGGCCGCCGCGGCCGTCAGCACGGCCGGGGCGTAGCCGGCCAGGACCTGGTCGATGCGCTGGGCGTAGGGGCCGAAGACGGCCATGAACTGCCCGGCGGGCATGGCCCGCCACTGGCGGGAGAAGAACGCCTTGAGCCGCAACAGGTTCGTGGCATGACGGGGCGCGAAGACCCATCCAGTACTCGGTCAGCTTCGCCGCCGTCAGCTCCCCGGCGCCGCCGCTGAAACCCTGCCCCGCCAGCCACGCCACCATATTGCGGGCCGCCTTCACGTAGACCGCCACCGTCGACGCCTGGTTCACCGAGCCGTGCGGGTGGACCAGCTCCACCAGGCCGACAAGCAGGTCGCAGCCCAACTGCGTTTCCGGCGCATCCAGGGCGAAGCGGGCGGTGCTGGCGTCGCTGAACACACAGCAGATGCCCGCCCCGCCGTCGGTCAGCGTCGCCGGCATCACGCCACCCCCGGGACGTCGTCGGCGAACTCCGCGTCCACGTCTGTGTCGTCGTCGAAGGGGCCGCCTTCGAAACCGGCCTGTTGGTAGGCGTCGCGGTAAATCCGGGTGGTGTCCAGGCGGCGCAGGTACTTCTCGGTGGTCATCACCGAGGAATGGCCCAGCAGGTCGCGCAGCACCAGCAGCGGGTCGGCCTTGGTCAGATACAACGCCAAGGCGCCGTCGCCGCCCGCGTCGGCGGCCAACTGGGCTGCTTGGCGGTAATGCCCGGCCACCAGAAACTCCAACGTCGCCATGGCGAACGAATGACGGAGACGGTGCGGGTTCACGTGCGGGAAGCGGGGCTCGAAGCTCGCCCGGACCCGGTCCGAGGTCCGCTCGAACACCGTGGACCACGCCGTGAACGCCGCCCCCGTCGAGGTCACCGCCAGCAGGCACGAGCCGCCCCCCGGGGCGACCAGACGTCGGCGCTCGGCCGGGGTCAGCGACGCCCACGGCCGGCGCACCCCGTTGATCCGCCCGCCCCGGTCGTCGATCTCGCTGACCTCCAGCGGCGCACCCATACGTGGCGACGGCCGCCACGCCGAGCCGTCCGCTGCCGCGGGGCGTTCCAGATCCACGTAGCGGTGGACGGCGGCCAGGGCCTGGTAGCTGATCCAGGTGGTGCGGAACTTGCGGCCCTTGGTCACCCCCTCGGGGACCGGGAACGCGATCGGCAGCACGCTGGCCCGGGCCGGCAGGGCAGGGATCTCACAGGCCAACAGGTAGGTGAACTCGGCCAGACGCAACCCGGTCGACAACGCCAGCGCTCCCACCGCGGCGTTGCGTGCCAGTTCCCGGCCGCCGAAGCTGTCGTCGGCGACGCCGTCGGGGCCCAATCCGCCCAGCGCCCACAAGAACAGCTGCGCGAAGTCGGGCTCCAGGTATTTGATCGTGACATGCGGTTTCGGGCTGCGCCGCATCGCCAGGTTCACCCGCACCTCCCGGCCGGTGCCCGCGAACAGGAACCTGGCCGTGCGGTAGGAGAACGGCTCCGCCTCGGCGTAACCCTCGGCCATCGCCCAGCGGTAGAACAACGACAACACGCTTACGTGCAGACCCCAGGTGCTGGCCGCGAACCGCTGCTCCAACGGGCCGGCCGCACGATGCTCGGCGTAGCGGCCCAGCGCTTGCTTCAGGTGCTCCCGGGAGTCGAACAGCCCGACATCATGAACGGCCAGGAAGTCCATCCACGACCGCAGCACCCGGGCGTAGTTCGCCCACGAGCTCGGGGCCGGCGCCCCCGACGTCGGCAGCTCACGCAGCCATCGATTCACCACCGTCGTAGAGCGCGGTGAGAGCGGCCCGTCCTCGAACACCAGATCGGCGTCGATCAAAACGGGCATCGCCTCGGGGATCAATGGCGGCCGCTCGATGTCCCAGGACTCGGAACCGCGGGAGGAGAACAACGTCAAGGTGACAGGCATGGGCGGCCGACCGTAGCCACCCACCGAACACAACACGGGGATGGCCGAGCCACAAACCCGCAGCCGACAAGGCTTCCATCAGCCAATCGCGACACGACGATTTCGCGGGAACAATGTGCCTGAGGACGTGGGCGGTGGTGTCGTCGTCGAGGCCGGCCGAGGTGGCGATGCCGGTGATGATGTCGTGGGCGCCCCTGACGCTCAGGCGCTGTCCGCGCTTGTTGAGGGACAGGGCGGAACTTTCGGCGGCCCCGGGCCAGCCGCTCCGCTCTGTGAGCCAGCCCGTCAACGCCCGGCGGAGTTTCGGATGGATGGGGACCTGCCGCACTCGCCCGCCCTTGCCGTAGATCCGCAGCATCCCTTCGCGGGCGGACCGGGCGATGTCGTCGACATCGAGGGCGACGATCTCAGCGATGCGGGCGCCTGCATAGAACGGGACGAGGGCGAGTGCCTGGTCCCGGGGCGACGGGCGGGCCTCCACCGCCCGGAGGTAGCGGATCTGAGCACGTTTGTCGAGCGCGCGCGGTGCGGTTACGGGGATACCGACACCGGCGGCAGTGCCGGGCCCGAGGCCTCGGCGGATGTAGAAGTCGTCGATTGCCGCGAGGGCGGTGTTCACTGTTGCATGGCTGCGCTTCGCTACGGCCTGGAGGTGGGTGCGGTAGTCGCGCATGGCCCAGTCCCGGCCGTCGGTGGTTCCAAGCGGGTCAGCGTCCACCTCGGCGCCGGCAAGCCAGGCCAGGTATTGGCGGACCCTTGAGGTGTAGGTGCGCCGGGTCTGCGCTGAGAGGGGAGCCGTTGCGAGAGCACGTAGGTAGTCGTCGAGCACGGCGTCGGATGCGGCGGGCAGGTCGACCGGTGCCCGTCCGTGGCGCGGCCGCAGTGGGCCGGTCGTGTTCTCTGAAGTCAATCCGGGGTCCAGCATTGCCTCCGGCAGCGGGTTCTCTGAAGTCATCCGGGACGTTTACTTCAGAGAAGGAGCATTCTCTGAAGTTCCGCCAGAGAGGGTTCGAGCACCGACGGCTGCTCGTCTGCGCCGCTCCCGCATTTCGCGGGGACAAGCGTCTGGACTAGTCGTCTACAATGACCGGGGCATTTCATACAACGCTCGCCTACGAGGTGCCCCATGTCCACCAGCTACGTGATGAAGGTGTCCTCCAACGGGCAGGTCTCGATCCCGGCCGAGGCCCGTGCCCGGTGGAACGCGGAACAAGTCGTGGTCGTCGATCTCGGCGACCACGTCGTCCTGCGTCCCCTTCCGCCGGACCCGGTGGCGCCCCTGCGGGGCAAGTATCGAGGTCGAGGGCCTAGTAGCGACAGTGCTCGACGCCAAGCCCGGATCGATGACGTCGCCCACGAGCGGGCGTGATCATTCTCGATTCCTACGCTGTGCTTGCTTTCCTGAAAGGTGAATGGGCTGCCGACCGGGTTGAGCAGCTCATTGCCGCCGAAGAGAACACGGCCCTGACGGCCCTCGGGTTGGCAGAGGTTCTCGATCATCTCGTTCGCCTCGCAGGTGCCGATCCCGACGAGGCGGTACTGGACGTGGCTCAGCTCGGGCTTGCGCCGCCGTCACCGGTCGAAGCCGGACTCGCCATGCAGGCCGGCCTGCTTCGGGCCCGTCACTACCACCGCAGGGATCGGGCGGTCAGTCTGGCCGACTGCGTCGCCGCCGTAGCCGCTCGACCCGTCGGGTCGTCACTTGCCACCGCCGACCCGCACCTACTCAACCTCTGCCGTGATGAGGGCATCGAGACCATCCCACTTCCCGACAGCAGTGGGCACACCTGGTCACCCTGATCGCTGGGAGTGGAGCGCAACCACTGCCGAGGCTGGGGTTTCCCCGCCCCCCGGAGCGACGGTCAACCTCGGATCGCTCACCGATCCCGGTACGGGTTGGCGATGCGGGGGTCCTCGTTGATACCTGGAGCGCGGCGTATAGCACCGAGCACGACTGCGGGCAGCTCGTCGGGCCAGTCGGCTGGTTCAACGAAGTGGTGCTGGCCGGCGAACCACACGGTGGCCAGCACCGACATGGCAACTCGCTGGTGGAGGAATTCTCGCATCACCGTCGGGCAGCATCACGCCCGCGGCCTCGGCCACCGCTGCGCCCGCCCGGTTCCACACCTCAGGTGCCAGCGCCGAGCGGGCGCCCTGCGTGAAGTGGGTGCCTTCGCGGGCCCGGTGGTCGAACATCCGCTCGTAGGTGTCGTAGTCCCGCCCGCCAGCGGCGGCGTAGCGCTCCAACATGTCGACGATGTCCCCTACTTGGCGCAGCGTGGTGTCAAAACGATCGATGAGCATGGCCACCTGCTCGTCAGTGAAGTCCTGACGCGCCTGGGCGGTCTTGCGATGCGCAGAGTGCGAACTCGTGAGCATCAGCCAGCTCCATAGCCTTCAGTCTGGGTTCTGCGAATGGCTGGACGGACGCGGGCGCAACTCAAGGGGGGGCGCCTGACTGCGAGACCGGTTCCCGGGTCCCGCCCTGAGGTACCAGCCGGGGGGCTTGCGTCGGCTCCTGGGGCAATCCTGGCGGGGGCAGTCCGGAGGCTTCGAAGGTGCCGGACCGCTCCCCGCGACTATCCGCTACATGGGTCCGGCGTGGCTACGGCCTGTTTGGGGCTTATCTTGGCTGGACCCCCTTCTGAACTGCACGTTCGCGAGCTGGTTGCGCCAAGTGGCCAAACACCCAGTGGAGGTGGACGTCATGACATCTGATGGCACGCAGTGCTACTTACCGTCACGAGCACACGGTCCCATATGGCCTGTGACCTCCGTCTCGCATCCCGGCTTCGGGGACGGCAAACGAACGGGCAAACGTTTCGGACACGGCACTCGCTGGCCGGCCGGCAGGCGATGGGTTAGGTCTCCTCCCAGGGAGCTGGCCCGACCCGGTTGAACAGGCGGCGGATGGGCTCGGCCGGGTAGCGCCATTGGCCCCCGGGGGTCCGCATGCACGGCACGCGTCCCCGCCGGGCCCACTCCGACACGGTGCGGGGGGAGACCTGGAACAAGGCCGCCACGTCAGAGGTGCGGAGCAGATCCCGCGTGGCCTCAACCTCCTGGTCGCTGTGGTCCTGGACTTGGTCGGCGCTCGACATTTCGGACAGCAACTCCGTATGTGGATGGATAGGACTCCCACCGTGTCATGGTCCCGGTCAACTGACAATGCCCCGTAGGGACCATTTACATCTAGTCACTGCCCGAGTTGTCGGAGTTTAGGAGTTTTCGGCGGTCTTCATTGGTACCGTGCCCCGGTGTTCGTGGTCGCCGTCACCGGGGGCATCGGTAGTGGCAAGTCCACCGTTGCCGCCCTGCTGGCCGACCGGGGGGCGGTCGTCGTCGACATGGACCGGATCGCCCGCCAGGTTTCGGCATCCGGGGGCGCCGCCTACCAGGCGCTGGTCGGCCACTTCGGCCCGGGCGTGGTCGGCCCGGATGGGGTGCTCGACCGGGCCGCCATTGCCCAGCGGGTGTTCTCTGACCCTGACGAGCTGGCCGCCCTGAACGCCATCACCCATCCCGCCATCGCGGCCGCCACGCTGGCCCGGTTGGTGGAACTGGCCGAGCGGGGGCAGGCCGCCCCCCCTGTCGTGCTCGATATACCCCTCCTGACCAAGGAGACCAAAGGGCGGTACGGCCTGGCCGCCGTGGTGGTCGTGGACGCCGCGATCGAGGTGGCCATCGGGCGGCTGGTGCAACAGCGGGGCCTGTCCGAGGCTGACGCCCAGGCTCGGGTCCGGGCCCAGGCCAGCCGGGAGGAACGGCGCCGGTTGGCCGACGTGGTGGTGGACAACGGCGGCTCGCGGGCGGATCTGGAGGCGGCGGTGGACCGGCTGTGGGCCTGGATGGAAGCCGCGGCGGGGGGCGTGGGCGAGGCGGGCGGCGTGGCCCCTGCGGGTGGGGCCTCAGTCGATGGCGCGCTTCAGGAACCCGCGGATGCCGATGGTTGCGAACAGGCCGAGGAACAGCAGTGACATCGTCACGCAGACCCACGTCGCCATGTGTGGGGTCTTGGGCACCATCGCCGCCCGCATCCCTTCGCTCACGTAGGTGAGCGGATTGAGAGTCGTGAGCCACTTGAACCACGCCAGCCGCGACAGGGACGGCCACGGGTACTGGCTGCAGCCGGTGAAGAGGATCGGCGTCAGCACCAGGGCGAAGATGACGTTGATCCGGTTGGCGGGAACCAGGGTGCCCAGGGTGAGGCCGAGGGCGGCGCCGTTCAATGCTCCGAGGACCATGATCACCACCAGTAGGGGGGCGCCCGCCGAGCGCCAAGGGATCGAGCCCAGCACCAGCACCCCGACCGGGAACATGACGGCGGCCGCGGTCAGGGCCCTGAGGGCGGCATAGATCAGCTTCTCGACCGCCACCCAGGCGACGGGCAAGGGGGCCAGGAGACGGTCCTCGATCTCCTTCGTGTAGGAGAAGTCGATGACGAGCGGGAAGGCGGTGCTCTGCAGGGCGGTCAGCGTGGCGGTGAGCGCCACGATGCCGGGGAAGAGGAGCTGGGCGTAGTCGCCCCGCGTGTAGCCCAGGTCGGCCAGGATCCGGCCGAAGACGAACAGCAGGAAGAGAGGTTGCAGGATGACCTGGGCGAAGAAGATGGGTGCCTCACGCCCGGTGACGAACAGGTCCCGCCACAGCACGGCCACGAAGGCCCGCCGAGGGCTGGTAACGGTCCGGCGGGTGGTGGGGGACCCGACGACCTCGGCCACCGGGGACGTCATCGCAGCAACCGTCCCGTCAGGTGAAGGAACACGTCCTCCAGGCTTTGATGCCCGAGGCGGAAGTCGCCGAGCGTGGCGCCGCGCTCGGCCAGGGCGCGAGCGATGGCGGCGACCATGGCTGGGGCGTCCTGGGAGAGGTAGAGCCGCAGCCGTAGGTCGCCTTCGTTGTCGGTTCCAGCTTGGGGGGGGCCGTCGTCGGGTCCGCTTGTCGCCCCGTTAGGCACGGCCGGGGCGCGGCTGGGCGCCTTGGGCACCAGTTCGACCCGCTCGATGCCCGCGAGCGCGTTCAGCAGGTCGAGGAGCTGGGCAACCGTCATGGTCGCGGGCGGAAAGATGGTCACGTCGAGGGTTTCACCACCCGGCAGGTCCCGGGTGAGCGCGTCGGGTGTGTCGAGCACGAGCAGGTGGCCGTGGTCCATGATCCCCACCCGGTCGGCCAGCTCGGCCGCCTCGTCCATGTCGTGGGTGGTGAGCACGATCGTAACCCCGGCCTGGCGCAGCTCCCGGATGCGGTCCCACACGAACAGGCGGGCGGCTGGGTCCAGGCCGGTCGTGGGCTCGTCAAGGAACAGGACTTCGGGCGCGTGCATCAGCGCCCGGGCGATCATGACCCGCTGGGTCTGGCCGCCCGAGAACATGTCCACCTTGTCGTTCTCCCGGCTGGCCAGTCCGAACTGCTCCAGGAGAACGGTGGCCCGTTGCTCCCGCTCGGCCGCGGGAACACCGTGGTAGGCGGCGTGGAAGAGCAGGTTCTGGCGGATGGACAGCGAACGGTCGAGGTTGTTGCGCTGGGGCACGACGGCCATGCGGGACTTAGCCGCCACGGGGTCGTTGATGACGTCGACGCCACCGACGAAGGCCCGGCCGCTATCGGGCCGGACCCGGGTGGTCAGGACGCCGATGGTGGTCGTCTTGCCCGCCCCGTTGGGCCCGAGCAGGCCGAAGATCTCGCCTCGGGCCACGGTGAAGGACACCCCGTCCACGGCTGGGACGGGGTTCTTGCGGTACCGCTTGATCAAGCCTTCGACCGCCACCCCGCCCTGATCCTCTGGACCCGTCGCGGTCGCGGCACCGTTGTCCACCGGGCCACGCTACCTGGGTAGGCGTCGAACGCCGTCCTGTTTTAGCGATCTCGCGGTGCCAGCTCGTCGCTCCGTCGATGCTGTGGTCCCCGAGGCGGTTGGGTCCGCTCCCGGCCGCCGCTGGGAGTCGGGCTTGGGGTGGGCGGCCACGATTGGCCGCGGTCACCATTCTCATGTGGTGGTTCCGGCTGGCGAGATGTCGACGCGGCGGCGTAGTACGGCCGGTAAACGTAACTGTAGGAGCCCTCGGAACTAATGTTGTTGAGTACCGTACCGAGGAGGGGCGCCTCGACCCGTCCCAGAACCTCAAGCGCCTCACTGACATGCCGTCGAGTGGTAGACCCCACGGTCACGACGAGCAACGTGGCGTCTGCCAGCCGGGTCAGCACGGCGGCGTCAGTCACGGGCAGGATCGGCGGGGAATCGATCAGAATGATGTCGGCCTCCGCTTGGAGGGCGGCAAGCACCTCCGCCGCCCGCTCGGTGGAGAGCAACTCTGATGGATTGACCGGCAGCGGGCCGGACGCCAGGATGCGGAGGTTGGGCACGCCCTCGACCTGCTGAAGGGCGGCAAAAACAGGCACTTCACCGAGGAGCGCCGACGTGAAGCCAACCGAGTTGTCTAACCCGAAGAACTCATGCAGGCGAGGCCGGCGTAGGTCGCAACAGGTGATGATCACTCGCTGTCCCACCTGAGCCAGTGCAACCCCGAGGTTTGACAAGATCGTCGTTTTGCCCTCCCCGGCCGAGGGACTTGTGATGAGTACGGTCCGCAACGGCCGGTCCAAGGAGACGAACTGGAGCGAGGTCCGCAAGGCCCGGTAGGCCTCGGCCGCAGGCGAGTTCGGATCACTGAGCGTGACGAGCATCGGGTTGCTCTTGTCTTTCCAACCTGGAACCTGCGGAATAAGACCGATGTTGGGCGTGCCCGCCACTGCCCTGTCCAAGTCGTCTCTGGACTTCACGGAGTCGTCGAAGTACTCGAGAGCGAAGGCAGCGCCGACACCAAGCATCAATCCAGCCAGGATTGCGAGGACGAGGTCGCGGACCGGTCTGGGGGTGACGGCGCCATTGGGAATCGTGGCCGGGCTGGCCAGCTGAGCGTCGCCGGAGCTGACGGCGGCCTGTACCTGGATCTGGCTGAGCTGCTGCTTGAAGGTGGCTTGCTGCTGCAGCAGGCTGCTGACCTGCGGCCCCAGCGTGGCGTTGGCTTGCGCCTGAGCCCTGGAGTCAGCCCCCTTTATCTGACTGTTGAGAGCGTCGATCTGCTTCTGGAGATCGTCGATCCGGGTTTGAAGTAAGGCCTCGGCGGCGAGGGCGGCGTTGATGTCCTGTGTCTGGCTGTACCTGATGAAGGCGTTGGCGAAGGCGTTGGCGATGACAGCGGCGCTGGGTGGATCGGTGCTCTGGGCGGATATGTCGATCACGGCGGCTTGGCCGTGGGGTGCGATGGTGACCGGCGGCACCGACCCGAGCTGAGCCTCGACGGCTTGCTTAACGGGCAGGCTGGTGATCACGTCGATCTGGGTCTGCAGCTGCATGGCCGGATTGTTGGCTACCGCAGCGCCGTTGGGATTGAGCAGGTTGGCAGCGTTGGACTGCTTGATGAGCACGGACGACGTGGCGACGTACTGGGGCGTCTGCACGAGCGCCGAGGCCAGAGCTATGGTGGCCACCACGAAGACAGCGAAGATGATCGTGTTTCGCCGCCGCGACAGTACCCGTAGGTAGTCCCGGAACCCTAGGAGGGACGCGTTCGACGCCTGCATGGTGGAGGCGAGGTTACATGCGCTCGACTGTGCCAGGGATTCGAGTGGCGGGACCGACGCGGCTGGGCGCTGCTACCGTGCTCTTATGGCCGAACGAGCGCTCATGATGCCGCTTGGTCTCCGCGCTGACCCGTACGCGGCCCCGAAGGTCGGGGATAGCCGCCCGCCGACCAACGTGTTTGGATCCCTCGCCGCCCGCTCCCTCGCGGCCGTAGGTGCCGGCGGCCTCCTCCTGGCCAACCACGTGAACAGCCTGCCGCTGATCCTGCTGATCGTCGTCGCTGTCGTGGCAACCGACATCCGGCACCCGCTTAGCCTTAAGAACGTCCTGCTCGTTTATGTGATCATGGTCTTCGGCGTTGGCGGCGCCGTCCTTCACCTGACGACCCAGCCGATTTACCGGGATGTCGTCGCCTACACCGTGGCGTTTCTCGGCGGATACACCTTGGCGTCGATGTCGACCGCACGTCGGCACCATCATCCAGAGCGCCAGCCCGCGGGCAAAGGGCCCCTCAACCTGTTCGCGCTGGAGCATGCGTTGGTTGTGTTACTCGGCCTCAATCTACTCTTTGTCGGCTACCAGTTTGCCAAATACGGCGTCGCTGGCTACTACCAGGGACAAGGGCTGCTCAACCAGGCCCTGACCTACGGCCAGGCCAGCAGCACCGGAGGGCTGGAGCAGATCGTGCGTTTCGCCCTAACCGACGGCGGGATCGCCCTAGCCATCTTGTATGTCAAGGCATGCTTCGACTCGTCCACACACATCCGCTACCGGTACCCCGCACTCCTGTTCATCGGTCTTCCGGTTTTGTCGCTCAGCCGATCCACCGCGGTGAACGGGGCCCTGATCGTGCTAGCGATCTATGCGTGCGATCGCCGGCTGAGCGCTCGTCGAACGAGCGCCGCAGGCCCGCTGCCTGATGCAGTCATGTCGGCACCAACGGCCGCCGCGGCACGTGACGCTCCGGTCCGCGTCAGCCGGATGGCCATGATTCTCCTAGGATTGGTGCTGGCGGTGGCGACCGCTGCATTCGTGGGGTCAATCCGGAGTGGTTTCGTCAATAAGTCCGGTACCGTCGGCAGCAAGCCTGGCTTCGTTACGATGCTCAGCAGCGAGTTGTCACCCGTGCAGGCCTATGGCGACATCACGGCCAACATCGACGTCCTTGGTCACACTCACGGGCGTACGATCGTTTTTGCGCTGCTTCTGAAGGTCGTGCCTCGGGCCTGGTACCCGAACAAGCCGCTGAACTCCGGCGCGTACTACATGTCCATCGTGAGGCCAGCGGAGTGGGCCGCAGGTTATGCCCTGCCGCCGACATACTGGGGCGACCTGTACATTAGCTTTGGCTACGCGGGTGCAGTGCTTGGGAGCATCGTGCTTGGTGTGGCGGCCGCCCGCATCGATCGAGCCTACCGAGACGCAATACTCCACCGTGTACCATGGTTCCTCCTGATCTTCGCCAACTTCTACGCCGTGTTGCGGGACTCACTGTCCGAGAGCCTGGCCGGGATTCTTTTGACCCTCCTCGTGTGGGCGGTAGCCAACCGAGTCTTCCGTCCGGATGAGCCGGTTTACTTGAGCCCGGCCACGGCGTAAATGCTGCATTGTTGAGCTGGGCCGTCCAAAACCTGCGAAAGGGAAAGTTCTGGTTCAGCCAGAAGATGAGCCCTCGTCTGTACTGGCAATTGATGGGAAAATGGCGGCCAATTCAAGCTGTCACTAGCGACTGCCGATCCCTCGACGATTCGATGGAGTCGGGCCGCGCCGTGGTGGACCTGCTCAATCAACTCGGGACTGTGCAGCCCGACTTCGTGACACTCCATATCGGCTCGGGCCTTGGCCGTGTCGAGTACCACCTACGGTCCCGGGTCCGGAAATGCTGGGGTGTTGACGTCAGTCCCTCCATGGTCAAGCGGGCCCAGCGCCTCGTCCCATACCCGAATGTGGAGTTCTTGGTTTCCGACGGCGCAACCTTGGCTCATTGGAAGGACGACACCTTCGACCTCATCTATTCCTTCTTTGTCTTCCAGCACCTCCCACGAGCGCAATTCGAGCGCTATCTCCGAGAGGCGTACGTCAAGCTGGCATCCGGCGGTCGGCTCGTTTTCCAACTTATAGTCGACGAGGGCGGCATGTTTCCGGACCCTCCGCCGTCGCACCCCTATGGCCTCCGGTATTACCGTCGAAGCGACGTCGAAGGCGAACTCAGTCAGGCCGGCTTTTCAGTCTTGGGCCGATACAGCCCTAACGGCCATCCCGACGACGAAGTACTATCCACAAGCGACGTCATCTTCTGCGCCGAAAAACCTCGAGCCGCCATTCCCCCGCGGGCGGTTCCGAGTCCTCGAGATTAACTTTGGAGCGCGCAGGAGGCGGCGAGAGTGCCGGGTCGGCGTCGTCGGACCCAGGCAGATTCCGATCATCACATGGGTACAGTTGAGATCCGGGCAAGGCGCTCTGCCGCGATTCCGTCCCGCCGCACCGGGACCCGTCTGGTATGGGCGACGAAGCCGCAGACGTCAGAGCTTGGCAGAGGACGATGACCCTCTCTTTGTCCTCGTGCCACCTCGGGCGCCGGGTCGTGGCTTTGGGTGAGGAGTGGGCGGATCTCGACGAAGCGTGCCAATATGGAAGAGAATGGCTGTTACCAGTGTCCGCGGCTTTACCGCCACGGTCGGCAATCTGATCCAAGCGTTGCGCCGGACGTCGGGCCAACGGGTCCAATGGGGGTTCGTCGACCAAGCCGTATCGAGCCTTACCAACTTCGCCATTGGCTTAGTCGTCGCTCGCCTCGCGGCCCCGAGGGAGTTCGGTACCTTCAGCCTGGCGTTCACGCTCTATCTCACGCTGCTGTGGGTGTCCAGATCCTTGACGACAGAACCTTTCGTCGTCCGTCTAACCGCCGCGGGTGCCGAAAAGCAGCGTACAGCCGCGAGTCGAGCGGTTGGTGCTGCCAGCGCGATGGGGCTCATCGCCGCCGGGGTGGTGGGCTCCGTCGGATTGGCTGGGAGCCCGCTGAGTGGCCGGATCCTCGGTGCAATGGCCCTTAGTATGCCCGGACTGCTAGCTCAGGATTCGTTCCGCTACGTACTCTTCGCCGCCGGACGGGCACGGTCGGCGGCAGTCAACGACCTCGTCTGGCTTTTTATCGAGGCGGTCCTGATAGTGGGACTCTTTGGGACCGGGCATGCCACTACCACTGCACTTGTCGCTGCATTTGGGTTGAGCGCCAGTGTGGCCGCGCTTGTGGGTTCATGGCAGACCAAGGTTGTCCCCTCGCTGGCCGACTCGTACCGATGGGTACGGGACAACCGCGATCTTGCCGTACCTTTCGTTCTGGAACTTCTGACCGTTGCGGGGATGATCCAGATTGGACTTCTGGTCGTTTCTGCGATTATTGGCGCCGAGGCCATCGGAGCGCTGCGAGCTGCGATGTTGTTGATGGGACCGTTGACGGTGCTCTTCCTCGGGGTCTTTGTCATAGCCGTTCCCGAGGCAATCCGCTTCCAGCACCGGTCGCTGTCGGTGCTGCCGAGAATGGTCACAGCGCTGGGCCTGGCGATGCCCGTAGTGACGTTTGTGTGGGCGGGCGCGATCATGCTGTTGCCCGAGAGATTGGGAAGGGCGCTGCTTCGATCCAATTGGGGACCGGGACGTCATGTGCTTCCAGCAGTAGCCTTCCTCATCGCGGCCCACGCGTTTGGAACTGCTTCGGTCGTGGGCCTAAGGGCTCTGGGCGCGGCCAAGCGCAGTCTAGGAGCTCGATTGTGGGGTGCCCCTGTTTTCCTGGCAGGTGGCGTCATCGGCTCAGTTGTGGGCGGCGCCTATGGCGCCGGAGTGGGACTGGCTGGAGCGGGCTGGATCGATGCCTTCCTCGTCTGGCTGGCGTTTCGTCACGCGCTTCGTGCGCGGAACGAGTCGTTATGACTCAGCGCGGGAAAAGACGCGCAGGAACTCCGGTGGATGTGCGCGGCGCCAGCCTGTGCCAATGTAGATGTGCCGTTTGTAGTGTCCGTATCGCGAGCCGGCCGAACAACGAGAATCCTGCTTTCTGAGAGTAGATGACGCGGCTGGCCTGCGCGTACCGGCACTGGTCGTTTGCATTGGTCCAGCTTTGGCCGACCAGATGATCGACACCGGCTGTGAGTTCCCGTCGTACCTCCTTGCCGAGGGCACGAAGTCGCCGACACAGGTCAACATCCTCCAGATACATGACGAGGTCCGGATCGAATCCTCGAACGGCTTCAAAATCCGAGCGTCGCACCAACATTGCGACGCCGGATACCCACTCGGGCGTAAGGGTCTCGTGGTAGTAGATATTGCGACCGAGAAGTATGGACTTGACCGTCGGGAATTTGCCATACGACGCCGGTTGGAGCCGTTCGCCGTTTGAGCAATACACAGCTGGGGCAACCACGCCCACCTCCGGCGATACCT
>JALYXV010000135.1 GCA_030947025.1 Actinomycetota bacterium | reverse complement strand
CGCCGGCACCGGCGCTGATGCGGGCGGTCCGTCGGGATGGCTCGCCCGGGGCCCGGCCCAAGTCATCCGCCCTCGATTCCATCGCTGTGGCTGCAGCCGATCGCATTTTCGTCCTCTCGGTGGGTGGCTACAGGCAGTCTCGGACCGGTTCCTCAGACGGGGCTGGGAGCGACCTTGAGAGTCCCGCCGACTCGGGCCCACGCACCTCTGAGCAGATCTGGGGGTGACTCTAAGGTGATTCTGAGGTTGAAGGATGAATCTCTCGGCATCAAGACGTTGGCGCGGCCGGCTGAACCCGAAAGGACCAACTCACCGTGAACCCTGAGATCCCCAAGTCCCGGCGCTGGATCGTGTGGACCGTCGGTGTGGTGGTCGCCGCCGTCGTGGTCCTGGTGGGTGGCCCGTTCGTCTACATCCATTTCATCGAAGGCAAGGCGCCCGCGAAATTCCATTTGTCGACGGCCGCACGCAGCGGCAGTACCACCACTGGCGCCCCCGCGTCCTCGTCCTCCTCGCCGTCCTCGCCCTCCGCCGGGTCCTCCTCCTCCTCGGTTGACGGGACGTGGAAAGTGGCTTCCGGATCGCAGGCTGGCTACCGCATCGAGGAGGTCCTGTTCGGGCAGAGCAACACCGCGGTGGGCCGGACCAACTCCGTCACGGGAACGATCACGGTCACCGGGACGTCCGTGAGCAAAGGCAGCTTCACCGTCGACATGACCACGGTGAAGAGTGATCGGACCCAACGGGACCATCAGTTCCAGGGCCGAATCATGCAGACCTCGATGTACCCGACCAGCACGTTCACCCTGACCAAGCCGATTGACCTGGGCACCGTCCCGCCCGACGGGAAGTCGGTCACGGCCGGTGCGACGGGCGACCTGACGCTTCATGGCACCACCCGGCCAGTGACCTTCTCCGTCACGGCACAGCGCCGCGGGTCCAGCATCCAGGTCACGGGATCGATCCCGATCACCTTCGCCGACTGGAACATCTCCAACCCCAGCTTCGGCGGCACCGTGACCACCCAGGACCACGGGATCCTCGAGTTCCTGCTCAACCTGTCCCCCGCCTAAGCGCCCAGGCGCCCCGACATCAGTTCCAGAACTGGAGGTCGTGCCAGACCCGTGAGAAGGTCCCCGGTTGGGCCGACTTCTTGTTGGGCGGTGCCGGGGTGGCGCGACCGGCGACAGGCGAGGGGGTGAACAAGTAGGCCTTCTCCCCCGGCTTGACCAGGCCGTACCGTTCTCGGGCCAGCCGTTCGATCTCGGTGTCGGACTGGAGCCGTTCGGCCGCGGCCGCCAGCTTGGCGTTCTGGTCGCTGAACACCTTGAGCCGGGTTTGGGCGGCCGAGAGGCTGTGCCGCTGGGCCAGATAGGTGCGGCTGGGCAGTACGAAGAGGAACAAGACTGCGGCCAGCGTGATCGACGCCGCGACCAGACCGAGGAGCCGGGGCGCCCTCACGGCGCCCCACTATTGGGAAATGCCGCCTTGCCCCAGAACTCGGCCGTCTCACCCAGCTCAGCCTCGATCCGGAGCAACTGGTTGTACTTGGCGACCCGATCGGTCCGGGCCGGGGCGCCGGTCTTGATCTGACCGCAGTTGGTGGCCACCGCCAAGTCGGCGATGGTGGTGTCCTCGGTCTCTCCGGAGCGGTGCGACAGAACCGATCGGTAGGCCGATCGAGTGGCGAGCGACACCGTTTCGAGTGTCTCGCTCAATGTGCCGATCTGGTTGACCTTGACCAGGATGGCGTTGGCTACACCGGACGCGATGCCCCGCGCCAGGCGGTCCGAGTTGGTTACGAAGAGATCGTCGCCGACCAACTGGACCCGGCCTCCTAGCGCGGTGGTCAGGGACTTCCACCCGTCCCAGTCGTCTTCGGCCATGCCGTCCTCGATGGACACGATCGGGTACCGCTCGGCCAGGTCGACCAGGTAGGCCACGAACTCGTCAGGCGAAAGAGTCCGGCCCTCCCCTGCCAGGTGATACCCGCCATCGGAATAGAACTCGGTCGAGGCCACGTCGAGCGCCAGCGCGATCTCGTCCCCCGGCTTCCGACCGGCCCGGTCGATGGCTTCGAGCAGTATCGACAGCGCATTTTCGTTGGACGCCAGGTTGGGAGCGAAGCCGCCCTCGTCACCGATCGACGCCGACAGCCCACGCTCGCCGAGCACCCCCTTGAGGCTGTGGTAGATCTCGACGCCCCATCGCAGGGCCTCGGCGTAGGAGGCCGCGCCGATGGGCACGATCATGAATTCCTGCAGGTCGACGTTGTTGTCGGCGTGGGCGCCACCGTTGAGCACGTTCATCATGGGGAGGGGCAACACGTGGGCGCCCGGGCCTCCGACGTAGCGGTAGAGCGGCAGGCTCAGCTCGTCCGCTCCGGCCTTGGCCACAGCCAACGACACCCCGAGGATGGCGTTGGCGCCCAGGCGGCTCTTGTTGTCGGTGCCGTCGAGGTCAATAAGGGCCCGGTCGAGGCTCATCTGGTCGAGCGCCTCCATGCCGCGCACCAGGTCGGCGATCTCGCCATTGACGTGGCCCACCGCCCGGGTGACGCCTTTGCCGAGGTAGCGCTCGTCCCCGTCGCGGAGCTCAGTGGCTTCAAACGCCCCAGTCGACGCGCCCGATGGCACCGCAGCCCGCCCGAACGCACCCGACTCCAGGGTTGTGTCGACCTCCACGGTCGGATTGCCGCGCGAATCCAGGATTTCCCGGCCCGCCACCGTCTCGATCGCACTCACGCTTGTGACTCCTGTGACTGGTGTGACTCGTGTGGAAAGACGGTACCCCATGCCGGTCCGGAACTTGGCCAACCGTGGCATGTTCATCGTTCCGTGGCGACTTATCTGCGCCAGGCCGGATAAGTCGCCTCAGAACGCCGAACCAGCCACGGTATGCCCTCGAGTTGGAGGAACCGAGTCAGTTTGGGTCGTTTGGCAGCCGGCAGCTGACGCGAAACGCCCGGCCCAGCCGAAACCGGCCGAGGACTCAGGCCGAGGCGCGGGGCGACGCCTTGACCTCTTCCCAGAGGGCGTCGAGCCCGCCCAGATCGAGTGACCGCAGGTCCACCCCCCGGGCCGCAGCGAGATGCTCGACGGCCATGAAGCGGTCCCGGAACTTGACGGTGGCCGACCGCAGGGCGGCCTCCGGATCGATGTCGAGATGGCGGGCCACGTTGACCACGGCGAAGAGGAGGTCGCCCAGCTCCTCCTCAACTGCGTCGCCATCGGCCTGGGCCGACACCGCCGACACCGCCGACACCGCCGACACCGCCGATTCCAGCTCGGCCATCTCCTCGGCAATCTTGGGCCAGGCGCCGTCGACGCCGTCCCAGTCGAAGCCAATCGACGCCGCCTTGCGCTGGGCCTTGTGGGCATAGAGCAATGACGGCAGATGGACCGGGATCCCGTCCATCACGCTCTCCCGGCCCTTCTCGGCCTGCTTGATATGCTCCCAGTTGCGCATGACCTGGCCGGCGGTGCGGGCTTCGACGTCGCCGAAGACGTGGGGATGGCGGTGAATCAGCTTGTTGCGGATGCCCCGGGCCACGTCCGCCAGGTCGAACAGGCCCTCCTCCGACGCCAAGGTGGCGTGGAAGACCACCTGGAAGAGCAGGTCCCCCAGTTCTTCCTCCAGGTGCTCGGCCCCTTCGAAGTCGGCTCCCAGCCCGTCGATCGCCTCCAGCACCTCGTACGTCTCCTCCAGCAGATGCCGGGTGAGGCTGTGGTGGGTCTGTTCCTGGTCCCACGGACAGCGCGCCCGCAGGGTGTGGACCAGCTCGTCGAAGCGGACCAGCTCGGCCGCGACCGGTGAGGTCAACACCGGTATCCACAACGACGTCAGATGATCCGGTTCGACCGCTCGGTCGAGCTCGTCCCAGGCCACGGTGAGCACCGCCTCGTCGGGAAGGCCCAGCCGTTGTACCACCGTTACCGGCGGACCCCTGTCGAGAGCCAGCTTGATGTCCGACAGCACCGCCTTGCTGTCGCACTGCGCCACCAGCAGGGGCCCCCGCTGGCCCGCCGCCTCGGTCGCAAAACGGTGGCCGTCGACAAAACGCACGCCGAGAGCCAGGGGATCCACGCCCAGACGAGCCCAGGCCAGGTCGAGGAACGACATGGCAGCCAAGATCTCGATTTCGACGCGCGAGTCGCCTTGGAGCAACTCGACCGTTCGCTCCGCCACCACCGGGGAACCGGGCACGGCGTACAGGATCTCGCCATGCTCCTCGGCCGCCTCGATCAGGACGGCCACGATCGACCGGTACACGTCGTCGAGACGGGCCTCCCGCTGGTAGACCCAGTCGAATGACCGACCGCCCGGGACGGCGCCGGCCGTCGGATGGCGGGAGGTACGCACGAAGCGCACCGGGACGCGCTCGATGACGGCCACCGTTTCCGCGGTGAGCAGGCCCGGGGTTGCGGGGCCCAGGCCGACGACCACGATCCGGCCGGGCACCCAGATCAGCCGCCGGCGGGCGGGTTAGTGGTCGATGGCGTAGGAGAGGCGGTGCTCTTGCCCAAGACATTGGGCACCAGCGGCGGAGTGACACCGGTGATCTGGCCGTTGGCATTGGGCTTGGTGCTGAACGATCCGAACTCCGGGTTGATCTTCACCCGGGCCTTGGCCACCAACTGATTCAGCCGCTGGCCCGCCACCCGCTGGTGGATGTCGGCGGCCACGGTGGCGTCCAACGGCTCGATGACCCGCTTGGTCACCTCGATCAAGTGATACCCGAACTGGGTTCGCACGGGGTCGCTGACCTGGTTGACCGGCAGCGACAGCACGCTTTGGGCAAACTCGGCCACCAGCTGCTGAATGTCCTGGGTGGTCATGCAGCCGTCGGGCGCGCTGCCGGGCAACACCCCGCCCTGGGCCGCGCTGCCCCCGCTGGTGCCCTGGTTGTCCTGCGAGTACTGCTTGGCCAGGGCGGCGAAGTCCCCGCCCGCGGCCAACTGGGCCTTCACTTTCAGGGCATGGGCCAGGCTGGCGTTGTAATCGAGTTGGCCGCTGCCATTTTTGTCCGCGATCAAGATGTGACTCACGCACGCCTCGGTGGCGTAGTCAATCAGGTGGGATTGATAGAACTGGTTGAGACCGTCGCTCGACAGATCGGCCGAGGCAACCTTGACAAAGGCATCGGCTTCGGCCTGCTGGGTGGACAGCACATGCTGGTAGCGGGCCGGGAAGGCGGTGAACAGGCCGTTGGGGAACGCCTGAGCCACGGTGCTCTGGGCCGACGCCACCTGGGCCGCCTTGGGCAGCGCGTTGCTGGAGGCCAGCCGCTGGCGAATGATCTCGAAGCGGACCTGTTGGTCCAGCAAGACGGCCACAAAAGCTTTGTTGTACGTACCCGCACTGGTGCCCGCCACCGGGCCGGAACCCCCCTGCTGGTCGATCAGCTGCACGTACTTCTTATTGGCCGATATATCAGCCAGTTCGTGATTGAGCGTGTCCTGGCTGATCACCGAGTCGTTGACCCGGGCCGCGTATCCGACGGTCGACGTGCACCCCGACGCAACGACCGTCCCCAGGGCGGCCAGAGCGACTGCCGCCAGCCGGATGGGCGGGCGCCGCCGTGATTTCATGGAATTGACGGGTTTAACGGAGTTCTGAGGCGGCACGGGCGTCACGGGCGTCACGGTGACGGCGATGCTACTGAGATGGCCCCCCCGGGCACATCCCCACGGCCGCCCGATGCGACCCCGCCGACCGGGTCGTCAGGCGAACCCCCAACCGGCGGCCCCGGAACCGCCACGTCGACGGGCACCAGCGACCCGAGCAGATCGGTGACGAATTGGGCCGGATCGGCGCCGCGGGGCACGGGCACCACGATCTGGCCGATCTCCTCCTTGAAGACCGCCTTGGGCCAACGCCGCTGCAGCCGGATGCGCTGGCTGGTCTTCAATGTCAGGGGCGCCAACCGGGCCGTCCCGCCGCCCGACGACCCGCCCAGGACGCCGGTCGACGCCCCCATGCCGCCGCGCACGACCGTCACTTCCCGCACGCCGGTGCGAGCGCACTCGGCCCGCAGGTGGCCGATAGCCAGCAAGGCCGTCGCCGGTTCCGGCAGGGGGCCGTAACGGTCGACCCATTCCGCCCCGATGTCGTTCACATCCTCGTGCGCCACCACGGTGGCCAAACGCCGGTACGCCTCCAACCGCAGGTCCTCACGGGTCACATAGTCGGCCGGCAGATGGGCGTCGACCGGGAGGTCGAGCTTTATCTCGGCCGGCTGGCGCACCGGCTCGCCCTTCATCTCGGCCACCGCCTCGCTGACCATCTGCACATACAGGTCGTACCCGACCGCGGCGATGTGCCCCGACTGGTCGCCTCCGAGCAGGTTGCCCGCGCCCCGGATCTCAAGGTCCCGCATGGCAATCTTGAACCCCGAACCGAGCTCGGTGTACTCGCCGATCGTTCGCAGCCGCTCGTACGCCTCCTCGGACAACGACACGTCGGGCGGGAACATCAGATAGGCGTAGGCCCGCTGGCCCGCCCGGCCCACCCGGCCCCGCAACTGGTGCAGCTGGCCCAGCCCGAGCCGGTCGGCCCGGTCCACGATCATGGTGTTGACCGTCGGCATGTCGATACCCGACTCGATGATGGTGGTGCACACCAGCACGTCGTAGCGGCCCTCCCAAAACTCGAAGACCACCCTCTCGAGGCTGGCCTCGTCCATCTGGCCGTGGGCCACCACCACCCGGGCCTCGGGCACCAGCCCCCGGATCTCGGCCGCCACCTTCTCGATGTCCATCACCCGGTTGTGAACGAAGAACACCTGGCCCTCGCGCAGCAACTCCCGGCGGATGGCCTCGGCCACGGCCCGGTCGTCGTACTCGCCCACGTAGGTCAAGATGGGCTGGCGCTCGGCTGGCGGGGTGTTCAAGAGCGTCAGGTCGCGGATCCCCGTCAGGCTCATCTCCAGCGTCCGGGGGATCGGCGTCGCCGTCAGGGTGAGCACGTCCACGTCGTGGCGGAGCTTCTTGATGGCCTCTTTGTGGCTGACGCCGAAACGCTGCTCCTCGTCGATCACCAACAGCCCCAGGTCCTTGAAGGCCACGTCGGCCGACAGCAGCTTGTGGGTCCCGACGACCACGTCGACCGACCCGTCGGCCAGGCCGCTGACCACCGTGGCGGACTGGGCCGGCGTCAGGAATCGCGACAACATCTCCACCCCGATGGGATAGCCGGCGAAACGGTCCGAGAAGGTCTGCAGGTGCTGCGACGCCAGCAGCGTGGTCGGCACCAGCACCGCCACCTGCTTGCTGTCCTGGACCGCCTTGAAGGCGGCCCGGATGGCCACCTCGGTCTTGCCGAACCCGACATCGCCGCACAGCAGCCGGTCCATGGGGATGGGGGCCTCCATGTCGGCCTTGGTCTCGGCGATCGCCTTCAGCTGGTCGGGTGTCTCCGAGTAGGGGAACGCCGCCTCCATCTCGGCCTGCCACGGGGTGTCGGGACCGAAGGCGTGGCCGGGCGAGTGCATCCGCTTCTGGTACAGCACGACCAGTTCCTGGGCGATCTGGCGGGCTGCGGCCCGGACCCGGGACTTGGCTCGCTGCCAATCCGCGCCCCCCAGCCGGTTGACCGCCGGCGCGTCGCCGCCGGTGTAGGGCCGCAACAGGTCGATCTGGTCCGAGGGCACGTACAGCTTGTCGCCGCCCCGGTACTCGAGCAGCAGGTAGTCGCGCTCCACGCCGCCGATGGAGCGGGTGACCATGCCGCTGAAGCGTCCCACCCCGTGCTGGTAATGGACCACGTGGGACCCGGTCTTCAAGTCGTCGAAGAAGGTCTCGGTCGACCGGGCCCGGGCCCGGACGGGACGGTGGGCCCGGCGGCGGCCGGTCAGGTCGCTCTCGGACAGCACCGCCAGCTTCAGGGCGGGGTAGACGAAGCCCCGCTCCAGCGCCTGGATGACGACCCGTACACCGGGCCGGCCCAGATCGACGTCGGCCGGCTCCGCCCCGCTGATCACCGGCACCGTCATCCCGGCCTCGCGGAGCAGCGAGGCCATCCGGGCCCCGGTGCCCGCACCCTCGGCGCAGACCACGACCGAGTACCCCTCGCCCGCCAGCGTGGCCAGCCGCTTGACCAGGCCGTCGGTGTCGCCGAGGAAGGGCTCCCACCCGGTGGCGTGGATGACGGCGGTTCCGGGACCCTCGGCGGTGGCCGCGACCGTCGTGACGGGAGCGTCGGTATGGGCCAGCAGGCGCTCGAAGGGCAAATGAAGTTGGGGAAAGGATTCCCCGGCTGCGCTCCAAGTCGATGCCAAGGATGCAGCCAATGCGTGTTCCTCGCCGAGCAACTCGGCGGCACGATCCCGCATTCGTCGTGCCTCGACCAGCAGGATCTGGGCATCCCGCCCCACCAGGTCGAACAGCACATGCTCACCCTCGGTGAGCCACGGCAGCCACGACTCCATCCCGTCGAAGATCAGGCCCTCGGCCAGCCGTTCCCACCGGTCCCGGCCCCAGGGCTGCTCACCCACCAGCCGGGCCGCCCGGGCTCGTACCTCGGGGGTGGGGAGCAGCTCCCGGCACCCGAAGATCTCGGTGTGGGCCAGGTCACCGGTGGAGCGCTGGTCGGCGACGGAGAACTCGGTCAGGCGATCGACCTCGTCGCCCCACAGGTCGATCCGGATCGGGGTATCGCCGGTCGAGGGGTAGACGTCGACGATCGAACCCCGCACCGCGAACTCACCGCGGTGCTCGACCTGGTACTCCCGGCGGTAGCCGGCCGCGGCCAAACGGGCGATCAGTTGGGCCTGGTCGAGTTGATCGCCCGGGCGGACGATGATCGGTTCGAGGTCCTCGACGTGGGGACCGAGGCGCTGCAGGAGGGCCCGCACCGGGGCGACCAGCACCTTGAGCTTTCGGTCCGGGGCAAGCTGGTCCGGGGCAAGCTGGGCCGGGGCAAGCTGGGCCGGGGCAAGCCGGGCCTCGGAGTTGGGGGGCGCAGTGTGCAGCCGCCACATGATCCGCAACCGTCGCCCCATCGTCTCGACGCTGGGGCTGACCCGCTCGAAGGGCAGGGTCTCCCAGGCCGGGAACACGTCCACCTGGTCGGGGCCGAGGAACGCCTGCAGGTCGTGCGCCAGCCGCTCCGCTTCCGATGCGGTCGGTACCGCCACCACGGTGGGGTGCCGGTCGGATTGCCGGACCAGCGCCGCGATGGTGAACGCCCGGGCGGGCTCGGGGACGCCGACGACGGTTGCCCGGGCCCAGCCCAGGTCGGCCAGGCTGTCGTCGCGCCGGAGCAGGCTCAACAGAGAGGAGAGCGTCACCGCCACCTAGCCATTGAACCGGTTTTGGGCGGCAACAACACCCTCGCTCAGGATCACTTCGGCCGCGTCGGATGCCAGCTCCACCGCGGCCTCAAGTTCCTCACGTTCGGACTTGGCGGGCGGTCCGAGGACATGGTCGATGCCCTGGTTACGGCCGGCCGGCTTGCCAATCCCGATCCGTATCCGCGTGAAGGCGTCGCTGTGCAGGTGGGCCTTGATCGACTTGAGCCCGTTGTGGCCGGCCAGGCCTCCGCCTGCCTTCACCTGGATGCGACCGACCGGCAGGTCGAGTTCGTCATGGACCACGACCAGGTCGGCCAGGTCCTCGATACCGAAGCGGCGGACCAGGGCAGCCACCGCCAGGCCCGAGTCGTTCATGTAGGTCTGGGGAAAGGCCAGCGCCAGGCGCCGCCCGCCCACGACCACCTGGGTGGCCAGGGCCCGCACCGATCGCTCGGACCGCAGGTGGCCTCCGTGGCGGCGGGCCAGCCGGGCGACCACATCGGCGCCGATGTTGTGTCGGGTGCCGGCATAGTCGGGGCCCGGATTGCCCAGGCCCACAGCCAGCAGATGGGCCGCAGTCCCCGTGCGGGGTCGGAGCAGGCTCAGCCCCCGCTGGAGGAACCAGGCGGCTCGGCGCCCTCGGCCGGGGCCACTTCCTCGCCCTCTTCGCCCTCGCCGGGTTCCTCGGCCACCTCGCCACGCGCAGCGATGACGACGGGCTCCTCTGGGCCGAGGTCGGTGGTCACGCCGGCCGGCAGGGCGATATCGCTGACCCGGATGGTGTCACCGATGTCCATCTCGCTGATGTCGACCTCGACATAGGAGGGGATGTCGGCGGGGGTGGCGTGAACGGTCAGGCTGTTGAGTTGCTGCTCGATCAGGCCGTCGCCCTGGGCCACCCGCCGAGCCTCGCCGACCAGATTGATCGGCACCTCGGCCTGGACCACTTCGTCGCGGCGCACGATCAGGAAATCGACATGGATGACGGTGCTGCGCACCGGATCCCGCTGGATCTCACGGGCCAAGGTGAGATGGGTTTCTTCGCCCACTTGGAGGGCCAGCAGAGCGTTGAGCCCGGCGCCGGTGGTGAGGGCGGCCCGCAACGACCGCCCCTCGACCGAGATGGGCAGCGGGTCGCGACCGTGGCCGTAAATGACGCCGGGCACTCGGCCTGCGGCCCGCAGCCGGCCCGCGGCTCGCGACCCGACCGGGCGGGGTGCTTCGGCGACGACGGTAATTTCGGCCATGACGCGCGCTCCTACGACAACGGGCACTGCTGGGACGGCCATGAATCCTACCGCAGGACCCGCCGCGATATCGCAGCCCCTCGGCGCCCGCGCATTCCCGGCGACGGCCGTTGGCGCCAGCCGCGGCGCTCGGGGATGTCGGCTAGGACGTCGACGTCGCTCCCCGGTCTGAGCACCACGACCGGCTCATCGTTCTCGGAACAGGAGGCCTCGAATTTCTGTTGGTAGATGTTCGAGGGGATTCAGTCGAGCGGGCTGCCTCGGCGATACGCGGGCTCCGCTTCTGGCGCTACGTCTGGTTTTCCCCGCCGAAGATCTGAGAAACCGACCCGTCCTCGAACACGGCGTCGATGGCGTCGGCGAACATCGGCGCCACCGAGCACACCTCGATCTTGTCGATCTGCTTCTCGGGGGGCAACGGCAGGGTATCGGTCACTACCACCCGGGTGATCTGGGAGTTCTTCAGGCGGTCAATGGCCGGGTCGGAGAGCAAGGCGTGGGTCGCCATGGCCCACACCTCGGTGGCCCCCTTGTCGATCAAGATGTCGGCAGCGGCACAGATGGTCCCCGCCGTGTCGATCATGTCGTCGATAAGCACGCACATCTTGCCCTTGACGTGGCCCATGACATCGAGGGCCTGGACCTGGTTGACACCATCCTTCGGGCGGCGCTTGTAGACGCTGGCCACATCGACATCACCGAAGAGATGGCGGGCCGCCTGCTCGGCCACCTTGGTGCGCCCCGTGTCGGGCGCGACCATCACGAACTCGCCCCCGGCGTGCTTGCGCAGGTACGACGTGAGCACCGGGACGGCGGTCAGATGGTCGACCGGTCCGTCGAAGAAGCCCTGGATCTGGCCCGAGTGCAGATCGACCGACATGATCCGGTCCGCCCCGGCGGTAAGGAAGAAGTCCGAGACCATCCGGGCGCTGATCGGCTCGCGCCCCTTGGACTTGCGATCCTGGCGGGAGTAGCCGTAGTAGGGGCAGACGGCGGTAATGCGCTTGGCCGAGGCCCGCTTGGCCGCGTCGATCATCAGCCAATGCTCCATGAGCGAGTCGTTGACCGACCGTCCCCCCGCGGTACGGCAATGGGACTGAATGATGAACACATCGGCACCCCGCACCGACTCCTCGAACCGGGGCCGGATTTCGCCATTGGCGAAATCCACCAGGTTGGGCTGGGACAGCTCGACCTTCAGTTCCTTGGCGATGTCCTCGGCCAGGTTCAGGTGCGACCGGCCCGCCAGCAGGTACAACCTCCGCTTCGGTACGACCTCGATCATGGCGCCCCTACTTCCTCGTCGTCGCTGCCACCGATAAAATTTGGCCCGGTCACGGTGCCGGGCGCCACTCGGCCGCCCGCCAGAATGGTGGCATAGGGCCCGACCACGGATTCGGTGCCGATCTCGGCCGCCCGGCCGACGGAGTTGGTAACAATGGCTCGCTCCCCCACCACACAATCGACAAGATGGCTGTTGGGCCCGATCTCGCAGCCGGTAGCAATCACGGTGCTCCCCTGGAGCAGCGTCCCAGGAAACAAGGTGACATCGGCGGCCAGGCTGACCGAGGTGTCCACATACGTGCGCTCGGGGTCGAGCATGGTGACCCCTCGCCGCATCCAGCGCTCGTTGATGCGATCGCGTAGCTCGGCCTCGGCGATCGCCAGCTGGGCCCGGTCATTGACGCCGGCCACCTCCATGGAGTCTCCGACCAGCATGCTGGTCACCGGGTAGCCGGCATCGTGGAGCACACCGATGATGTCGGTCAGGTAGTACTCGCCCTGTACGTTGTCCGGGCTCAGGCGGCGCAGGGCGGGGGCGAGAACGCTGCGCCGGAAGGCGTAGATGCCGGTGTTGACCTCCCGAATCTGACGCTCGGCGTCGGAGGCGTCGGCCTGCTCGACGATGCGGGCCACCCGCTCGTCCTTGCCCCGCACGATCCGGCCGTAGCCGGTGGGATCGGCCAGCTCGGCGGTGAGGACGGTCGCGGCCGCATTGGCCTGGCGGTGGGCTCGGACCAGGGCGGCCAGCGTCGGCGGTCGCAGCAGCGGCGTGTCCCCGGGGAGGACCACGATGTCGCCGCCATCGTCGTCGTCGTCGTCCGGGAAGGCGGTCAGCGCCACTGCCACGGCGTCACCGGTCCCGCGCTGGACGTGCTGCTCCACGAACTCCACCAGCAGGTGGGCCACCGTGTGCTCCAACAGCGCCTTGGTGACCCGCTCGGCACCGTGGCCGACCACGACCACCGCCCGCTCGAGATCCAGTTCGGCCAATGCATCCAACACATGCAGGACCATGGGCCGGCCGCACAGCCGGTGGAGGGGCTTGGGCCGGGAGGACCGCATCCTGGTGCCCTCCCCCGCAGCCAGCACGACCGCCGACAACGGCCGGTCGCTCATGGACTGGTACCCGCCAGGTCGTCGTCGTTCACGCTCACCTCTTTCGCACAAGCCCCTTTCTACCAACTCAGAGGGACGCCCTTGACGCACTGGCAACCGGATGATCTAGCGTAAGGCACCAGAGGCGGAGTCCGGGGGACGTGAGCAGACGTCGCTGGGGCCCAGGGCGAGAGGTGGGCGGGGTGGCGCAGGCTGAGCAGGGTCTTCTTGCCGGTCAGTCGGACGTGCGTTATCGGCGCCGGAGGGACCCCGACGCGAGGATCTGCCATTTGAGGCTCTGCCATTTGAGGCTCTGCCATTTGAGATGCTGGTCACAGACTGACGGCCACGTACTTGACCTCGACGTACTCGTTGATGCCTTCATGGCCCCCCTCCCGGCCGTAGCCGGAGTGTTTGACCCCGCCAAAGGGCGCGGCGGGGTTGGAGACCAGGCCCTGGTTGAGCCCGACCATGCCTGTCTCCAGCGCTTCGGACACTCGGAGCGCCTGGTCGAGGCCGCGGGTGAACAGGTAGGCGACCAATCCGAACTCGGTGTCGTTGGCCTGGGCGACCGCTTCCTCTTCGTCGTCGAAGGTGACAATGGGGGCCACGGGGCCGAAGATCTCCTCGCGGAGAAGGCGTGCATCGGGCGGGACGTCGACCAGCACGGTGGGTGGGTAGAAGTAGCCGGGCCCGTCGAGGGGTCGGCCGCCGATGAGGCACCGGGCACCCCGGTTGACGGCATCCTCCACCAGCTCGACCACCTTCTGGCGCTGGCGGTCGTCGATGAGCGGGCCGAGCTGGCTTTCGGGGTCGGTCCCCGGGCGGACAGGGATGGCGGCGAAGCGGTTCACCAGTAGCTCGGTGAACCTGGGGGCCACCGAACGGTGGACGTAGAACCGATTGGCCGCGGTGCACGCCTCACCCCCGTTGCGCAGCTTGGCCAGCACGGCACCCGAGACGGCGGCGGAGACGTCGGCGTCGCCGAACACGAGGAAGGGGGCATTGCCGCCCAGTTCCATCGAGACTCGCAGCAGCTGGCCGGCCGCCTTGGCGGCCAGGCTCTGGCCCACCTCGGTGGAGCCGGTGAATGACAGCTTGCGCAAGCGGGAATCGGTCAGGACCGGCGCCAGGGTCTCGCCCGCCTGGGAGGTGGTCACCACGTTGAGCACCCCAGGGGGCAGCCCCGCGTCGCTCAGCAACTCGGCCAAGGCCAAGGAGGACAGGGGCGTCAGCTGGGCGGGCTTGAGCACCATGGTGCAACCGGCGGCCAGGGCCGGACCTATTTTCCTCGTTCCCATGGCCATGGGGAAATTCCATGGTGTGATGAGCAGACAGGGACCAACCGGCTGGCGCAACACCAATAGTCGCCCTTTTCCCGACGGATTCACCGAGAAGCGGCCGTCGATCCGCACCGCCTCCTCGGCGAACCAACGGAAGAACTCGGCCGCGTAGGCGATCTCACCGGCGGACTCGGCGATCGGCTTTCCCATTTCGAGGGTCATCAACAGGGCCAGGTCGTCGCTGCGCTCGGTCAACAGCTGGTAGGCCCGGCGCAGGATCTCGCCTCGCTCCCTGGGGGCGGTGGCGGCCCACCCGGGCTGGGCTGCGGCCGCGGCGTCGAGGGCGGCGCGGGCGTCATCGGGGCCGCCATCGCCCACTTCGGCGATGACCCCGCCGGTCGCGGGGTTCTCGACCGCCAGGGTGCGGCCGCTCTTCGGCGGTCGCCAACCACCGCCGATGAACAGCTGCCTGGGGACCGAAGCGAGCACTTTCTCCTGCTGATCACGACTCATGCCGAGAAGGTTCCCATGTCGGGGAAATCAACACCGTGTTTGACGGGAGGTGACCGCTAACCTGACGCACGCGAGATGAGCGACAATCCGAACCAAAGCTTGGCGCTGCGCTGGGCCCGGGGTGCCGATCAGGTTCCGCTGGCCGCGGCCGTCGTCGGCGGCGGCCTGGCTGCCCTCACCTGGGCCAGCGGCTGGCACGGCGCCGACTTCCCCGCCGCCATCCACCGGATCGACCTGTTCCGGGCGGCGGGCTTCACCCCCTGGGATGGCCAGTGGTTCGGAGGTCACTACACCCTCGGTTACAGCGTGCTCCTGGCTCCGCTGGCGGTCCTGCTGGGCATCGGCGGCCTGGTGGGGGCGTGCGCCGCCGTCTCGGCCTGGGCCTTCGCCCGGCTGCTGCGAGCCCACTTCGGCCGCCACAGTTGGTTGGGGGCCGTCTGGTTTGCCATCGGGCTGGTCGCGCCGGTGGCCATCGGGCAGCTGGCCTTCATCCTGGGTGCCACCCTCGCCCTGCTGGCGGTGCTCGCCTTCGCGGCCCGTCGGCGGGTCGTCGCCGGTGTGCTGGGCGCCTTGTGCCCCTTGGCCAGTCCGGTCGCGGCCGCCTTGCTCCTGCTGGCCCTGGCGGCCTGGGCGGTCACCAGCCGGGGCCCGAGCCGGCGCGCCGTGGTCGGCCTGGGCTTGCTGACGGCTGCGCCGATCGCGGTGCTCGAGCTGCTCTTTCCGCAGAGCGGGCGCATGCCGTTCGCGGCCACCACCCTGTCCGGCGTACTGGTGGTAAGCGCCCTGGGCCTGTGGCTGCTCCCGGCCCGCGAGCGCACCCTTCGGCTCGGGGCGGGACTGTACGGCCTGGCGGGCCTGGCCCTGTTCGTGGTGCCCCAGCCCATGGGCGCCAACCTCGGGCGCCTGGGCACGGCCATTGGGGGCCCCATCGCCGCTACCGTGCTGTGGCCCCGGCGGCGCCTCCTGCTGGCGCTTGTGGCCGTTCCGTTGTTGCTCTGGCAGTGGATCCCGGCCATCGGCAGCGTGGTCAAGGACGGCCCCGATCCGTCCAAGGACGAGGTGTTCTTCTCGCCCCTGGTGAGCTACCTGCGCACCCAGGGCGCCCAGCTCACCAGGGTGGAAATCCCGCCCACCCAGGACCACTGGGAGTCGCTGTGGGCGGCCGCCGACCTTCAGCTGGCCCGGGGCTGGGAGCGCCAGTTGGATATCGCCGACAACGGGATCTTCTACGACCCGGCCACCTTGACAAGCGACAGCTATCAGGCCTGGCTCCTCGGCCACGGGGTCAGCTGGGTGGCGCTGCCCGTCCTCAGGCTCGACTACTCGGGCCAGCTGGAGACGGCGCTGGTGAGGACCGGGCTGCCCTATCTGACGCCGGCCTGGCACGACGCCAACTGGCAGGTCTGGCGGGTCGTCGGGTCGCCCGGACTGGTCCAAGGGCCGGCCAAGCTGGTCGCGATCGGGCCCAACAGCTTCGACCTGCAGGTCGCCCGTCCGGCCACGCTGACCGTTCGGGTCCGATACACGCGGTTCTGGACCGCCACCGCTGGTCACGCCTGCATCACCCCGTCGGCGGACGGCTGGACGGTACTGGCCGTGACCCGACCGGGCCGAGTCCAGATCACTTCGCGCCTGATCGGAGGCGGCAACGGCTGCGGCTCAGGCGAAGCCGCTCCCGCCCGCTCGCCCTGAGCGTCAACTGGTCCTTTGATGGAGGACGGGCGAGGCGGCCCGAACCGGTCGGTGTGGCGCTCCGGCGGAGCTCGCGGCCGGCAGGACGATCTCGGCGACCGGCCGGGGGGGCGGCCGGAGCGAGCTGACCAGCCAACTCCCGCCCGCACCCTTGATCGGGTCGTTGGGTGAGGAAGCTCAGCGGCGACCGAAGATGTCGGACCGGGCCGGGACGAAAAGCAGGCCCTTCGGGCTTCCGAGGGTGAAGTCGACCGGGGTCACCACGCCGGTCCGGAGGTCGACCACACCGAGTGCGGGCGCGTTGGCGTTGTCACCGGCGGATGGGGCGGGCTGGGAGACGAAGAAAGTGCCTCGCTCGGCCCGGGTGGTGTCAATGCTGTAGATCGTGCCCGTTTTCTGGTCCACCGCGTACAGCACGCCTGGTCCGGTGACCTGCTCGATGTCGTCGAGTTGCGGCGTGAGCGTGGAGCCGGCCGGCTGGCCCTCGTTGGTCAGGATGAGCTGTCGTAGCTGGGGACGCCCCCGGCGCAGATGGGTCGCCAACACCAACTTGCTGTCCGCCTGGGCGTCCTGGACGAGGGTGCCCCCCCGAAGTCCGGGCAGAAAGCGGTTTGAGTCTGGGTCGGTCAGACCGAGGGGCGCGTTGAGCGGGCCGCCCCGCGTGTGGTTGATGACGCGGGCGGAATCGTTGACACCGAACACCCGGGTGAGAACTGCGGTCGAACCATCAAGGGTCATGGTGTACACCGCTGCCGTGTCGAGACCGACGGCGGGGTTGGAGTGGGCGACGTAGATGGTGCCGTCAGGTGTGACCGAGATGGCGTCGGTACCGCCGTTGAGCGCGCTGTCGGTGCCGATCTCGGCCGGATTGGGGACGTAGTCGAAATGGGCCGGGACCGGGTCGCCCGGGGTGATGACGAAGAGGCTCGAGTTGTTGTCCTCGTTGACGCTGGCCAGCAGCCGGTTGTTGTTCGGATCGGCCGTCAGGCCGTCACAGCGGCCGAGGACGCTGTAGGTCGTGACCACCCCGCCGGTGCCGGGGTCAAAGGCCACGATGGTGCTCATGCTGTCGGGGGGACTGCCGTCCTTGCCCGCCTTGTTCTGATAGGTCACGTACAGCAGCCCGTCGAGCATGGTGATGTCATCGGGCTTGGTCGCACCGGCCGGGGGCTGGGCGAGCAGAACCGGGTGCACGGTTGGGATCATGCTTCGCTGCGCGGCGGCGGACGAGCTCAGCACGGGGAGGCCGACCGCGGCCAGGATGCTGGCAGCGGCGAACAGGCGGACGGGGCGGATCAAAGCCATCATTGGGGACGGTCCTTTTTCGCAGGAGTACCAGTGCGGGGTGCGAGTCGAGCATGGCGCCCGGCGAGGGTGGGCGAAAAGGTCTCCACTCAATGTTCAGCGGCAGTTTGATCGCCGTTCATACCAGGAGCGGAGCTGGCGGGGGAGGACTCGAACCTCCAACCTACGGATCCAAAGTCCGGCGTTCTGCCAATTGAACTACCCGCCACGGGCTGGGCCTCCAGCGTCGCACACTGCAGCCGGCCTGTCATAGAGGTTGGCCGGGTTAGTTCCAACCCGCTAGGGTGCCCTCCGGCCATGGGTTCGTTGATCAAGAAGCGCCGTAAGCGCATGCGCAAGAAGAAGCACAAGAAGATGCTGAAGGCAACCCGCTGGCAGCGTCGCGCCGGGAAGTGACGACCCGCCCCTAACGGTCCGGGCGCCGGCCCCGGCAGGCCGCCAACCGGCCCCACGCCACGATATCCAGCTCTTCGGCCCGGGCGGTCGGTTCGATTTGGGCGCACGCGAACTCGGCGGGACCAACCAGGCCCTCGAGCGACCTCCTGAGCATCTTGCGGCGATGCCCGAACCCCGCCCGGACCAGTTCGAACAGCTCGCCCGCGGGGACTAGCCCCGGATCCACGGCCGGGTGTTGGCGCCGCTGGATGTCGACCAGCACCGATTCCACCGCCGGGCGGGGTATGAAGACGGTGGCAGGCACGCGCCCGACCACCTTGGCCGCGGCCCAGTAGGCGACCTTCACCGAAACCGCGCCGTAGCCGTCGCACCCAGCCTCGGCGGCCAATCGCTCCCCCACCTCACGCTGGACCATGACCAGCATTCGGCCGATGGCGGGGACCCCGTCGAGGAGCTCGGCCACCAGCGGCGTGGCGATGTTGTAGGGCAGGTTCGCGACCAGCGCCCACGAACCCGGGTGGGAACCAAGCAGGTCGACCCAGTGGAGCGCCATGGCGTCTCCCTCAATCACCACGACGCCGGACGCCTCGACCGTCTCACGCAGGATCCCCACCAGACGACGGTCGACCTCCACCGCGGTCACGCGGGCGCCCGTCTCGGCCAACGCGAGAGTCAAGGACCCGAGCCCCGCCCCTATCTCGACCACGCGATCGCCGGGTCCCAGCTGAGCCAGCCGGGCGATTCGGCGCACTGTGTTGGGGTCGACGACGAAGTTCTGCCCGAGCGCCCGGCTCGGTCGAAGCCCATGCCGGGCCAGCAAGTCCACGGTCTGGCGGCGGGTCAAGGTCATGCCCGCCAGCGAGCATGCCATCTGGGCGCCTGAGGGTGCTGCGGGGGTACCTCGGTACGGGCGAGCACTCACCCGCGGCGAAGGGGGGCCCCGCTACCAGGTGACGGAGACGCTGACCAGGCCCCTCGAGACCGAGCCCAAGGCGGCGAAGGTCGGCTTGGCCAGGTCGACGATCCGCCCGGTGACGAACGGTCCGGTAGAGACCACCTTGCAGCGAATGGAACGTCCGGCCGTGCCGGTCACGGTGATCGTGGACCCCATGGGTGCGTCGTTGCTGGCACACGTTCCAGCTGGGATGGTGTCCAGCCACGTGGCGACGCCCCGCCTGAGTCGCGTCGGCGACGGCGGACTCGGTATGGCCGGGCCCGGGCCGGGCAGCACCTCAGGGCCGGGCAGCACCTCAGGGCGGGGCTCCGCCGAGGGAGGCTCCGCCGAGGGAGGCTCCGCCGAGGGAGGCTCCGCCCCCACCGCCCCCACCGCCCCCACCGCATGGCCTGCTCCGAGCCCAGCCCGGCCCTCCGAAACGGGCCCAACGGCTCGGTGAGGAACCAAACCGAGCGGTCGGGCGAGCGAGGTGACCCACCCCCGGGCTGTTCCACCACCGTCGCCGTTGACCAGGGACAAAGTCGGGACGACGGCGAAGCCGCTGCAGATTCCGAGGAGCATGAGCCCTCGCAGCCGTTTGCCGTCAGAGAAGTCCGATCGCAGCGTTTCGCCCTTTCCTCAGGGATGGGTCAGGGCGAGGCTCCTTTGGCTAGACCCCCCTCCCGAGGGGGGAAGTGTAAGCAGGCCGACACAATTACGGCAAACGGCCGCAACCCCCCGTTATCCCGACAAACCGAAGAGGTGGCCGGCATTCGCCCAGGTGGCCTGTTCGACCTCCTCGGTCGGGCAACCCCGAGCCGCGGCCACGGCGGCCCCGACAACGGGCACCAGGGCGGGCGAGTTGGGCTTGCCCCGATGCGGCACGGGGGCCAGGAACGGCGCATCGGTTTCCACCAGCAGCCGGTCGATCGGACACAGAGCGGCCGCCGCCCGGACATCCCGGGCACTGGGGAAGGTCACGATCCCGCTGAAGGACAACATGGCACCGAGCCCGAGCACCCGGCCGGCCTCCTCCGGTCCCCCGGTGAAGCAATGGAAGACGGTGCGGGCCGGGACACCCTCGGACCGGAGGACGGCCCACGTGTCATCCCACGCCTCGCGGGTGTGGATGACCAACGCCAGGCCGTGCTCGTGGGCCAAGGCGATCTGGGCCGCGAACGCCTCGCGTTGCACCGGCCGGGGCGAGTAGTCGTAGTGGTAGTCGAGGCCGCATTCGCCCACCGCCACCACCTCGGGGCCATGGCCGGCCAGCAACGGCTCGATCGTGGCCGCCCCCTTGATGGCGTCGTGGGGGTGGAGCCCCACCGTGGCCCACACCCCTTCGTTGGCCTGCGCCACCTCGATCGCGACCGCCGACCATGAGGCATCGGTCCCGACGACCACCAAGCGGGTGACTCCAGCGGCCCGGGCCGGGCCGACGGCGTCGCCGTCGACGTGGCAGTGGCTGTCAGTCCACAACGGCTAGCTCGGGGACAGTGTGATCCGGGGGAACAGGGGGGAACCCTTGTCGACCGGTAGACCGCCCGGATACCCGCCCCACGCGGCCGCTTCAGGCAGTCGCTGCTCGGGCAACGGTCCCACCGCCTCAGCTAGGCCGATACGGCGCCAGATCTCCTCGGCTCCCTCGGGGATGGCAGGCCAGGCCAGCACCGCGACGATTCGCAACGCCTCCAGCGCATCACCCATCACCGCGTCCAGGTCAGGACCGGGGGACATCTTCCACGGCTGCGCCGCCTCCAAGGCCGAGTTGGTCTCGCGCACCAGCCGCCACGTGGCCTCAAGCGCGTCGCTCGGGGCGACCCGGTCCCACGCCGCGCCCGCCGATGACAAGGCCGAATCGGCCACCGCCGCCAAGGGAGAGTCGGGCGACGGAGCAGGGCCGATACCCGCGCACTGCTTGGCGACGACGGTGGCCACCCGGGACAGCAGGTTGCCCAGGTTGTTGGCCAGGTCGGCGTTGTAGCGGGCGACCATGCCCTCGTAGGAGAACTCACCGTCCGGGCCGAACGCCTGCTCGCGGAGAAAGTAGTACCGGAACCCGTCGACGCCGAACTCGGGCACCAGATCGGCCGGGGCGATCTGGTTGAACGCCGTCTTGGACATCTTCTCCCCGCCCACCAGCAAGAAGCCATGGACGTGGACGTGCTTGGGCGGGGCCTCCCCGGCGGCCATCAACAGGGCGGGCCAGTAGACGCAGTGGAAGCGCAGGATGTCCTTGCCGATCAGGTGGTGCACCACCGGCCACCACCTGTCGAACCGCGACCGGTCGGACCCATAGCCGATGGCGGTGGCGTAATTGATCAGGGCGTCGTACCAGACGTAGAAGACGTGGCCAGGGTCCCATGGGACCGGCACCCCCCAGTCAATCGACGTGCGGGAGATCGATATGTCCTGCAGGCCCTGGCGGATCAGGCCGGTGGCCTCGTTGCGCTTCGATTCCGGCGCCACCATCTCGGGATGGCCGGCGTACCAATCGAGCAGGGGTTGCTCGAACGCGGACAGCTTGAAGAAGTAGTTGTCCTCCTTGAACAGCTCCGCCGGGCGGCGGTGGATGGGGCACAGTCCGCCAGGAAGCAGGTCGTCCTCGTTGTAATACGCCTCGCACGAGACGCAGTACAGGCCCTCGTAGGTTTTGAGCTCGATCCACCCGTTGTCGTAGACGGCCTGCAGGAGCTGTTGCACCGCCTGGTAGTGGCGGGGCTCGGTGGTGCGGATGAAGTCGTCGTGGGAAATGTTGAGCAGTTTCCACGCTTCCCGGAACCGCTCGCTGGTGAGGTCGGCGTGCTGGCGCGGGGTCAATCCCTTGGCTTCCGCCGCCCGCTGCACCTTGAGCCCGTGTTCGTCGGTGCCGGTGAGAAAGAAGACCTCGTCACCCAGCATCCGGTGCCACCGGGCCAGGGCGTCGCCCGTGATGGTGGTGTAGGCGTGCCCGATGTGGGGCACGTCGTTGACGTAGTAGATCGGGGTAGTGACGTAGAAATGGGCCACGGGTGCCCTTCAGCCTACCGAGCGGCTTCTTGCTGGCCGCGGGCCTTTTTGAGTGCCACCGCCACGTCGTACACCCGCCGGCGGGGCACTCCGAGCGATGCCGCCACCCCCGCCACAGCGGCCTTGCGGTCGTCGCCCGCAGCCAGGCGCGACACCAGGGCCGAGGTGATGGCGTCGTCATCGACCGCAGTCGCAGCCCCGGCCGGGTCCGGCGGCCGGGCAGGACCGACCACGATCACGTACTCCCCCCGCGGCGCCACCGTCTCGAGCCAGGTACCGGCCTCCCCCAGGCTGCCCCGCCACACCTCCTGATGCCGCTTGGTCAGCTCCCGGGCGATGGCGACCGACCGGTCGGCACCACACGACGAGAGCAAATTGCCGACCGTGACCCGCACCCGGTGCGGGGACTCGAACAGCACGACGGTCCTCGGCTCGGCCGCGATAGCAGCCAGGCGGGCCGCCCTTTCCCCTCCTTTGCGAGGCAGGAAGCCGTCGAAGCTGAAGCGGTCGGTGGGAAGGCCGGACACGACCAGGGCGGCCAGGGCGGCCGAGGGGCCGGGCACCACCTCGACCTCGACGCCGGTCGCGGCGGCGGCCGCCACCAGCCGAGCGCCGGGATCGGAGATGCCCGGCATCCCCGCGTCGGTGACCACCGCCACCACCGCTCCGGCGGACGCCTCGCTGACCAGGGCGGCGGCGGCCGAGGCCTCGTTGTGGGCGTGGAGGGCGACCAGGCGCCGGCCCGTGATACCGGCATGGGTCAGCAGTTTGCGGGTGACGCGGGTGTCCTCGCACGCGATGACGTCGGCCGCCGCCAGGACCCGCACGGCCCGGGGCGACAAGTCGCCGAGGTTGCCAATCGGCGTGCCGACCAGGACGATACGGCCGGCGCCGGCCGTCTCCGCCCGGTCCTCGGGCTCGCCCGGATTCCCGGGGCCGTCATCCTCCGTTGGCACGGCCGCTGACCTCGAGCTCGTCGCCCACCGACAGGCGCCACCGCTCGAACGCACCGTCGGCCGCCACCACCAACATCTTGGTTCCGAGGCGGGGCCGGGCCACCCGGAAGGGCGGCAGCCGCACGGTTTCGGTGACCGCCATGCGCCCGTCGGTGCCGCCGTTACAGAAGGCCACGTCCACGGCGTAGGGGAGGCCGACGGTATGCAGCACGAGGGGCGGCCGGAGCAGCAGGGCGCCGACCGGTGGCGGGCGGTGCCACAGGCCCCGCAGCCGATCGGGCACCGACGTGGCCTCGTCAACGGTCGCCAGGACGTCACCGTCCCGGACCAGCCAGGTCATCGGGCTGCTTTACGGGCCGACATAGGGGCCAACGGTCGGGCGGCGAGCATCGATCAGACGTTGAAGCGGATCTCAAGGACGTCGCCGTCTTGAACCTCGTAATCCTTGCCCTCGACCCGCATGCGGCCCGCCTCCTTGGCTGCCGTCCACGACCCGAGGGCCAGCAACTCGTCCCACCGGATCACCTCGGCCCGGATGAAACCCCGCTGAAGGTCGGAATGGATCACACCGGCGCATTCGGGCGCATTGGCCCCGGCCCGAAACGTCCAGGCCCGGCTCTCCTTGTCACCCGTGGTCAGGAACGTCCGGCGGCCCAGCAGGTGGTAGGCCGCCCGCGCCACCCGGGGCAGGGCGCCCTCACCGAGACCGAGCCCCTCCAGCAGCTCGGCCCGTTCGCCGGGGTCCAGCTGCGCCATCTCGGCTTCGAGCTTGACGCTCACCGCCAAGACGTCACCGGCCCCGCCCAGTTCGTCGATGACCGGCTTCAGCCGGGCCGTGTCGTCCTCGCCGACCTGGTCCTCGCCGATGTTGACCACCGCCAGCACCGGTTTGTTGGTCAGCAGGAAGAACGGGCGCAGGGCCGCTCGCCGGTCGGTGTCGAGGTTTGAGCGGTAGATCGGCGTGCCCGCCTGTAGCGCCTCGAGGGCGCCCTCGAGCGCATCCACCCCGGCGGCCAGGGACTTGTCGGCCCGGGCCGCCTTGCGGCGCTTGTCGATCTGGTTCTCGACCGTCGCCAGGTCAGCCAGGACCAGTTCCAACTCCAGCACCTGCAGGTCGGCCCACGGGTCGGCGTCGCCCGGTACGTTTTCGTCCTCGAATCCACGTAGCACCAGACAGATGGCGTCGACCTCGCGGATGCCGGCAAGGAAACGGTTGCCCAGTCCCTCGCCGCTCGCCGCCCCCGCTACGAGTCCGGCTATGTCGACGAATTCCACCGTGGCGGGCACAATCTTGCGGCTCTTGCTCATCTCGGCCAGGGCGAGCAGCCGTTCGTCCGGTACCTGGGCCACCCCGATGGTGGTCTCGGTGGTGGAGAAGGGGTGAGCCGCCACCGGTGCGTTCCCGCCCGTCAGGGCGTTGAACAGACTCGACTTCCCGGCGTTGGGCAGGCCGACCAGGCCGAGGCGCTCCATTGAGGCGAGGGTAGTTCCGGAGCCGCAGCAACTAGGTTGCGAGCCGTGTCCAAGCGAACGAAGAAGGCCAAGACCCGCGCCCACCGCAACAAGGCCAACCACGGCCGCAAGCCCAACCGGGGCCGGTAGCCGACGGCCGTAGTGGGTGAGGCCGGGGTCAGGCCCTTGGGCGTGACCCGTGGGCGGCCCACCCCACCTTCTTGCGCTCGAGGACCCCGGCCAGGACGCTGGGCCGGTCGGTCATGATCCCGTCGACCCCCAAGTCCACCAGCTGTTCCATCTCCTCGGGCTCATCGATGGTCCACACGTGCACCGCCACGCCGATGCCATGGGCGGCGGCAACGAAACGCTCGTCGACCACGGTCACGCCCTGGAACGTCGTAGGAACCTGCAGGGCGACGTGGGGGGTGGACGCGGGCGTCACCCCGGTCTGCACCGCCTGCCAGAACATGGCGGTGGTGGCCGTGCCATACGACGTGTGGATCTCGGGCGCGGCGGCCGAGAAGGCGGCGGTGGCGGCCTCGGAGAACGACGCCACGATGACATCCTCTCGGCGTCCGAACTCCCGCAGCAGGTCGGCCATGAGCGTCTCGTACGGTTCGACATGGGGCGCCGTCTGCTTGATGTCAAGGTTGAGAAAAACGCCGCCGAACTGGGCCAGGACGTCGCGGAGCGTCGCCACCCGCAGCGACGGCTCGAGGGCGGCGCGGCCGCGGTAGAGGTAATCAGCTTCCGGCCGTCCCGGTGCCACCACTTCGCCCGGTACCCACCAGTAGGCGTTGTCCAGCTCCTCGAGTTCGGCCAGCGTCATGGTGGCGATGGCGCCGCTTCCGTCGGTCGTGCGGTCGACGGTGGCGTCATGGCAGACAACCAACTGACGGTCGGCCGTGGCGTGGACATCTAACTCCAACGCGTCGGCACCGGCCGCGACCGCTTGCCGTAGGGCCAACAGCGTGCTGGAGGGGGCTTCCCGGGCCCCGCCCTGGTGGGCGTAGTTGAGCACCCGCCGTTCCAGCCAGGGGTTACCCATATATCAGGTGAAGCTAGCGGACCGTGCCCGCCGTAGGCTGGGGCTGTGGAGACCATTGAGGTCGACGGGGGCGACACCATCTGGCGCTTCGACCGTTCGTTCCTGACGTCTAACTGGACCTGCATCTGGGGGCGCGGCTGCCTCGGCATCGGGCCCGAGGCGGCCGAGCACCTGGGTCAGGGCTGCTGCTCGCTCGGCGCCGACCTCGACGGAGTGGACGAGGCCCGCAGGATCAGTGCGCTGGCCGCAACCCTCGACCCCGGGTTGTGGGAACACCACCATGTCGCCCAAGACGGCGGCATCTTCAACGACCTCGATCGAACCAGCACGCGTGTCGTCGACCGCGCCTGCATCTTCCTCAACCGTCCCGGCTTCGCGGGCGGTGCCGGTTGCGCCCTGCACCTGGCCGCCGTGGCCGCCCAGGAGTCACCGATCGATTGGAAGCCGTCGGTTTGCTGGCAGCTGCCCATCAAGGTCGATTGGGAGCAGGGTGGGGATGGAGACGAAGAAGCCCCGGAGATCGCGACAGTGCGAGGCTGGACGCGGCGGGACTGGGGCGACGACGGGGTCGCCATGGCGTGGTGCTGCACCGAGGGTACGCGGGCCTATGTGGGCGACCGACCCGTCGTCGAGTCCCTGGGCGAGGAGCTCGAGGCGATCGTGGGGTCTACCGTCTATGTCGAGTTGCGCGGGCGGCTCGCCTCGGACGGCCACACGCGTTCGGGCCGCGAGACACCCGGCGCATCGCCTGACCAGTTGCCTGAGGGCTAGGGCGCCCGAGCCCCCGAGCCCCCGAGCCCCGAGCGAGCAGAGTCGCCACGCCCCGTCACGTCGAGGCCTCGCACAGGGGATTTGGGCCCAACCGTGGCAGGTTCAGCGTTCCTTGGGGACTTATCGGCGGCATTCCGGATAACTCGCCAGAGAACGGTGAACCAGCCACGGTTCGCGGACAGGTGACCCGCGCCAGGGCCGGGAAACCGACACGAGGGCGGGACGGGATAGCCGGGTCGCCGGGTCGCCGGGTCGCCGGGGTCGCCGGGTCGCCGGGTCGCCGGCCTAGCGGAGCAGGCCCCCGGACGCGGCCAGCTTGGTGAGCGACACTTGGGGCCGGGCACCGAGGTGGCCGAGGACCTCCGCGGCCGCCAGGCTGGCCAGCTGGCCGCACGCTTCGGGGTCGTAGTCATGCGTCACCCCGTAGAGGAAGCCGGCGGCGTAAAGGTCCCCCGCGCCGGTGGTGTCCACGACCGAGCCGACCGGGTGGGCGGGCACTTCGACGACTGACCCGTTGGCCGCCACCAGGGAGCCCTGGGATCCCAGGGTCACCGCAACGACCTCGCACCTGTTGACCAGTTTGGCCACCGCGCCCTCCAGGTCGGCGCCCGTCATGGCCGTGACTTCCTCCTCGTTGCCGAAGAGGATGTCGACATCGTCCAGCAGGGCGTCGAGCGCGGCCGTCTTGAGATTGACCCAGAACGGGTCCGACAGCGAGAGGGCGAACTTGCCGCCCTTGCTGTGGCAGGCGGCCGCGGCTTTGCTGACCGTCGGCTCTGTCTCGTCCAATCCGCACATGTAGCCCTCGATATAGACAACCTTGGCTTCGCTCAAGACGCTGGCGTCGATGTCGTCGGGATAGAGAAACCCCCCAGCGCCGAGGAAGGTCGCCATGGTGCGCTGGGCGTCGGGGGAAATCATGACGACACACAATCCTGTCCCCGGCCCGTCCGGGGCGGGAGGAACGTCGAAGGCCACGCCGGCCGCTCGGATGTCATGGGTGAACACCTCACCAAGCTGGTCGTCCCGCACCTTGCCCATGAATCCCACCGAGCCACCGAGGGCGGCGACGCCAACGGCGGTATTGGCAGCCGAACCGCCCGAGCTTTCGATCGCAGGACCGAGCGCCTGATAGATACCTTTTGCTTGTCTTTCCTCGACCAGCGTCATAGTCCCCTTGTCCATCCCAAAGGACGCGGGCAAATCGTCGGAGGACGGCGCCAACACGTCGACGATGGCGTGCCCGATGGTGATGACGTCGAAGGGTCGATCCATAGGAGACGACGGTACTCGCAGCACCGGTAGGGTTGAACCTGACCGTTTGCCCGCTACCGACCGGAGGAGATGCCGTGCCCGATCCGGTTCCCTACCGCCTGCCCCGGACTATCGTCCCGGCGCGCTACGACCTCACCCTCACGCCTGATCTGAGTGACGCCAGCTTCGCCGGCGAAGCCCGGATCACGGTCAACGTCACCGAAGCGGTAACCGAGGTGGTGCTCAACGCAGTCGAACTCGACATCCTGACCGCCGAGTTGGTCAGCACCACAGGCGAGCGCTTGGTCGGCCGCGTCACCTACGACGAGCGCGAGGAGCGGGCGACGATTGCGCTGAGCGGAACGGCGCAGCCGGGACCGTGGGAGCTCGACGTGACGTTCACGGGCGTGCTCAACGACAAGCTGCACGGCTTCTACCGGAGCACCTATCGCGACGTTGACGGCAACAAGCAGGTGATTGCCACCACCCAGTTCGAGGCGACCGATGCCCGGAGGGCCTTCCCGTGCTGGGACGAGCCCGACTTCAAGGCCACCTTTGCCGTCACCCTCATCGTGGACAGCCAACTGACCGCCCTCTCCAACGGCGCGGCGGTGGAGGACAAGGACCTCGGTACCGGCAAGCGCCAGGTGACCTTCGCCGAAACCATGCCGATGTCCACCTACCTGGTGGCCTTCGTCGTAGGTCCGTTCGAACTGACCGACCCGGTCGTGGTCGACGGCGTGCCCGTTCGGATCGCGTCCACCAAGGGCAAGGGCCACCTGACCGACTTCGGAGTAGAAGCGGCTGCTCACGCGCTGCGCTTCCTGGCCGGGTACTTCGGCATCGCCTACCCCGGCGACAAGCTCGACCACGTCGCCATCCCCGACTTCGCCTTCGGGGCCATGGAAAACCTGGGATGCGTCACCTACCGCGAGACCGCGCTGCTCGTGGACCGGGCCGCGGCGTCGCGGCTCGAGCTGGACCGCGTGGCCCAGGTCGTGGCCCACGAGACCGCCCACATGTGGTTCGGCGACCTGGTGACCATGAAATGGTGGAATGGGATCTGGCTCAACGAAGCCTTTGCCACATTCATGGAACTGCTGACCGTCGACGCCTTCCGGCCGGACTGGGAGGTCTGGACGGCATTCGGCATCGACCGCAGCGGCGCCATGTCCACCGACGGTCTGACCAACACCCGACCGGTTGAGTTCGCGGTCGGTCGTCCGGAGGAAGCCGACGCTATGTTCGACGTGCTCACCTACAAAAAGGGTGCGGCCGTCCTGCGGATGCTCGAGCAGTACCTCGGGCCCGAGCCGTTCCGGCAGGGGATCTCCCGCTACCTCACCGAGCACTCCTACGGCAACACCGAGACCACCGACCTCTGGGACGCCATCGAGGCGGCGTCGGGCGAACCGGCCCGGGCGGTCATGGATTCCTGGATCTTCCAGGGTGGGTATCCCTTGGTCTCGGTTGACCTGTCACCCGATGGTGAGTACCTCACGCTCAGCCAGCGCCGGTTCCTCTACCGCGGTGACGACAACGGCGAGCGCTGGCAGGTGCCGATCAACCTGCGGCTGTCGGCGGGCGGTCAGGTGAAAACAGCGCGCCTGCTGCTCTCGGACCCCTCGACCGAGATCGCCATTCCCGCGCCCCTTGACTGGGTGGTTGTCAACGCTGGGGCGTGGGGCTTCTACCGGGTGCGCTACGAGGAGTCCCTGCTGCAACCCCTCCGTGCCGTCATGCACGAGCAGCTGTCGGCCCTCGAGCGCCTCACCTTGGTGAGCGACACCGCCGCCTCCATGCTGGCCGGGCACTCGCCCGTGGCCGATTTCCTGTCATTGGCGGCCCGGCTCCCAGAGGAGGGCGACCCGGACGTGTGGAGCGCCGCCCTCGGCCCGCTGGGACTGTTCGACCGCATCCTTCCCGACGCCGACCGCCCGCTCATCCAAACGTTTCTGCGCCGGATCACCGGGCCGGTGCTGAAAGAACTGGGGTGGGACCCGATGCCGGGCGAGGCCGAACGCACCGGCACGTTGCGAGCCCGCCTCCTGTCGGTCGTGGGGACACTCGGTGCTGACCCCGAGGTGCGGGCCGAAGCCCGCACC
>JALYXV010000131.1 GCA_030947025.1 Actinomycetota bacterium | reverse complement strand
ACAAATTTGTGTCGCCGGTGGGGATGAGGTTGTCGAGCGTCTGGTAGCCGAGAATGACCGGCTGCGAGCCGAGAACGACGCCCTGCAATCCGAGATCGGCGAGTTGCGAGGCCTTGTTGCGGAGTTGAAAAGTCGGGTCGCCGATTTGGAGTCCAAGTCTTGGCGCACCTCGGAAAACGTCGTCTGCGCCGCCGTCGCGCGACCCGAACTCGGCGCGCGAGGAGGCGAAGCTGAACCGGGCGCCGCGGTGCGCCGCGGCCCGCCGCCAAGGAAAGCAGCCCCGGCTCGGACGGCCGTCACCTTTCGCAACGCTCGGATGTCGATCGGCGGGTCCGGCATCGCCCGTCGGTGTCCGGCGGTTGTGGCGCGGATCTGGCCGGGGCGAAGGTGGTGGGCGGCGAGACCCGCCAGGTGTTCGACCTGCCCAAGATCACCGTCGAGGTGACCGAGCACGTCGCAGAACGGCTGGTGTGCGGCTGCGGGAAACTGAGCTGCGGGGTCTTCCCGGTCGAGGCGACCGCCGCGGCGTGCTGGGGGCCCAAGGTCAAGGCGTTGGGCGTGTACGGCGAGATCGATCTGCTGCCCGGCTACCGCGGGGTGATCGTCCATGACGGCCTGGCCGCCTACGACTACCTGAGCGTGGCCTTGCACGCTCAGTGCGGAGCGCATTCGGCGGAACGCGTGGTTATGCTGAATGGTGGTAGGGGCCTGGCCCTGGGGGCCTTGCGGGGTGGGGCTCGCTGGCGGTGACGCTGTGATCCGGTCCGCATAATTACAGGCCCTCCAAGAAGGCGAGGGTGGGGTCGGGTGGCCGGTATCGTCCGGGCTTGGTGTTGGGCGGGGTTGTCCTTGCCAGCGCCTGTTCTTTGATGGTGAGGTCGGCGTGAAGCTAGTGTTGGACGGTTCGAAGACCTTCGTGGCCGAGCCATAGGGCGATGGTCGCCAGGTCGACCCGCTTTGAAGCAGGTTCATGGCGCAGGAGTGCCTGAGGGTGTGGACGCCGACCTGTTTGGCGGCGAGCGAGGGGCAGGTCGCCACTGCATGTTTGGCGTGTTTGACGACCAGCTTGCGGATGGCGTCGCGGCCCAGAGGGGCGCCGGAGGGGCCGGGAAAGATGGCGTCCTGGGGGCCTCCGCCGCGTTCGGTCAACCATGAGGTGACGATGGCGACGGTCTGTTTGGTCAGCGGAGTTGCTCTCTCCTTTCGACCTTTCCCGACGACCCGCACGTGAGGCCCGCGGCCTGGGCGAAAGTCGGCGCATTTCAAGGCGGTCAACTCTGAGACCCGTCGTCCGGTCTGGACGTCGAGGGCGAGAAGTGCATGGTCACGCCGGCCGATCCACGATGTGCGGTCTGGTGCCGAAAGCAGGGCGTCGATCTCGGTGCGGGTCAGGAACGTGACCAGTGGACGGCTGGTGCGTTTCGCGGGGATGGCCAGGACTCTGGCGATGGTGGCGGCATGCTCGGGGTGTCGGAACGACGCGAAGCTGAGGAAGGAGCGCACCGCGGCCAGTCGGGCGTTCCGGGTGGCGGCAACAACGCCTCGTCGCTGCTCGAGATGGTTGACGAACCCGGCGATGGCGTCGGCGTCGAGGTCGTCGAAGTCCAGCTCGGCGGGCGATTTCCCGGTGGTTTCGGCCAGGTAGGTGAACAGCAGCCGGAAGGTGTCCCGGTAAGCGGCGACGGTGTGGCCGCTGACCTGGCGTTGGCCGATCAACCTCTGGGTGAACCACGCCTGCAGGGTCGGGGCGACCTGGCTCATGGCTGTTGTCCCATGGAGGCTTCGAGGCGTTCACTTGCCAAGGTGAGCAACTCGGGGGAGGCCGACAGATACCAATAGGTCCACTTCGGGTCGGCATGGCCCATCCACGTCGACAGCAACGGGAGCCGGGCCTGCACGTCGAGCCCGTCGCGATACCAGCGGACCACGGTGTTGACAGACATCCCCGTCCTGAACGTTCTGCGCGAAAAGCTGATAGTGGGCATCGCCGAGCACGGCTCCCGCCGTCGCCGGCTGCCCATCGCCGGGGTAATCGTCGGGGCCGCAGCCATCGCGATAGTCGCTCCGGCGACATCAACGACTACTCACCCCTCGGCGTCACCAACCACCATCACGTCCCGGCCGGAGGTGTGTGGACGATGACTTGGCGGCCACGGCCACCCGGTTGAGTCGCGAGCAAGAGTGGCTCCGTTCGCTCGACGGGTGGATGACCCACGCATCTTGTGCGGAACTGAGCCGGCCGTTCAATCCTGACTAGGGCCCTGACGTCGGTCTTGTTCAGGGCGCCCATTCTCCCGCCGGTTGCCGGGTCGCCACGTTGAGCCGGTTCCACACATTGATGTTGGCAATGGCGAGGACCAGGGCTGTGAGAGCCGCCTCGTCGTAGTGTCGAGCCGCCTCGGCCCACACGTCGTCGGGGACGGGGTCGGCCCGGTCGCTCAGGCGGGTGACCGACTCGGCGAGGGCGAGCGCGGCTCGCTCGGCGTCGGTGAAGTAGGGTGCATCTCGCCAGGCGGCAACCGTGGAGAGCCGTTCGTCGGTTTCGCCCGCCTTCCTGGCGATGCGGTTGTGCCCGTCGAGGCAGACGCTGCACCCGTTGATCTGGCTGGCCCGCAGGTGCACCAGCTCGAGGGTCCGGGTGGGGACGCCCCCCTGTGCGATCGCGGCTCCGAGGGCCTGCAGCGCGTCCATGGCGGCGGGAACGGTCATTGCGGGATGGGCGATACGTGCGTGCATTGGGAACTCCTTGTCACATCGTTCTGGCTTGGTTCGTCACCTCCCTGACGGAACGAGACGAGAGAATGTGACCGATGGACGATGGACAAGCGGAATGGTTTGAGGTCAACCGGCCCCATCTGCGGTCGGTGGCCTACCGGATGCTTGGCTCGCTGAGCGAGGCGGACGACGCGGTGCAAGAGGCGTGGCTGCGCTTGAATCGGTCCGACACGACCGACGTCGACAACCTGGTCGGATGGCTGACCACTGTCGTCGGGCGGGTGTGCCTGGACATGCTGCGATCGCGGCGCTCACGGCGGGAGGAGCCGATGAGCGGGCTCGAGCCCCAGTCTCAGTCGTCTGCTGGTGTCGATCCCGAACAGGAGGCGCTATTGGCGGATTCGATTGGCTTGGCCATGCTCGTGGTTCTCGAGACGTTGGCCCCGGCTGAGCGGTTGGCCTTCGTGCTGCATGACATGTTTGCCGTGCCCTTCGACGAGATCGCGCCCGTCATCGGCCGCTCCCCCGCCGCGGCCCGGCAACTGGCCAGCCGGGCTCGGCGCCGGGTGCACGGCGCGCCCGCGGGGGCAGAGGTCGACCTGATCCGGCGACGAGAGGTTGTCGAGGCCTATTTGGCCGCATCGCGAGGGGGGGATTTCGACGCCTTGCTGGCGGTTCTCGATCCCGATGTCGTGCTCCGAGCCGACCGGGCGGCGGTGTCGATGGGCGCGTCGGGCCCAGTGCGGGGTGCCCCCACCGTGGCGCAACAGGCCCTGGCCCATCGCGCCGCCCACGCCCGACCGGCGATGGTGAATGGATCGGTGGGGCTCGTGATCGCACCGCGCGGGCGGCTTGTGATGGTCATCGGCCTGACGATCGTGGGCGACCTGATCACCGAGATCGAGGTGATCGCCGAACCCGACCGCCTCAGCCGCCTCGATCTCGCGGTCATCGACCACTGACCGAATCGTCGCCATCCGCGTTCGACGACGTCAACCTCGATGTCTGCCGGATCCGCATCACCGACAATCCCCGTCGAGATCTCCGGTCGCTCAACACTCGGGGGGCCACGCTCATACTGACCTGCGAACAGATGTAGGCCGGTTCCGTCTGATGACACCGACCCGGCGACGGTCTGCGGCCTCACTACTACTCGTCGCCTGGTGCCACGGACCCGAGCACTGGGCAATCAGGGCACCCAGGTGTTGAGCGACACGCTGGTTGAGTATGCGGGGGCTGCCTGGCGACGTTGAGGGCGGATGTTAATCGGGGGCTCGGATGGTTCTCATTCTCAGACCGCCTCCCGCCACCCCCTGAGGTGATCGCTCAAGGTTGGTTCGGGCCATTTCCGCGTGCCGATTGAGAACAGGTTGTCCGACGACCGCAGCGTTGCCATGAGAGATGCCATCTGCTCGGTGACGAGCAACCGGATCTCCGTGCCCGACGTGAGGCGGGGTCATGATCGAGAGTTGGGCCACCGGCCGTGATCTCCGGCGATGGAAGTTCGGTCACCGCGCACGTCGGAGGGTGGAGCTGAGCCGGGCGCAAGACCCGGTGTTCGTATCGGGACCGACCGAGGCGCTCGAGGTAGGACGGCGGTCGCTGGGTCCACGCCATAGCACCGACATATCGAACTAACCGGTCCATTGGCGCTACGGGCTCCGGCAGATGGGCGGCGCGATGGCCGCCGCGGTGAAGATTGGGTTGTGGCCAGTGTCGTTCTGCTCATGCTCGGTGTGGGCGGGGCGATAGCACGCCCTCGTGGTACACCGGCGTGGGTGGCGCCGACGGTAGCGGCCGTCGTCGCCTTGGCCTTGGGGACAGTCGCCCATCCCGACACGTTGCTGCGGCCGTTGGCGGCGCCGATCGCGTTCCTGATTGTCGCCGTCCCCTTCGCCGCCCTGGCCGACCGATTGGGCTTCTTCGCCGCCGCGGCCGCGCTGGCCGGCCGGGGACGCCACCTGGCACTGGGACTGTGGATCCTGGCGGCGCTGGTCACCACCGTCTTGAACCTCGACGCATCAGTTGTGTTGCTCACGCCGCTGTATGTCCGCATCGCCCGGCGCTGCGGGCTCGACCCCTTGGCATTGGGATTCCAGCCGGTCCTGCTGGCCTGCCTGGCGTCGTCTGCCCTTCCGGTGTCGAATCTGACCAACCTGATCGCCGCCTCCGCCCTCCATCTCGACCCCGCCGCCTTCGTGGCCCATCTCGGTGTGCCGTCGCTGGCCGCCACGACGGTGGGCTGGTTCGCCTACCGGGCCGTCCTCCGCCCCGGGGTGCCAGCCCCCGCCGTCGTCGCGGGCGAAGCTGACCGCCGGCCCCTGATTGTGGGCGGGGCGGTCGTGGCGGCGGTATTGGTCGGTTTCGTGGCCGGTCCGGGTGTCGGTGTGCCTGAATGGGTGGTGGCGCTCGCCGCCGACGTGGCCCTGATCGCCGTCACCGGGCATGTCCCCGTCCGCGATATCCCGTGGGGCACCGCCCTGGTGGCGGCATCCCTCGGCCTACTGGCCGGCGCCGCGGCGGCACACATCCACCTCGACAGGCTCCTCGCCGGTGGCAGCAACCTTGACCTGCTCCGCGTCACCGCGGTGTCGGCCGTCGGCGCCAACGTTGTCAACAACCTCCCGGCCTTGCTCGTGGCGCTACCGCATACCGGCATCGGGATTTGGGCGCTCCTGCTCGGCGTGAACGTCGGGCCGCTCGTGCTGGTCACCGGCACCCTGGCCGCCTTGTTGTGGCAAGCCTCGCTGGCTCGGCTCGACGTCGACGTGACAGCCGCCCAGTTCGCCCGAATCGGCGTCCGCGTCCTTCTGCCCTCATTGTCGGCCGCGTTCATTGTGCTGATCGCGCTCCGGCCGGTCGTGGGCGGGTGACTCCGGGGGACGTACGATGATCGCCGAATGGGGCTCAGTCGATGAGGGCCTTGCCGATGCATCCAATCCGAGGCTCTTCGGGCTTGCCCTGTGATTTGCGGCCCCCAATCACAGTTCACGGCTCGTCGTCGGTGGTCAACGACACTTCGTAGTGCACCGTCTTGTATCGAGCCAGTCGGTGCCCGAGTGGGATCAGGATCCCCTGGAAGACCGGGTACTTCTGAGCGATGACCTTGCGAGCGTGCAACTCTTCTTCGCCGTCCAGCAGGCGGGCCCTTCCCCGGACCGGCCGGCCCATCGGCCGGCCACGGAGGTTTGATGGCACGATCTCAACGTTTGGGTTGTTGCGGATCCGCTTCGTCTTCCAGGTCGTGTCATACGTTCGGAAATAGGCGTGATCGCCTGCCACGGCGAGATTCACCGGAGTGCCGAATCGGCTCCCGTCCCGTTTTGCGGTCGTGAGCAGCGTCGTCCACTGCCGGACGAATGGCTTCAGATCCGTCGCCGTACTCGTCATGGAAAGAGGCGACGCCGAGGGCGACCTATCGATCGCCGACTCCTGCCCGGCCGGCCTCATCGACTGAGGTCGCCCGACGCCGTGTCCGTGTCTATGGTCGTTCGCGGGTCGTGGCATTCGGTTTGCTACTGGTAGCGAGCGAACCTCATACCGACGAGCGGCGCGTGCTATCAATGGCTTGCTGGGTCGATCCTGATCAACCCAGCTCCGGTCCTGTCCTCAAATCCAGGGGTGCCGCAGGTCAAATTCCGGCTGTAGTGCCACAAAGTGGCTGGTCAGGGCTTTGACCTTGAGCCGACCCTGCCCCTGTCCATGGTCCGCCTCGAATGGCGGTAACATCCTCGGCACGGCACCGAGGTTTCGGTGTCGGCGAGGGAACCGTACTCCGGTTGCGCCCAGAGAAGACGCCTCTTGCACCAGCGTCTTCCCCGTTGCCGTATAACCCCGAGGTCCGCTCGCATGCCTGACCAGACAAAAACGGCGCACGGCTCACAATTTGGCGATGGCACCGTGGCCAACGAACGGAGCGGCCTACTGATAATCCGGGCCTGGATCGAACCGGGGTCATCGGAGCCTCTTCGAGCCCATATTCGCCTCAGCACCGACGGCTCCGCTGGTATCGAGCGCACGCTGACGCTAGTGTAGTGTCTCGCAAATAGTTGGTGGTTGTGGTAAAATGCGATATGCGTCCTCCTTCCCCACCGCTCACGCTGGCCGAAGGCCAGCGTGAGGTTCTGCTGACTCTCTCGAAGTCCGCCACCGCGCCGCACCGAGAGGTGACCCGGGCGAAGGCATTGCTGTTGGCCTCCGATGGAATCGCGAACACCGCCATAGCGACCCGTCTCGCGGTGTCGCCTGCCACGGTGGTGGCTTGGCGGGAACGTTTCTCGACCGATGGTTTGGCAAAGATCGGCCAGGTGCGGCCGGGTCGTGGCCGCAAGGCGACGATCCCAAAGGACAAGATCGACGAGATCGTGCGGTTGACCCAGCATTCCAAGCCGGAGGGGGAGACGCATTGGAGTTGCCGATCGATGGCCAAGGCGGCCGGTGTGAGCCCAGCCACCGTGCAGCGGCTGTGGGCGGCGCGAGGGTTGAAGCCGCATCTGCAGAAGACCTTCAAGTTGTCCAACGACAAGCGGTTCGAGGAGAAGCTCGTCGACGTGGTCGGCCTGTACCTGAACCCGCCCGACAACGCCGTCGTGCTGTGCATGGACGAGAAAAGCCAGATCCAGGCGCTGGACCGCACCCAAAAGTCGCTGCCCATCAAGAAGGGCCGGGCCGGGACGAGGACCCACGACTACAAACGCAACGGCACCACCACCCTGTTCGCGGCCTTGAACGTGCTCACCGGCGTGGTCATCGGCCAGTGCATGCCACGGCACCGCCACGAGGAGTTCCTCAAGTTCCTGCGTCTCATCGACAAAGAGGTCCCCAAGGGCCTACAGGTCCACCTCATTGTCGATAATTACGCGACGCACAAGCATCCTGACGTCATCGCGTGGCTGGAGAAGCATCCCCGCTTCCATCTGCATTTCACGCCGACATCGAGCTCGTGGCTCAATCTCGTCGAGCGGTGGTTCCGGGATCTCACCGACAAGGCGATCCGTCGTGGGGTGTTCCCTTCTGTGCCTGACCTGATCGCTGCCATCGAGGATTACCTGAAAGCGAAGAACGCCGATCCCCAGCCGTTCGTGTGGACCGCCACGGCGGAAAGCATTCTCGAAAAGGTACGCCGGGGCCGGGTAGCGCTCGACGCAATCGCCGGATAACAATGAGACACTACACTAGCCCGACCCGAGGAGGTCTGTGCCACGGTCGAGAAGTGGCTGGCCGCCATGTTGACCCACGATCGCGAGACGGTGCCGCTCACCTGAAAAGTAGCCGGTCTGCTGTAGAGCCTACGAGAACCCGTCACCGCAACGCCGGCGGCCGAGCGACATCGGTCGAGGCGGTTCTATAAGCCGCGACCGAGAAGCGATCGGGTCCATGACCGCGACGACATGCGCGTACACTTCCATCATGGCGACACACGACTCATCGACCCACGAAGACAATTCTCGTGTGGTTGGCAGTCTTCTTGATGACTGGAGGGCCGAGGTTGGCGACGAGGAAATCGTCCGTATCGTCGACGCCACCCGTCGCGACGCCGCGCAAGGGCTCATTCCCGGCTTCACGGAACGTGACGATCTGCTGGCATACTGGAGCGAGCGGGCCCACCGACAGGCGTGAGTTGGCGAATCCTGACCGCCAGCGCCTGGGCCGACCTCGAGAATCTGACTGACGACGAGCGCGCCGCGGTGGCCTCGGACCTGCTGGCGTGGGTCGACCCAGGACCGCCTCGCAGCAACCGGCGGGAAGTGCGTGGCGTCGAGATGTTCGATGATCGGTTGCCGTCGGGGTTCGAAGTCGTCTACGTGGTCGATGAAGTCGTCCCCTATGCGGCCCTCCTGCGTATCCGCCGGACCAAACCACCCGGAGCCGGTCCATTGTCCTGGTGAGCCGATAACCCCCGGTCAGGCGAGAGCCGGGTGGCCCCCGGCGGTGTTGGTGCACCCCGGGGCGGGGCCACCCCGCCGATCGAGAACCCCTCGAGCGTCGATCCACTTGGGCGGCGGCCGCCACACGACAGCCTCCTCGAATCCCGATAATCGGGGTTTCAGGTGTTACTGGGCCGTGAGACCGTTGGGAAACTGGACGCCGGCGTTCGCAGTTAGCCGGCGAGGAGCCCGTGGAGGGTTCGGGAACGGGCGGAGGGGTGGCGGAGCTTGCATAGTGCCCGGGATTCGAGTTGTCGGATCCGTTCCGAGGTGAGTCCGAGTTGGGTGACGACCTCAGACTAGGCCTCCCCCCGTTGGGCGGACACCCGACATGCCAGGATTGGACCTGGTGAAGGGAGTCCCTCATGGGGCAACAGCAGCGCCGGAAGTTTTCGCCGGAGTTCAAGCGTGACGCGGTCGAGCTGGTCCGGTCT
>JALYXV010000127.1 GCA_030947025.1 Actinomycetota bacterium | reverse complement strand
GGTCCGAACGGCTCAGGCGGATCCACGTCTCTTGCACCGCGTCCTCTGCCTCGGTGAGAGATCCGAGCATGCGGTAGGCCACCGCCTGCAGCCTCGGCCGGTTGGCTTCGAATTGGGCGGCGAGGTTTTCGTCCATCTGATCACATTGACGCGCCGGACGCCCAGGATGTGACAGAAACCCGAAGTCGCCTCGCAAGGACGGGCGCAGCGCTGGCGGGAGGGTAGAGACCCGACACGGGCCAGCACCCTCTCCTTGACGGCGCGAATCGGACGGCGAGTGGCAGTGGGCGAACTCGGCGGCGTCCCTTACACAGGAGCCTCCGGCCCCTGGCGCGTACGGCGCCATCACCGGATCTGTCACATACCGGCGCTGTGACGCGTCAGAAAGGGCATGACGGCAAGAATCAAGAACCCAGCCAACCTGCTCCCTGACTCGATGACGGGCATCCAATCCATCATCAAGGCGGCTCACAGCGCGGGGATGCCTCGCTCCACCATGGAGCTTGCCCACCTTCGAGCCAGCCAGATCAACGGCTGCAGCCCCTGCGTCTACAGCGGCGCGATCAGCGCCAAGAAGGCGGGCGAAAGCGACGAGCGGCTCTTCGCCGTGGCCGCCTGGCGCGAAACGGACCTCTTCACCACCGCCGAGAGAGCGGCCCTGGCCCTGGCCGAATCCATGACCCGCCTCGCCGACCGGGCTGAGACTGTCCCCGACGAGGTGTGGGACGAGGCGGCGAAACACTTCGACGAGACCCAGCTGGCCGGACTGGTCCTGTGGGTCGCCACGACCAACCTGTTCAACCGGATCAACGCCGCGACCAAGCAGCCTGCGGGCACCGTCTGGTAACGGTCACAATCGACGCCCCATTCTCAAAGGAAGAAAGAACGACTGATGAAGACAATGGCATGCAAAGATCTGGGCGGCCCGTGCGAGTTCGCTCACCGGGCAAGCAGCGCTGACGAGATCATCAAGGCACAGGACGAGCATCTAAGGGAGATGGTCGCAGGCGGTGATCAAACCCACGCAAATGCCCTCAACGAGATGAAGCGAAGGTGGCGGCATCCTATCTCGGGGATGGGCTGGTACCGGGCAACCAAGCGAGAGTTTGCTGCCCGTCCCGAACAAACGCGGGCGCTGCCAAGGACTGAGGGGCGCGCGACATGAGCTACGCAGTGGACTTCGTCGACGTCTCCACCGTCGGCTTGGAGTCCTCCCCGGTGGCGGCCGCACTGGCTGGGTTGCGGGCCAACGAGGCTCGCTACTTCAAGAACAAGTACGACCATGTCTTCACGGTCGAACCGGCCGCCCAGACCAAGAGTGCCATCGACTGGGTACACCGCATCCTCAAGGAGGAGCGCGACATCGTTGTCGCTTCGCCCCCGCTCGAGGCAACGACCTTCCAAGTCGAGGACATCCGGTGGACGTATGTGTTCTACGAGAACGGGCTCTCGATCAACGTCTTGTACCAGCTCGACGAACCGAAGAAGCGAGCCGTCGGGTTCAAGCTCTCCGAAGGCATGGAGGTCCCCGCCGAGCTCGGTTCGTTCAAGTTCGCGAGGCAGAAGTCGAAGCTGGCCGGCACGATCCGCGGCTCGTACTTCGTGATCAAGGGTGCGTACTGATCCAGTCCGTCGTTCGGCCCTGATCCGACCGGACTCCGGCCTCGCTCTCGACCACGAAGGACATCGGCAGGTCGCGGCGCTCGGCGGCGAAGTCCCCCATGCGCGCGGCGTGCTTCGCTCAGGACTGCATCCGGTTCCGCGGCGAGCCGGCGGCCCGATCCGCGGGATCGGCCCTGGGCGACGAAATCGCCCCGCCGTCGTCTTCACGGCTGAGACCCTTGGTCACACGACCCACATACCGGCGCCCCTATCGGTGCCATGTCGACGTGCTCGAACGCGCCCCGCCACCCCGGTCCCCGTCACACTGGGGCGTCCCCGATCGCCGGCCCGTGAGCTCCCGCCTCAGCGGCTCACCGTTCGGTAGCTGATCTGGGTTGCGGCGGCGGCGGCGCGGATCCCTGGTCCGGCATCACCGTCCCACACGCAAAGGGGCCCGCCGAGATGCTCGGCAGCGACGATCGCCTCAGCACCCAAGGTCGAAACCCGGTGCGATGCCGCCAGCTCTGCAATTCGGTATCCGATCAAACGCATCGGCACTACAAGGATCGAGTCAGGAAGCTGAAGGAGTCGTTGGCCGAGCGCACGTCGGCGCGCCCGCGACCAGCTCCCGGTCAGTTGACCGCCACGCGCTCCGACGACAGTCTTGCAAAGACGAACGAAGTACAGGTTCGTCGTTGCGAGGTCACGCTCATCGACGACCAGACGTAGCTGGTCGCCGACATCGTCTGCGACAAGTTCCCGCAGTAGATGATCGTCGACCACAGCGTGGGTCACGTTGTGGCGATGTCAGGATCCTCGGATAGGTATGCAACAAATTCCGCGTGGTCGTCGCGGCTGAGAAGGTCGCCGAGAAGATGTCTGGCCTCGCCCGCTGGCACGGTCAGCACCCCGAAGCCGAGATCGACGACGTCAACGGGCCTCCATGTTCGAGATGCCAGCGCCGGCGGACTGGAGCGGCAAAGACATCTGTCCAGATGCCGAAACCAGATACTGCTGAACCGCGTCCTTGTCCAAATGATACTTGGTAGGGAGCCTATGGACAGTCTCATGCGAACGTGACTCCCAGGACTCGCACATCGGCCCTGACACCGGATGCTGGATGTGCACGCCGGCGTCTGGCTTGACCTCGCTGACCTTGACAAATACGTCGACGCGTGTCGGGTGCCAGCACCAGACCCGGGCGACCTGGGAAGTCAAGCGTGGCGTTGCTGAAGACGTCGTCAATCGCCGTCCTGGTGTGTTCTTCGTCCTGCTCCCATAGATGGCCGTAGATGTCGAGAGTCATCGTCGCCGAGGTGTGGCCAAGGCGCTTTTGCACCACCTCTACTGACTCACCGGAGCGGATGAGCACCGAGGCGTAGAAGTATCGGAGCTGGTGGAACCCATCGCCGGTAGGGATGCTCAGCGGGGCTGCCGCCGCCCGCTGTTCTCGGAGAACGTGGCCCATCGCACCGCCTCGCCCTTGGTGTTGGTGAACACCAGGCCGCTCGGCCCGAGGCCGAAGACCTTCACATGCTCGGCCAGAGCGTTGACAACCACGATCGGGAGGGGAACGGTCCGGGGTCGGTTCCTGCGGTCCTTCACAGCGCCGAACACGGGCTCCGCACCGCCGTCGCGAACGACCTGTCGATCGACCTTGACTGACCGACGTATCCAGTCCACCCGGTCGTTTGTCAACCCGAGAGCTTCGCTGATCCGAAGACCAGTACCAGCCCACAAAATGATCAGGGCCTGGTACGAGGTGGCAATCGTGTCTGCGAGCGCCTCGACCGTCTCAGGCGCCATCGGCACGACCTCAACGACGTCGACGTTGGGCAGCTTGATGGCACCGCAGGGAGATGCCGGTGATCACGCGATCGGCGATCACCGCCTTGAAGATCGTCTGGACCCACCGGAAGACCAGCCTCACGGTCGACGGATTGTAAAAGTGCTGGTCAAGTAGGGTGTGACGGTGAGCCGGCCTGTAAGCGGGAGACCGAAACGGCAATTTTTGGAGCAAAATCCTGACCTGCACATTTGCTCAGAAAGTGCCTGTGACCTGCTGTTATACGGCTCGCATAGGTGACCGGACGTGACCGCTGTTGACCGTCATTTACCGTAGGCGCGTGTCCCTCGCGTGTCCCTCGCGTGTCCCATCGTCTTGACGGCAGCGCATGGATGCGGCTCGGGATGGCCACCATCGAGCGCAGAACCGGGATCAGCCAGGTCGACCTCCAGAGTGCCTCCGACACCAAGAGTATGTAACGGGGAATCGGTTGGTCTGGCACGGTCTGCGACGCCGGGCACCCCGCCCGGGACGGATTCGCCCGCCCGCCTTCTTCAAGCGAGCCGCCTGGCGACGGCCACGCATCGCGAGGCACGTTCGACTGCCCGGGACGCCTCCGCCTTCGGGATGTCTTCCGGGTCGTATTCGGCTTTGGTCTTGAGCGCAAGCAGGCGCGCCAGGTCCGTCTCGAGCTCGGCCCCGTCCTTTCCTGCCTCGCGCAGCAACGCCAGCACCTGGTCGTGATCCTGGCCCGCCGCTCGCCGCCCCATCCTCAAACCGGTCACGGCATCAGCGGCGTTGATGGCCGCGTGAATGGCCAGGCTGGTTGCCGCGATCGCTCGCCCGGCTTCGAGTTCGCTCGACGCAGCCGCCAGGTACTCCTCGGCCTTGACCAGGTAAGCGCGGGCCTGGGCCGAGCTGACCGGTCGCGTCCGGGTTTGCCTAGGCAATGCGCCTGGCGGTCAGCTCGGCGAGACCGGTCCCGAACACCACGATTCCATCCGCCTGCACATCGGTCCACAGCGGCTGGCCGCTGTGAAGGAGCCGGCGGACTTCATGCTCGTCGACCTCGATCACCTCGACGCGATTGCCTGTTAGTCGCTGTGCGTTCTGCCGCCAGGTCTCCGATGCGGACCGCCACAATGCGTCGTCCTCGTCGACGTCACCTGACCGGACCATGATCACGTCCAGATCACTCTCGGCATCGGCGTCGCCGCGGGCGAAGGATCCGAACACGATGACGCTGATCGGTAGGGGGATGAGGGTGGCCGCGGTGCAGGCCAGTTCGTCGAGCGCCGTCTGCCGCGCCCTGGTCAGCGCGGTGACCGCGCGTGCTGCAATGTGCTCGGGCACGAAGCGGAAAAGCGCCGAGGGGGGTGCCTCCCGACGCTCTATGAGGCCGAGGTCGACGAGCGCCGGCAGCACACGCGATGCCTGCGCGAGGCTCACGCCTGAGAGGCGAGCGATCGTCCTTAGGTTGAGTTCGGCGGTTGTCTCAGCCAGGACGGCGAGGATACGTCCCTGTGTGCCCGGGAATACGGCCTGAACAGGCCTCGTGAAGTCCATGTCAGGAGCATAGCGAAGACCGCTCATAAATGGAACACTTGTTCCTTTATTGCCTTCAACGGTGTTTCCGCAACCGAGGACTCCTGAACCGGTCGACCGCCGCCGGGAAGGCGGGTCCGACGGCCCAGCGTGGACGACCGGATCCGGCCCCTCGGCCCGGGAAACGCAGAGGGACGCAACGATCGACAGCATGGTCGCCGGACGGAAACTACGGCTGATCGACCCGATCCCAAAATCCAGCAGGATCGTATCAAGCGGTGCGGGGAGACGATCGCTGGTGCCGAGGCTGCGAACGCGGCCTCTGCTGAGTTTGCGAGCGTGCCAAGGCATCGAATGGCCGGCTTGTTGAAGCGCTCGAATGAACGCCCGGCGTTGGTTAGGCGCTCTGTCGGGCGGAAGTCACGTCGTGGAAGCCGAGATCATTTGCCGGCAGGTAATCTCCGTGAAGTACCTCAGGCGCTAGATCAAGGCCGTTCGGCCAGACGACGGTTCCGGCGTCTCGATCGACACGGACCTGGGCGAAGTAGTCGGGATCATCGAGCGTCTTGACCAAGGACCCTTGAACGTGGCCGGGGACGTACTGGATGTCACGCACAACTCCGTCGTCGAACAGCAACCGCATCACATGGCTACGTAGGACTGCGACGCCTACCACGGAGGGGATGGATCGGTGTTGGTTCATGGGAGTGGGTCAATGGTACCGGGCGGATCACCGGCGCTGGCCCGTTGCCAGGCCTCGACCAACTCGGTGCGATGCAGCTCGACCCATTCGCGGACCATGCTGGTCTGGCGTGGCTTCAAGGTCCCGGCCAGGAGCGCACCCGTGGCTACGTCCACGACGGCGCGGTCGCCGCCGTACAAGGCGTGGACGTGCGCTACGCCGTGGTCCCGGATGTACATGTAGATCACGATGCCGTAGAAGGTGCTGAGCCGGGGCATGGTCCCCACATCATCGCTCCCCGTCAACTGCGGCGGCCGGGACCGTCATGCAAGTGTGGATGGGGGTTGGCCGGGAACGGTTTGCTGAATGTCCTCCACCAGGGCTCGTGGTCCGTTCCCTACATTTCGAGACGTGGGCTGGCCTGTGGGTTGCGGTCGACCGGGATGGTCAGGTTGTGGCCAACGCGGAATCGGTGGGTGATCTCCTGGGCGACCTTCGACGAAACGAGGTTGAGGGCGTGGAGATCATGTGGGCACCCGATCCGGGGAGCCTGTCGCCTTCGGGCTTGGCTGACGCCTGGCTATATCCGAACACCGACTTCGGCGAAGGTCGTGGCTTCCTTCCGCACCCGGTCCTTCGAGCTGTCGTACCTGTCGGTCCGCCATTCCTCCCCGTGACGTTTGCGGCCATTATCGACACCGGCGGCCCGATCACCGTTATCTCGCCGGCGTTCGCCGATGCAGCCGGTTCTTCAGCGACGGACATGGGCGAGCAGACGGTGCTTCGCCTGTCAGGGCGCTGATTCGATGTGCCCTTGCTACCGGTGACCCTGGCCCTCCACCGGGCGGCGCGGGCGCCGCGGCTGCGTATGGGCGCTGGACCCGGCGCCGTGTGGGACGACATCAACTCCCTTGTCGGAGCCAGCCTGGCTCGCACCGGACCGCCGCTGCACCCGGGCCTCGAGCCCTGGAGACGCGCGTCCCCACATCCGCCTGGGCGGTCTTGACAAGTCGGCCCCGACCGACACCGTCAGGGCCTCTTGAGATTTCGGCACGATCGTGCTGATAGCCGCCAACACCCCCCGCCTTTTGACGTCGGGCGATAGCGATCGGAACGATCGTGCCGGAAGAACGCACCGGGGTATCGGCACGCACGCAAGGGCTACCGTCGCTCGACTGCCCTCGTGGCCTCGGCCGGCGGGATATCCTCCGGGTCGTACCCGCTCTTGTCTTGAGCGGGAGGAGACGGGCCAAGTCCGCTTCCAGTTCGGAGCCGTCCTTTCCCGCCTCGTGGAGCAAGGTAAGGACCTGGTCGTGATCCTGGCCCGACGCTCGCCGTCCCATCCGCATACCGGTGGCGGCATCAGCGGTGTTGATGGCGGCATGATCGCCCGGCTGGTCGCAGCGATCACCGTCCGGCTTCCAGCTCACTCGATGCCTCGGCCAGATACTCCTCGGCGTTGTCCAGCTACGCGCCAATCTGGGCTGCACTGACCTGTCGCCTCCGGGCTTGTCTAGGCAATGCGCCCGGCGGTCAGTTCAGCGAGACCGGCTCCGAACACCAAGATGCCGTCTGATGATCGGTGAGCGGACCTGTTTAGGCACAGTTCCTCACATGCCCTGACCTGCGATGTCGCGCTTCGGGGGATCCCTCAGTCGTCAGAAAGTCCTCAACTCAGCGGGCATCGGGCTTCCTAGGGGGCGGTGGCCGGTGCTCCCCGACGGCTGCCCGCCCGATTGCCCGGCGCCCCCGAACCTTGTCCTGCTCAGGTGTCGGTAGTCGTGTCATCGTAGATCCACTCGCCCTCGATCCGTTCGATGGCGCCGGTGACGATCCCAACTCCATCAGACGGGCCCGCCATCGGGAGGATTCGCACAGCTGCTGTGCTTCATCTCGTGCCAGTGCGCGTCGTCGAGTCGACCGTCGATCGACTCAACGGCCGGCCGGGGTTGTTCCGCACGGGGCAGGCGCTGATACCGGTCGCCGGTCAGCAACCAGTTCGAGTTTTCGGTGACTACTCGTACGATGCTCAACGGGGTGAACTTGCGCGCCTCAATCCAGTTGGCAAACACGCTTTCCACTCTACGGATGGGAGTGAGACCGAAACTCCCTGCCGTGGTCGTCGTCCTGAGGGTACCGAGCACTCTTGAGCCAGACCGTGATCTCGGCGGGGTCGAATCGTATGAAGCGACGCCATTTGACGTAGGGGATGCGCCGTTCCGAGATGAGCCGACGGATGTGGCGCTCGGTTACGCCGAGGTGTTCGGCAAGTTCGGGAATGCTGAGCAAGCGGGGGAGCGGATCGTGGGCTTCAGCCATCACGGCCTCCTTGTTTTTGGTTGTCAATCTGGCGGGTTGAAAGGGATCGAAATCCCGGATGTGAACGCCGAAGGTTGGGTGCCTTCCGGCATCTGCTGGTAAGGGGGACGTCGTTGGGATCAGACCTCCGTGGACGCCAGGTGCCGGCCCCAATCGGTGCTGGCGTCGTTTACCCGTCCCTGCAATGGCGGTCACATCCAGAACGGACGCGGCCATCGTCGAAGTCGGAACGTCTCCGCGGAAAAATAGGACCGCCCGAACTTGGGGCGGTGAACCTGTCGTTGCTCGTTCGCCCGCTGACACCGCTTGGACAAGGTCCAGGGACGGCGTAAGCGCTCCCGTCGGATCCGCTCGCGAGCCGCTTCCCAACTGATTGTGGATCATCGGCTAACACCGAGATCCAGGGTGTTCTGGGACCCTTCGAGGATTCGCCGGCGACTCAGGGCATCGATTGGATTGTCCGGGATGGGGCCGAGGGCCTGGTCTGAGGGTCGTGCGTTGGGGCCGGCGGCGGGCTGGCCGTAGGTGAGCCCGAGGTGGTGGTGACGCCATGCTTCGACTCGTCGCACCCGGCGATCCCAATCAACTTGTGCGGCCGGCTCGGCCGGTCTTGGGCCCAGCAGGGCGGCGAGGTAGCGGGAGGGATGGGCGACCGCGGCGGCCACGGCGTCATCGACGATGAGGTCGATGACGGCGCTGATCAGGTCGTGGCGTTCCCGCAGCCCCGCCTGGTCGGTACCGTCGCCGCCGGTGGCGAGGCGTTGTCGAAGCATGTCGAGGCGCAGCGTTTCCTCGGCGTAGCGGCGCTCCAGGCCGGTGATCTGGCGGCCTAGGTCGGTGACTCGCTGGCGCTGCGGGCGGCGCCGGTCGACCTCGAGGGCGAGGGCGCGGCGTATCTCGGCGAGGCGGGCTGCGGTCTGGTCGTGCCGGGCCTGTACCGAGGACATCTCAGCGGCGGTGACGGCGGGGTCGGGTGCGGGGTGATGTCCGACGAGTCCCAGGAGATCGTGTCGTTCGGTGCACAGGTCGGCCAGGTTGCGTCGGCTGAGGGAGTAGGTCTCGGCGGTGTCGAGGAGGCGTTGGACCCGGTCCCATTCGCCCGGAGCGGTGAGCGGTTCGGCCAACAGGTAGGCGGCGGGGTCGACGCGGTGGTAGCGCAGGAGATCGTTGACCCGGTGGCCCAAGATGGCGGCGCCGGTCCTGGCGGTGTCGCGTTCGCGCTCGGTGAGAGCCGAGTAGAGCTGGGCGGGGTCGATGCCGGCCGCCAGGAGGGCGTGGATGGCGGCGGTGGCCCGTTGGCGGGGGATGTGTTCGATCACCGCCCAGAACCGGGCCTGGCGGTCTGGGTCGAGGGCGGCCGCCCACCGCCGGGTCAGGGCGTCGGCCTGGGCCCGCTGGTCCTGCCAGGCTGAGCCGTACCCGTCGGGGCGGGGCCCGACGGCCCATGTGGCTCCCCGGCCGTAACTGGGCTTGCCGGCGCCGGTGGCCCAGCGGGCCCGGTAGGCGGCGACGGCGCCCACCGCGGCGTCCCACGACCGGCGATGCTGCCC
>JALYXV010000123.1 GCA_030947025.1 Actinomycetota bacterium | reverse complement strand
CCACCGCCGCCATCACCACGGCCGTGTCCGCCGCCTGGCAGCCATGGGCCGCCGCCCGGCGCATCGCCACGGACCGTCCCGGCGACGTGGTCCTCGCCGAGGCGGTCGCGGCGGTCGGCGCCTCGTGAGTGCATCACCGACGGCGTTGGCACCTTCGGAGCTCGAGTGCGACGTGTTGGCCACCGACGGGGCCACCGTGCATGTGCGGGCCATCCGGCCCGACGACGGGGACCTGCTGGTCGAGTTCCACGGGCGCCTGTCGCCCGAGACGGTGTACCGGCGGTTCTTCGGCGCCCATCCTCGGCTGTCGGCGGCCGAAGTCGAATACCTCACCCACGTCGACTACCACGACCGCCTGGCGCTGGTCGCCGAGCACGGCGACCGACTGATCGCGGTGGCCCGCTACGAGCGGCTCCCCGCCAGCGGCGACGCTGAGGTGGCGTTCGTGGTCGACGACGCCGACCAGGGCCGGGGACTGGGCACATTGCTTCTCGAGCACCTGGCCGCCGCCGCCCGGGCACGGGGGGTCACCCGTTTCGTGGCCGACACACAGGCATCCAACACCGCCATGCTCGACGTGTTCGGCCAGGCCGGGTTCAGCGTCGAGCGAACCTACGACCAGGGCATCGTCCGCCTCGAGTTCCCCATCGAGCCCACCGAGGCGTTCGTGCTGGCGGTCGAGGACCGCGGCCACCGGGCCGAAGGCCGATCCGTAGAGTCCCTGCTGCGCCCGGCGTCGATCGCGGTGGTCGGCGTCAGCGCCAAATCCGGCGGCATCGGCCACGCCATCTTCACCAACATCGTCGACGGCGGCTACACCGGGACCGCCCATCCGGTCAACCGCCGGGGTGAACCCGTCGCCGGCCACGCCGGTTTCGCATGCCTGGCCGAGGTTCCCGGTCCCGTTGAGCTGGTCGTGGTCGCGGTGGGACCCGAGGACACGGTAGACCTCGTCGCCGACGCCGCCCGCCTGGGCGCCCGGGGGCTGGTGGTCATCTCCGCCGGCTTCGCCGAGGCCGGGCCCGACGGTGCCGTCCTGCAACGACGCCTGGTCGACGCCGCCCGCCGCCAGGGCATGCGGGTCGTCGGCCCCAACTGTCTCGGTGTGGCCAACACCGCACCGGCGGTGGCCCTCAACGCCACCTTCTCCCCCGCCGCCCCGGTCGCCGGACCTACCGGACTGCTCTCCCAGTCCGGGGCGGTGGGCATCGTGGCCCTCGAGCAGGCGGCCCGCATCGGGCTGGGCATCTCCAGCTTCGTGTCGGTCGGCAACACCGCCGACGTGAGCGGCAACGACCTTCTCGAGTACTGGCAGGACGACCCGGCCACCGAGGTCATCTGCTTGTACCTGGAGTCGGTCGGCAACCCCCGACGTTTCGCCCGCCTGGCCGGCGCCTGTCGCGGACCAAACCGATCGTGGCGGTCAAGAGCGGGCGCAGCGACGCCGGGCGCCGGGCGGCCACCTCGCATACCGCGGCCGCGGCGAGCTCCGACGTGGCGGTCGACGCCCTCTTCACCCGGGCCGGCGTTATCCGGGTCGACACCCTGACCGAACTGTTCGACACCGCTGTGGTCCTGGCCGACCAGCCCCTCCCGGCCGATGTTCGGGTGGGCGTCGTCGGCAACTCGGGAGGCCCGGGGATCCTGGCCGCCGATGCCTGCGGGGTCGTCGGACTGGAGCTCCCCGAGCTCGGTGCCGACACCCAGGACGCGCTGCGCTCCTTCCTGCCCGCCTCGGCCGCCGTCACCAACCCGGTGGACCTGCTGGCCGCCGCGACCGGCGAGCAGTACCGGCGGGCCCTAACCCAGGTGCTGGCCGACCCCCGGATCGACGCCGTCATCGTCGTGTACACCCCGCCGCTCATCTCCGACCGCGAAGACATCGGCGCGGCGGTGGCGGCTGCCGCCGCGGGCTCGGAAAAGCCGGTCGTGGCCTGCTTCCTCGGCGCCGACACACCCGCCGCGGCGCTGCGCAACCCTCCCCCCGGCGGCCGACGCGTCCCGTGCCTCCCTTTCCCCGACCGGGCCGCACACGCCGTGGCCCGCGCCCGCGCCTACCGCGTCTGGCGGGACCAGCCCGACGGAATCGTACCCCAACTCGACGGCATCGACGATGGCCGCGCCCGCAAGCTGGTGGCCGACGCGCTCGGCCGCCTCGGGGGCGGCGGATGGCTCGACGCCGCCGACGCGTGGGCGCTGCTGGCCGCCTACGGCTTCCCCACCGTCGCCACCAAGGTGGCCGCATCGGAGGACGAGGCGGTAGCGGCCGCCGACGCGCTCGGCTACCCCGTCGCCCTCAAGGCCGCTTCGGGGCGAATCGTGCACAAGTCCGACGCGGGCGGAGTTCGCGTCGGACTCGCCGACGCGGACGCGATCCGCCGCGCCTTCCGCGCCATGACCGCCGCGCTCGACCATCGCATGGGCGGCGCCGTCGTCCAGCCCATGGCGGCCCCCGGGATCGAAACGATCGTCGGCGTCGTCAACGACCGCTCGTTCGGACCCCTCGTCATGTTCGGGATGGGCGGAGTCGCCACCGACCTGCTCGGCGACCGGGCCTTCCGCAGTGCCCCGCTCACCGACGTCGACGCCGCCACGCTCGTACGCTCGCTACGAAGCTCGCCGCTGCTCACCGGCTACCGGGGATCGCCGCCGGTGGACCTGGCGGCGGTCGAGAACGTTGTGCTGCGCGCCTCGCGCCTCGCCCACGACCTGCCCGAGCTGGCCGAGCTGGCCGAGCTCGACCTCAACCCGGTCATCGCCACCGCAGCGGGATCGCTCATCGTCGATGCCAAGGTCCGCCTGGCGGTCCCACCCCCGCACCTCGACCCGTGGCTGCGTCACCTGCAATGACGAGACTCGCGCTCGCCGGCCCCGAAGAGGCCGCCACCCACGCGGTCAGCGGCCACCCCGAACACCCGTCCCGGGTGCGGGCGGCCATGCAAGGAGTCGACGATCTCAAGTTGGGCGACGACCTGGTGCGACTGCCCGGCCGCCAAGCCGACACAGCCGACCTGGCCCTCGTCCATACTCGCGCCTACCTCGACCAGCTCGCCGAGTTCTGCCGCCGCGGCGGCGGCCAGCTCGATCCCGACACCTTCGCCCGCCCCGACTCGTGGAGCGCGGCCCGCCGCGCCGCCGGGGCAGGACTGGCAGCCGTCGAGGTCCTGGCCGCCGACCAAGCCGACGTCGCCTTCGTCGCCGCCCGACCCCCCGGCCACCACGCCCTGGCCGATCGGGCCATGGGGTTCTGCCTGCTCAACAACGTGGCCGTCGCCGCCGCCAAGCTCGCCGCGGGCGGCGAGAGGGTACTCATCGTCGACTGGGACGTCCACCACGGCAACGGCACCCAGGCAATCTTCTGGGGCGACCCCCGGGTGCTGTTCGTGTCGACCCACCAGGCCCCGTTTTACCCCGGCACCGGCGCGGCCGAGGAGGTGGGCGGCGGCGAGGCGCGGGGCCTCACCGTCAACATCCCCCTGCCGCCAGGAGCGACCGGCGACGTGGTGCTTCGGGCGTTCGACGAGGTGGCCGCCCCCGCCGTCGAGCGGTTCGCGCCGACCTGGGTCCTCGTGTCGGCCGGCTACGACGCCCACCGCGACGACCCCCTCGCCGACCTGGCCCTGTCGAGCGGCGACTTCGCCCAGCTCGCCTCCGTCGTCGCCGGCTTCGCGCCCCGTCCCGGCCGTCTCGTGCTGTTCCTCGAGGGCGGCTACCACCTGGCCGCCATCCGCCGCTCGGTTGGCGCAACGCTCGCCTCGCTGCTCGGCGCCCCCCACCAAACCGAGCCGCCAACCTCGGGCGGCCCCGGCATCGACGCCCCGGGCCCGCAAAGCCCGAAACGAGCCGGTGGAAGGTGAGCTGTGGTGAAAACAATCGTCGTCGGCGTGGACGGCTCCGACGATGCCCGCTCGGCCACAGCCTGGGTCGCCCAGCTCGCCCGCCAACTCGACGCCACGGTGGTCGCCGTCCACGCCGTCGGCCTCCTCGAACACCAGCGAAGCGACCCGAACAACCGTCGACTGCAAGGCCAGCTGGAGGACTGGACATGCGCCCTTGACGACCTCCCCGGCAGCCGGGTCCGCCGTCAGCTGCTCCCCGGAACGCCGATCTCCGCAATCCTGCAGGCCGTCCAGGCCGAGAAGGCAGACCTCGTCGCGGTCGGCACCCGCGGCGTTGGCGCCCGAACCGGGGTACTCCTCGGCAGCACCAGCCTCCAGCTGGCCGAACAATGCCCGTGTCTCCTGCTGATCATTCCCCGCGCCAAGACCTGACCGCCATCGCGACCCTCTCCCCTAACGCGCCACGTTCGCATGCAGTCTGCTCAGCCATGCACCACAAAATCGTGGTGGGCGTCGACGACTCGGTGGTCCATAAGCCCTGCGATGGGCGACAGCGCCCGTCGGTTTGACCGGGGGTGTTGAGTGGAGGCTGCGTACGCCGCCGACTTGGGGACCTTGCCCAGCTACGCGGTAGGCGTCCGATGCGCCGACCCGCTCGAACAGAACCCGGCATCGCCTCAACCGGGCCGAAGGTGCCACCCGGGTCGGACCCTCTACCGCACCGCCGAACGCCGCGCATCGGTGACAGTCGGTGGGGATATGTCAGCCAGCCGGTGCGGCGATCTTCTCGACGCCCGCCCAGTCCGCCTCGGCGGTATCCCAGGCCCGGGCCACTTGGGTTTTGACGAACTCCAGGATCTCGATGTGCTTGGCGGTGTCGGCCTTCATGAGCCGCACCAACAGCGCCCACATCGTGGTCTCCTTGACCGGTTCAAGCTCGGCCTCCAAATCCTCGAGGCCTGCCATGTCTTTGTGTTCCTGGGCCAGGAACGCTTCGGTCGCCTCGG
>JALYXV010000116.1 GCA_030947025.1 Actinomycetota bacterium | reverse complement strand
ATATGGGGACGCGATTTGCACACAACCGCTGGCCCATGGCGTCCTGGGGTGGACAGCGTCTCACCCGGTCGGTGAACGCGCCACGGAGATACCCTCCCCATCTGCAGCCAAGCGCCCGGAGGCAACGATGGGAACCACCAACACCCAGACGGTCGAGGACGACGAACGCGGCGACGGAGGGGTGGGCCTGGGTCGGATGCTGGCGTTGTCCGACGGCATCTTCGCCATCGCCATGACCCTGCTGGCGTTCCAGATCCAGCCACCCGACCTGCACGGGAATGACGTCCACCGTTTGGCCCGGGCGCTCGGCCACCTCGGGGACCGGTACTACGTGTATGTCCTCAGCTTCTCGGTGATCGGGGGCTTCTGGCTGGCCCATCATCGGCTCTTCCGTCATGTCGAGCGGGCCGATGAGGCGTTGATGTTGATCAACCTGGTGTTTCTGATGATTGTCGCCGCCCTTCCTTTCCCCTCTGCGGTTCTGGGTCGGTATGGCGGCCAGCGCGCCGCGGTCGTCTTGTACGCCTCGACCATGACATTCGCCGGGATCCTTATGCTCGCGCTGACCGTTGTGGCCGAGCGTCGACGGCTCTTGGCGCCCACGACGACCGCAGCAGGAATCCGGAGGGGCATCTGGCGCGCCGGCACCATGGCAGGCGTCTTCGCCCTCTCGATTCCCATCGCCATTGCCGCCCCGTCCGTAGCGCCGTACTCCTGGATCGCGATCCTGCCGCTCCGCACGTTTCCCGGCGTTCGGCGGGGCTTGGTCAAGAAACGATCCCACTGAGCGGGCCCTCATGGTCGTGTGTCAGATCGCCGGAGTCGTTCGATCACTGGGGCGAAGGCCTCGATGTCGCGTACGACGTAATAGGAGATTCCCCAACGGGCTCGGCAGCCAATCAGGTCGGTAGTGCGGACCAATGTGGGTGACGGACTCGCCGTCGAGGAGCCGTCGCAGGATATCCACCGACTCAGCCATGCGAGCCTTACGCACACCAGGCAGGTTGAATCGGATCCCGGCCGCCCGGTATTCGGGCCCGGAGTGCCCGGCTCCGATGCCGACCTCGAGGCGGCCGCCCGAGAGCCGATCGAGGCTGGCTAGTTCCTGGGCCAACAGCGCCGGGTGGTGGAAGTCGTTGTTGAGCACCAACGGGCACAACCGGATGCGGGTGGTCCACCCGGCGGCCGCGGCCAGCGGCGCCAGGGCTGAGAATTCCTCCCCCAGATGGTCGAAGGTGCACAACGTGTCGAAGCCCGCGGCCTCAGCCGCTCGGGCCTCGCGACACACGTCGTCGGGGGTTGCTGGATCTGACCTGGTAGCCGAACCGAAAGGGACGCACGACCGCCGAGCATAGGGTCCGAAAGCTAGCCAGATAGCAATCAGCTATCATCCGATCGTGCCCGAGGAACGAGCTGTCTTGTTTGTCCGAATACCCGCCTCCCAGGCCCATCGACTCGATGCCCGTGCCCACGCACTCGGGCGGACAAAGCAGGACATGGTGAGGGAGATGCTGGACGGATCCCTCGACGCGCTTCAGGGACCGGAGGTGCGGGAACACCACGTGAAGACCCACACCGATGAGGTCCTCACCCTTGCTGAGCTGGCTGGGCTGTTGAAGCTCGAAGAGGACTCGGTCATGGCAAGGGTATGGAGTGGAGAACTCCCCGGCCGTCGCTTCGGAGACCAATGGCGATTCTCCCGTGGTGCCGTTCTAGGTTGGTTGAACGGAATCGACGCTGCCGACCGCCCCCGCGCTGGGTTCAGCTCGAGCCATTGAAGCCGGGTGTAAACCGGAGGGCCGATCGCTTGTACTGGTTAGCTCTGAGCGGTCACGAAGGTGAGGGCAGAGCGCAACATTCCTTCTGTATCGGATGGGAAGGCGTGCCCGACGTCGGCGCCCTCGTCCATCGTGCACGGCAGATTTGCCCTCTGCAGAGCGGCATAGGCGGAACGGACATTTTCCAGCCCCGGGTCCTTCTGCCCCATGAACAGGTAGACGCGCGGGTGCGGCCTACGAGCGCCAGCGTGTCTCATCACCTGGTCGAGGTCGTGAAACCACGGGGCCACGGCGATCAATCCGGTTGAGCCGACCTCGCCCTCCAGGCCCAACTCGACAGCCACCCTCGCACCCTGCGAGAACCCGGCGAGCACCGTGCGTATGGGGTCAATCTGGTAGCGAGCGGCGAGTGCCTCATGGTGCGCCCGCAACTCGGTGCGCGCACGAGGGAGGTCGTTCCATACAGGCGCTCCCGTCATGATCAGGCGGGAGGAGCGGGCCAGCGCGACAAGCCATCCATGACCCGAAGCCAGCTCCCAGTGCTCGCCGACGCCCGGAAGGCCGCCGGCGCCATGAAGGGCGATCAGGAGGGGAAGTGGTGCACGACCGGTTTCCGGCTCGATGACGTTCAGCTCAGGTAGGGAGATCTCGTTGGCCCTGGCTCCCAATGCCGTCGACCGGGCAATCAGGCGCTCGAACTCGGCCCGGCCCCACAGGGGCTCAAGGTCGGCGTCCGTCCGAAGCATACCTTCAGACCACCACTCGCCCTTCTCTACGCCGCTCTCCAAGGCCCGGAGGGCTTCGTCAGGTTTGCCCAGGCGGCACAGCAGGCAGGCCCTGAACCAGGTCGTCCGGGCCGAGAAATCAAGGAACGGACTGACTGCCTGGTCTGCGACCTGCAACGCCTCCCCGAAGCGCCGCTGGCCATACAGCTCGAGGACCGCATGAGCCACCAGGGCGAACGATCGCCGGCGGTCTTCACTGGCCGTTGACCCCTCCGACGACATGGCTCCCAGAGTGCCCGAAGCGGCCCGGCCTGCCATACACCAGCCAGCGTTCCCGTGCCTGGCGGCGTACGATGGGGGTATCGCCCAGTTCGGGTGCGTCGCCCAGACCCCGCGGCTGTCAGCCATCCGTTGCGGAGGGCCATGTCGAGCGGTGAGGCGTTGTCGGATGTGTTGGGTGAGTTCGCCCGCACGATGCTGACCGACTTCCCGATTCAGGCCATGCTCGATCATTTGGTGACGCGTATCGTCGATGTGTTGCCGATCACAGCGGCAGGCGTGACACTTATCTCGCCGGGCGCCTATCCCCGCTATGTGGCGGCATCAGATGAGTCGGCGTTGCGGTTTGAGGAGCTGCAGACCGAACTCGGTGAGGGTCCTTGTCTGGCGGCGTATCAGACCGGCCGGGCGGTGGCGGTGGCGGATCTCCGCGATGAGTCTCGGTTCCCCAACTTCGCCCCCCGGGCGCTTGAGGCGGGGCTGGTAGCGGTGTTCACATTCCCTCTGCGCCATGGTGACGAGCAGATGGGCGCACTGGACCTGTACCGCAACGTCCCGGGGTCACTTGACGCGTCTGCCATGGCCTCAGCGCAGACATTGGCTGATGTGGCGTCCGCCTATCTACTCAACGCCCGGGCTCGCGATGACCTGCAGGACGCGTTGCATCGGTCGCGGGAAATGGCGGTGCACGACCCGTTGACGGGGTTGCCCAACCGAGTCCTGCTGTTCGACCGCTTAGACCACGCCCTGGCTCGCCGTCACAGTCGCCCGTCGACCACGGCCCTGCTGTTTGTCGACATCGACCGGTTCAAGTCGCTCAACAGCAGTCTCGGCCACACTGGCGGGGATCAGTTCTTGATCGAGGTAGCCGCGCGTCTGCAGGCCGCGGTGCGCCTCGGCGACACGGTCGCCCGATTCGGGGGCGACGAGTTCGTGGTGCTGTGCGAGGACTGCGATGTGCTGGGCGCCGCGGCTTTGGCCCAGCGCCTCGCCAAGGTCGTCGCCGCGCCGTTCGTATTCGACGGGCGCCAGGTCACCGCGACGCTCAGCATCGGGATCGCGTTCGCCTCGGCCACGAGCGAAGCCAGTTCCACCGCGCTGCTGCGCGAAGCCGATGCCGCCATGTACCAGGCCAAGGCCGCCGGTCGCGGCGGCTACGAGATCTTTGATGGCGAGATGCGCTCCCGGGCCCGGGAGCATCTCGAGACCGCCGCTGCGCTGCGCCACGCCATTGACCACCGCGAGTTTGTTGTGTTCTACCAGCCCGAGGTCAACCTGGGCACCGGCGAGGTGATCGGGGTGGAGGCACTGGTGCGTTGGCAGCACCCCGATCGTGGATGTGTCGCGCCCCATGAGTTCATACCGCTGGCCGAGGATACCGGGCTGATTGTGCCTTTGGGTGCTTTTGTGCTCGACGAGGCGTGCCGACAGGTGGCTTCGTGGTGGCGGCGCTGCCCAGCACCGCTGATGCTGTCGTTGTCGGTCAACCTTTCCGCACGCCAGCTTCTCGCTCCCGATCTGAGCGACCTGGTGCGTGGCGCGCTCGCCCGGTCGGGCCTGGCGCCGAACTCGTTGTGCCTGGAGATCACCGAAACCGTGCTCCTCGACGACGCCCACGCCAGCGTCAAGGCCCTCGACGCACTCAAGGAGATCGGCGTGCGCATCGCCGTCGACGACTTCGGCACCGGGTACTCGTCGCTCACCTACCTCAAACGGTTCCCCCTCGACGTCCTCAAGATCGACAAGTCCTTCATAGACGGTCTCGTCCACAACCGCCAAGACCGGGCCATCGTCTCCTCGGTCGTCGACCTCGCCCACGCCTTCGGGTTGTCAACCATCGGCGAGGGCGTCGAAACCGCCGAGCAGTTGGCCCTTCTTCGCGCCCTCGGCTGTGAAGCCGCCCAAGGATACTTGTGGAGCCCGGCGCTGCCCCCCGACGAGCTGGCCCGCTGGGCCGAAGACGTCACCGTCATGCCCCCGCCCAACGAAACCGCAACCGGCACTGCCACCGCCGGTGTTCTCATCGTCGAGGACGACGCGTCGCTGCGGAAAATGCTGAGAATGCTCTTCGACGGCGCAGACGGGTACTTCGTCGTGGGGGAGGCTGACGACGGACGAGAGGCGCTGGCGCTCGCCGCCCACTACCAACCCGACCTGGTTCTCCTCGATCTCGCCATGCCCGGAATGGGCGGCCTTGAAGCTCTCCCGCTCATCCTCGGCGTCGCCCCTCACGCCAAGATCGTCGTCCTCAGCGGCGTTGAAGCCGCCACCATGGCCGATGCCGCACGCTCCCAAGGAGCGGCCGCCTACTTCGAAAAGGGACTGGACCCAACCCTCCTCCTGGACCAGCTAACCCCGATCCTCCTAGGAGCAGGCGTCGAACCGCACCCACGCGCCCGCCAACCGACCGCGAAGGCGCGGGCGGGCACCGACGCGGGAATTGATTGACTCAAGAAATCGATAAACGGTGCGTCCCGCCGCGCCGGCACCGGAGCGTCACAACGATGTTGGGTCGGAGGACCACGTCCAATCGCGGACCTCGGGCAGGTCCTCGAGGCGTTCCCGGACGTAGTCGTGGTGACGGGTGAGCATGGTTCGGCAGTGATCCTCGAGTTGGCGTGCCCCGTCGGGCACTCGTCGGGAACGTCCGAGCGCGTCGAGGACGAGGTGGTAGCGGCTCATATGGTTGAGCACCACCATGTCGAACGGTGTGGTGGTTGTCCCCTGCTCGATGAAGCCGCGGACGTGGAATCTGCCGGGGTCGGGGCGGCCATGCAGGACCTGGTGGAGGGCCCGGGCGTAGCCGTGGAACGCCACTACGACATGGGCATCGCTGAACAGCTCCGTGAAGGCCGATTCGGTCAACCCGTGGGGGTGGGTGTCGGGTGGGACGAGGGCCATGAGGTCGACCACGTTCACAAATCGGACTCTCAGGTTGGGCACGTGGCGCCGGAGCAGCCAGGCCGCGGCCAGTGCTTCGAGGGTGGGGATGTCGCCCGCGCAGGCCAATACGATGTCGGGCGCCTGACCTTCGTCGTTGCCGGCCCATGGCCACACCGAAGCGCCGGCGCCGCAATGTGCCCGGGCTGATCGGAGATCGAGGTACTGGAGTTCGGGTTGCTTGTCGATGACGATGAGGTTGACGTAGTTACGACTGCGAAGGCAGTGTTCCGCGATCGCCAGCAGACAGTTGGCGTCGGGCGGCAGGTAGATCCGTGCCACGGTGCCGCTCATGGAGATCATGGTGTCGATCAGGCCCGGCCCCTGATGGCTGAAACCGTTGTTGTCGTTGCGCCAGCAGGTGGAAGTGAGCAGCACGTTCAGCGACGCGATCGGCGCCCTCCATTGCAGGGCGGCAGCGGCCTCGAGCCATTTGGTGTGCTGGATCGTCATCGACGCCGAGACCATGGCGAAGGCCTCGTAGGTGGCGAACAGGCCATGGCGCCCGGTGAGCAGGTACCCCTCGAGCCAGCCCTCGCAGTTGTGCTCCGACAGGACCTCCATGATCCGGCCGTCCGGAGTCACCGCCTCATCGTCTGGTCGGGCATCGAGCAGGCAACGGTTTTCGACCTCGAACACGGCGCCGAGGCGGTTCGAGTTGGTCTCGTCGGGGCAGAAGAGCCGGAAGTTGGCGGCCGCCGCGTTGGCGGTGAAGGTGTCGCGTAACAGCTCGCCCAGTTGTCTGGTCGATTCCGCCTTGGTGGCCCCCGGCGTCGGGACGTCGATGGCGTAACCCCCGATATCAGGGAGGTCGAGCGGAATCAGCAGGCGACCCCCGTTGGCATGCGGGTTGGCGCCCATGCGCTTGGTGCCTTCGGGTGCCATCGCCGCCAGTACCGGTACGAGCCCGCCGTGAGCATCGAAGTGTTCCTCTGGGTGGTAGCTGTGCAGCCACGCCTCGAGCATGGCCAGATGCTCGCGGTTTTCTCGGACTCCGGCCAGGGGGACCTGGTGGGCCCGGAACGTGCCTTCGACCCGAATGCCGTCGACCACGGCCGGGCCGGTCCATCCTTTTGGGGTACGCAGCACGATGGCCGGCCACCGCGGCCGCCCGTGGACGCCGGCGTGGCGGGCGTTGGCCTGGATGGCGTTGATGGACGCTTGGCACCGGTCGAGGACAGCCGCGAAGTCGCGGTGGACCTGGCGGGGATCGTCGCCAGAGACGATATGGGGCTCATAGCCGTGACCCGACAGCAGTTCCAACACTTCTTCTTGGCGGGCCCGGCCCAGCACGGTGGGCCCGGAGATCTTGTAATCGTTGAGATGCAGGATCGGCAACACGGCGCCATCGCGGGCCGGGTTCAGGAACCGAACGCCCTTCCACGAACCCTCGAGCGGGCACGTCTCGGCCTCGCCGTCGCCGATGACGCACGCCACCAGCAGGTCGGGGTTGTCGAACGCGGCGCCGAACGCGTGGACGAGCGCATAGCCGAGCTCACCGCCTTCGTGGATCGAACCGGGGGTGGGCACACTCACATGGCTTGGTATGCCGCCCGGCGTGGAGAACTGGCGCACCAGCCGGCGCAGGCCGGCCTCGTCGGTGGACACATCGGGATAGATCTCGGAGTACGTTCCCTCGAGGTAGACGTTGGCGACAACGGCCGGGCCGCCGTGCCCCGGGCCGGCGAGGAAGAGGGCATCGACACCGGTGCGCCGGATGAGCCGGTTGAGCTGGACGTAGATCAGGTTCAGTCCGGGCGATGTCCCCCAGTGTCCGAGTAGACGTGGCTTGATGTGCTCCGCCCGTAGCGGTTGGCGGAGCAGGGCGTTGTCCTGCAGGTAGATCTGCGCGACCGTGAGATAGTTGGCCGCCTCCCAGTAGGCGACCAGCCCGTCCAGCTCGGCCTCGGTCAGGGCATCCGGCATGTGTGCACACTCCCGATTCTCACGTCGACGGATCTGGGTTCGGATAGCCCGCAGCGAGGACTTTGCGTACCTGGCGGGCGATCTCGAGGTCCTCGCGGGCCGCGACCACGACGACAAACACCGACGTGCCGGCGGGCGAAACGACCCGGTCACCCGAGAGTTGTTCGTTGGCGTCGTCATCAACGGCTACGCCAAGGAAGTTCAGCCCACGACATGCGTCGCGCCGAAGCCGGGCCGAGTTCTCGCCGATCCCGCCGGTGAACACGACGCCGTCAAGGCCGCCCATGGACGCCGCCATCGCGGCCACCGCGGCCCGCAGCCGGTGAAGGTACACGGCGTAAGCCACGCCGGCCCGGTCGTCGCCCGCGTCGACCGCGGTGAGGACGGCGCGCAGGTCGGCCGACACGCCCGACAGGCCGAGCAGCCCGGAGCCATTTTCGAGTCCGTCCTCCACCTGCTGAACAGTGAGCCCAGTCTCCTGTAACAGCCACAGCACCAGCCCCGGATCCACGTCACCGGACCGCGTCGCCATGACCAGACCCGCCAGAGGAGTGAAGCCCATGGTGGTATCCACCGAGCGCCCGGCGGCCACCGCAGCAAGCGACGCCCCCGACCCCAGATGGGCGGTCACCAAGCGCAACTCGCTCGCGGGGCGCCCGACGAGCTGCGCCCCCCGCCGGCTGGCATAGCGGTGGCTGAGGCCGTGGAAACCGTAGCGTCGCAGACCCCATCGGGTGATCCACTCGTGCGGCAGGGCATAGGTGGACGCCTCGGATGGCAATCCGGCGTGGAATGCGGTATCGAAACAGGCGACCTGGGGTAACCCGGGCCGCAACCGCAACAGCACCCTCACCGCCTCGACCGCAGGCGGGTTGTGCAGCGGCGCCAGGCCGTCCAACCGGTCGAGAGCCGCCTCCGCTCGCTGATCGAGGAGCACCGGCGCATCGAACTCGGCGCCGCCGTGGACAACCCGATGACCGACCGCGTCAAATGCCGGGGCCTCGGCCAGGAAGTTCGACAATGCCGCGGCCACGGACTCACCGGAGTGCCGCGGCAGGTCGGCTGTTTCCCCGACACCATCACCGGGCCCGATGATCCGTAGCTTCAGGCTGCTCGAGCCGGCATTGACCGTCAGGACTTTCACGCCCGCCACCTAAACCGGCAGGTTGGGTCCCTGGTCACGGTCGCCCAGGCGCGACCGGAAATCGCTCCGGTCAACTAACGTCCTCCGCGACGAAGGGTGCTTTTCCGCACCCGCGAACGACAGCCGGTCGGCCCCCAAAGAGCGGAACCGGGACCCTGTGACGGGCACCGGGCGACCAACACGGCCGCGGTCGGATACCAGTCCACGCTGTCTCCCTCGGGTCGCACACCCACGTAGGCGGTCTCTAATAGGCTATGGGGACGCTTCGCCTTGTATAATACAACCTAGTACAATGCAAGCTATGTCGACAACGACGAACGCAAGGGTGTCTCATCGGGGCCAGACGAGCTTGCCAGCTGACCTGCGGCACCGCTGGGGTATCGAGGCGGGAGGAGAAATCGCGTTCATCGATCTCGGCGACGCCGCTCTGGTCGTTCCGGGCGGCGTGGGGGTCGCTCAGCGGGAGCTGCGTCGTGTGTTGAGGGAGCGGTACGCGGACGGGGTCGCCGCCATCGACGATCCCGATCTCGCCGAGCAGTAGCTGACGAGTGGCGTTCTCGGCGGCTAGGACCGTCATACTCGATGACCGGCTGCTGATCGAGGAGTTGATCGTCGGTCTCGCCAAAGACCAAGGTGCGTTCTACACCACGACCTACTGGTACTACCGGGCGTGTCGGGCGGCAGTACTCGGCGCCGGCGGACACCTCTCCGGACCATTTGCTCGTTTGGAGGTGGCGCAACAAGAGCAGGCGATCCTAAGCCTGCTCGAGCTTCGATCTGACGTCTCGCTTCCCCAGCCACGCTCCTCGGTGCCCCAGATGGCCCGCATCGCGAGCCGACATCCTCAACTGAACCTCTTGAACCTCGAAGCCGTCGCAGTCGGACAACTCCTTGGCGCCACCCTGTGGATCTCGACTGAGACTACGCGCGGCATCCTGCCTGCCGTTCTAGACCAGGAGCACGTCCCGTGGCAGACCATCGCCGTACCCACCAGCTAAACCCTCCTACCGCGAGCGCCTCCTCCCCGGCGTTCGGGGGACACGTCTCGCCGAAGCCGTCGAGCGGTCATCGGAGAGTTGCGCGCTGCTTGACACCCGATCGAACGATCCGCAACCCGGTCCGCTCGATGGGTGCGCGAGGCTCGTCACCGTGGCAACTCTCGAGTTCGATCGGGTGCGCGCCATTGCGCTTGCGTTGCCGGAGGTAACGGAACGACTGAGCCACGGCGCCACGTGCTTCTTCGTCCGAGTCAAGCGGCCGCTGTGCTACTTCCACGACCACCACAACGACGACCGAGTGTCGCTGTGGTGCCCTGCCCCGCCCGGAATGCAACAAGCGCTCGTCGCCAGTGAACCGAAACGGTTCTTCAAGCCGCCGACATCTGCGAACGGGACGTTCTCCGACTGGCTCGGGGTCTTTCTCGACCCGTCAGGTGATGCCGCAGTTGATTGGAGGGAGATCGCCGAGATCCTCGAAGACGCCTTCCGCCTGGTGGCACCCGCGACAGCCGTGGCTGAGCTCGATCGCAGATAGACCGGCATCGCCGGCGAGCAGCGAGGTCAGTTCTGGTCGGCGGTCATCTGACGGACGTGGGTGGCGAGCTTGTCGAGCGCCATCGCCCATCCGGCGGCACCGGGGGAGTCGCGGGGAACCCCGACATGGGTCATCACCATCTTCGTGCGGCCACCGACGTTCTCGAGTTCGACGCGAACCTCGGTCGTCGTGGGATGCCCCTCGGGCATGCCTATGTCCGCGGGCGATAGCACGTTGCCGTTCTCGTCGGACATGGACTCGGTGTAGACGAGTCGCTCGTTCTCGACAACCTCGCGGTACTTGCCCGTGAACCACATCTGCATCGGGCCGTTCGGGGTTTGCATCTCCATGCCCACCAGTCGGGTGCCGCCGACGCGCACATCCATCTTCGCGACGGGAATCGTGGCGCCGTCGGGGCCGTACCACGCCTTGAAGTGCTGCGGGTCGGTCCACATCTGCCAGATGAGATCCACCGGGCCATCGAGGCGGCGCTCGATCACCACCGCGTTCTGCGAGCTGGGGTTGTCTGTCATCGTGTGCGTCTGTCCTTCGTTTGCGGTCGGAGTTGTTTGATGTAGTCGTCCAGCCGGTCGAAGCGGGCCTCCCAAACGGTCCGGTACTGCTCGGCCCAGGTCGAGACCTGCTCGAGTGGTGCGGCGTCGAGAGCGCACGGTCGGAACTGGGCTCGTTGACCCCGCATGATCAACCCGGCCCGTTCCAGCACTTTGATGTGCTTCGAGATGGCCGGGAGCGTCATCGCGAACGGCTCGGCAAGCTCGTTGACGGTCGCCTCGCCTTTTACGAGACGGGCCAGGATCGCCCGCCGCGTCGAGTTGGCCAGCGCGGCGAACGTCTCGCTGAGCCGGTCCTCGTCGATCGTCATCGTCATGGCTCGGTCCCGTAGTTTCCGGAGTGGATAATTAACCGGTAAGGAAAGTACAGGCGTCGCCGACTGCTGTCAATCCTGGGCGCTACCGCAGGTGTCCGCGAACGTGATCAGGCCGACGGCTCGTCGTGCGGCCGACCATCGTTCAACAAGCAGCGCGTGCACTGCCCCCCGAAGTGCTGTTTACACGGATGGCGCGCAACAGTCGCGAGCGCGGCCGTTCCATCCAGGGACTCCCGACGGTGCCGCCGAGCTGCGACGAGGATCGCCATGCCTCGCGGAGAATCGGCGAGTGGAAGGCCGCCAGTCCTCTGGGCCGACCCGGCTGACTGCCCGGAATGACGCTCGCGTCAACTGGGTCCGTCGTGCACAGGGGATCCACTCATGATCCCGCCAGACTCTGCACAGCTCTGCGTCCCGGAGCCGGAGCAAGCCGAGGTGTGACGTCTGGATATCCGGCGGAGCCGTCCACGCGAAGCGCTGGATAAATCGCCAGTGGACCAGGAGAAAGGTCTGGGTCAACTGTTCTTCCAGGAGGCGACGATTGCGTTGACCTGGTCGTTGACCTGTCGGCGGGCGTCGGCTCGTGCCACTCCTGACATCAAGAGCTGGTCGTAGGGGGTGTCGATGTGGCGTACCGAGGCGAGCACCGCCAAAGTGACCGCTTCAGGGTCAAGGGCGCGCCCCGCGGCGCTTCGCCCGACCCGGCCGCTGCTGCGCGTCGTCGCGTGCCGCGCGATCGTCTCTGCCCTTCCGCGCGGGCAGCGGGGGAACAGGCGGGCGATCTCGGCCGCGAACTGGGCGTCAAGCTGCTCGTCATGGATGGCCCGTCGCTGCTCGTCTCGCCTCTGACGGCCGGCTCGGGCCCTGTCATCGGCCAGGCACTGCGCCTCGGCGGCCGCGAGCGCCTGCTCCTCCACCAGCAGCCCCTGGCGTTCGTAGCGGCGTCGGGTCGAACTGAAGCGCACCACCACTGCCGACAGGCCGCTGGCCTTCTTGGCACGTCGAGTCAACGCCGCGTCCCCCGAGGGGAGGAAGACCAGGTGGTCCATGTCGGCGCAGCCCAGGCATAACGGGGCCGGCTCCTCCATGATCAGGAGATTTCCGCTGCCCGAACACATCGTGCACGTCCAGTCCCGCGTGGCTTCGATGACCACAAGGTCCGGTGCCCGGTTCGCCTTGTCGGCCAGCCGGCGCCTCTTGGCCTCGGACAGCTCCGACGAGACCCAATGCGTCCGGTACACCAACTCGATCGCCGGGTCACCGCTGCGGCTGAAGCGAAGCGGCCGCCGATCCCGGCTGCGGGCGACATAGGTTGTCTCGCTGGGCGACAGGCCCTTCCCTCCTGCCCAGCGTCGAAAGCTGGCCATGGCGGCCGACAGCTTGTGGAGATTGGCTTGCGCCACCCGCTCCAGGTCCTCGACCCGCCCCTGACGCCACAAGTCGACAGCCTGGGGTGTCAACCAGCCCACCCCGATGAGCACATCAATCGCCGACACGTAGCCCTGTGCCGCCAACGCCGCCTCCGCCGCCCGCACAACCCTCGTCTCCAGATCGACCGCCACCATGCCCGACCCCCCCTCCAAGCCAGCTACACCGTTCAGTGTCGCACCCCCCTGACGGGATCAGCCTCGGCCATGCCACGGCCGACCATCCGATGGCGGAATCCGTCGCCTCGAGCCGGCCGGCCGATCAAAATCAGCTCGCCGGCACCAACGGCTGAACCGAACGCTTCACATCGTCCACGGAACCAGTCGCCGATGTGCCTTACCGAGCGCTGCTTTGGTGCCGTTCCCGGACGTTCTTGGCGAGCGCGGCGACCGACACGGACAGCGAGGAAGCGGGGGCACGGTGCCTACCGGTACGGCATCATTGAGCTATGTGCGCCGATGGCCATCCTGCGTCGTCCACCTTTCATGATGTCGAACCGCCTTTCGAGATAGCCCTGGAGCCGGTCGATGCCGTCACCGTCACCACGGTCATGGACAACGTCAGCGACGTCTTCATGCCCGACCAGGGTCCGGCCAAGCGCTTCGGGATCGGCGACCTGGATGCCCACACCATGGCGGCACAGACCTTGGAAGGCGGAGAGGTGTTCGAACTGCCCCTGGCCGAGCACGGGTTCTCGGCGCTGGTCGAGATCGCAAAGGGCGATGATCGACACAGGCTTTTGTTCGACGCCGGAACCAGTCCTGATGGTGTGGTCGAGAACATGCGCCGGCTGAACATCGACTCCTCAAGCGTCGAGGCCATCGTCTGCAGCCACGGCCACTTCGATCACACCACCGGCATCGACGGGCTCATCCGCACGCTCGGGCCGACCAACCTCCCGGTGCTCATCCATCCCCATTTCTGGCGCCGCCGCCGGGTGACACTCCCGGGACGGGAGCCCCTGGAGATCCCCACCACCAGCCGCCGAGCCCTCGAAGGCGCCGGTTTCGACATACTCGAAGACCGCCAGCCCAGCTTCTTGTTCCAGCGGTCAGTGCTGGTGACCGGCGAGGTGGCGCGCACCACCGGATACGAGCCCGGTTTTCCCGTTCAGCAGGCGTGGCTCGACGGCGCCTGGACCCACGATCCATTGGTGCTTGACGACCAGGCCCTGGTCGTTGACGTGAAGGAAAAAGGGCTGGTCGTGATGACCGGCTGCGGCCATGCCGGGGTGGTCAACATCTGCCGCTATGCCCAACGCCTCGTCACGGAACGTCCTATCTACGCCGTACTCGGCGGCTTCCACCTCAACGGCCCTCTGTTCGAGCCGCTGATACCCCGGGTGTGCGAAGACCTGGCAGCCATGCAGCCACGGGTGGTAGTCCCGGCCCACTGCACCGGCTGGCGCGCTCAGCATGCGCTGGCGGCCCGCTTCCCAAACGCCTTCATTCCCAATAGTGTCGGCACCCGCTTCGTACTCTGACGCCAACCGCCGCCGAGTTCCCGGCCCCTCCGGAGCGAGAAACTCGCGCTGAGCTCGTGCCGAAGTCCGGCGGTATTGCCATGAGCGGAAATCTTACCGATATCGACTTGGGCATCCGAAAGTATGGTTCGTCACAGTCGCACCGGAGCCCGTGGGTACTATTCTCCTAGTTGACGCTGTGGGAGCGTCTCCTATCTGGTCTGAGGACAATATTTCTGTAGTCGGGAGGGCGCCGATGAAGTCACCGTGGAAGTCGATGCAGACCTTCCTACCCGACCGTGAGTACGTCGTGCTCGCAACAAGCATCCCACCCGTAAGCCGGTCCTCCACCCTTCGCTTATTCAAGGGGGCAAGCTCTGTCCGGAAACAACTAGCCAGCACCTCGGGCGTCGTCGGGTTCTCGACCATGGCCCGCCCTTGGCAGAAGCAATACGCCACCTTGTCGGTTTGGACCGACGAGCAATCCCTCGCAACCTTCGCCAGTTCGAACCCGCACC
>JALYXV010000113.1 GCA_030947025.1 Actinomycetota bacterium | reverse complement strand
GGGCAGCCCATTGCCGGGCGGGGGCGGAGGGTCGGGAACCGGCGGTGGCGGGTCGTAGCCCTCGGCATCGGTGTCACTGACAGCGTCGGCCGCCTCCGGCGCGCCCTGCGAAGCGGCGGGGGAAAGGACCCGCTCGGAGCGGGGGGGAGGGGGCGCCAGTGAGCCACGGCAACGAGTGCACCGCTCCTGTTCATCGGGGTTGACGGTTCCGCAGCGGGGGCACAGCATGGCAAACCGAGGCTATCCGGGTAGGTGGGCCGGTCGCGACAGGGCCCCGGGCATTATCGTCAGCCAATGCGCGGGCTGGGGACGGTCGTCAACGTCGCCGCCATCCTCTCGGGCAGCGTGATTGGCCTGGTGGCCGGCTCACGGCTACCGGAGCGGATGCGGGAGGTCGGGTTTCAGGGCGTGGGCTTGGTCGTTCTGGTCCTCGGCGTTCAACAGGCGCTGGCCACCAGCAATTTCGCCTTTTCTCTGGCAGCCATCGTCCTGGGCGGCCTCGTTGGCGAGGCGTTGACAATCGAACGACGGCTCGAGCACCTGGGCGAGCGGCTTCGACGGCTGGTCGAGCGCAGGGAGCGCACCGAGACCACCGAGACCACCGAGCGCACGGAGCCCACCGAGCCCACCGAGCCCACCGAGCCCACCGAGCGCGGGGAGCCCACCGAGCGCGGGGAGCGCGGGGAGCGCGGGGAGCGCGGGGAGCGCGGGGAGCGCAGCCAGTCCCGGTTTGCCGACGGGTTCGTCAGCGCTACCCTCATCTTCTGCATCGGCCCGCTGACCATACTGGGGTCGATCTCCGACGGCATCGGCAACGGGGCCCAGCTCCTCTTCATCAAGTCCGCCCTGGACGGCACGGTTTCTGTCGTCTTGGCCTCCACACTCGGAATCGGCGTCGCCCTGAGCGCAGCCAGTGTCCTGCTGGTCCAAGGGGCCATGACCCTTGCGGCCGGTTCCCTCCACGGCCTCCTGACCGCCCGGATGATCAGTGAGACCACCTCGACCGGGGGGATCCTGATCGTCGCCATCGGGTTGCGCCTGCTCGAGATAGCCCACCTCCGGGTGGGCAACTTTCTGCCCGCCTTGGTCATTGCCCCCGTCGCCGTCGCCATCTTCGCCCACTAGCGAAACGACCGGCGACTGCCGCTCACGGCAGCAAAACCACTTCGAGCAGGTCCCGCAGCATCCACGCCGTCGCTCCCCACACCGTGTCGCCCACCAACTCGAAGAAGCTGATCGAGCGCTCGCCCACCCCCGGGATGTCCCACAACTCCTCGTGGTATACGCCCGCCGATACCAGCTCCGCGAGCGACACATCAAACGCCCGCTCGACCTCCGCCGGGCTCGGCAACAGCTCGGGCCGCCCCGACAAGACACCGACAAACGGCGTGATCAGGACCTCACCCCCGACGGTGACCAACGGCGACAGCGGGCCCACGATGTCGATGGTCGACGGGTCGATCCCGACCTCCTCGCTGGCCTCCCGCAGGGCGGCATCGACCGCGGGCTCGCCCACCTCCAGGCGACCCCCCGGGAAGGACACCTCGCCGGTGTGCGATCGCAGGTTGGAGGATCGCCGGGTGAGGATGACGTGGGCCTCACCGCCCTCCTCGAACAGGGCGCACAGGACCGCGGCCGGGCGGCCACGTGGCTGGCGATCGCGGGCCAGCCGGGCCGGGGGAAGCTGCAGTGGAGTCGGTCCGGCCCATCCCCGGCGCTCGAAGCCCTGGTGCACCCGAGCGGTCGTGATGGCCTGGCGACATCCATCCGCCAGCGATGCCCATGGAGGCGGGCCGCCGGGCCGGGCATCGGTCGGGCGAGGGATCTGCTGATTGCCTCCGCGGCGCGCCGGAATCAGGGCACCGGCAGCTTCGTCGCCCATCGTCTGGTTCAGACGATGGGCGTCCAGCTGGCGGTCTCGACCTCCACCGGAGCGGGCTCGGCAATGTCTCCCGCCGCCGCCAGCGCCTCCAGGAGTATCCGCAAGCCGCCGGTCTTCAGGTTGGCCATGACTCGCCCCGGGGTCGCCTCGCCCCGCTCCCACTCCATCCACTGGGCCAAGAGCTTGGCGGGGTCAGGTGCGGGACGATCTTCCATGAAGCCAGACTATGGCGATGACGGGGTACTCCGGCACTCCGCTGGTCAACAAGTTGGGCCTGCGGCCGGGCGACCGATTCGCCCTCCTGTCGGCCCCACCTGATTTCACGCTGAACATGCCCGACGAGGTCACCGTGATCACCCGACTCTCGGGGCATTGTGATTTGGTCCTGTTCTTCACCCAGCAGCGGCGGGAACTCGACCGGCGCCTGGATCGCATCTCCCAGGCCATCGCCCCGGCGGGGGCAGCATGGATCGCCTGGCCCAAACGAGCCGCCAGAGTGCCGACCGACATGACCGAAGACGTCGTCCGCCAGGTCGCTCTTCCCCGCGGCTTGGTCGATACCAAGGTGTGCGCAATCGACGAGACCTGGAGTGGCCTGAAGTTGGTGTGGCGGAAGGAGCGCCGCTAACCGGGACCGGTCCCCGTTCGCGACAGGACCCGGGCCCTCTCAGAGGCGCCCGGGTCCTGTTGGTCTGCCAAACGGCAAGCCGGCAGAGCGGCAGCTACATCATCCCGCCCATGCCACCCATACCGCCCATGCCGCCCATGCCGCCGCCGCCCATGCCTGCCATGGCGTCGGCGTTATGGCTGTCCTTCTCGGGCTTGTCCACGATCAGGACCTCGGTGGTGAGCATCAGGCCGGCGATGGATGCCGCGTTCTGCAGGGCCGAGCGGGTGACCTTGGCCGGGTCGATGACCCCAACCTTGAGCAGGTCCTCCATGATGCCGGTCGAGGCGTTGAGGCCGATCGAGCCGGTCTCGCGCTCCACCTGCTGAACCCAGATTCCGCCCTCGAGGCCCGCGTTGAGGGCTATCCACTTGAGGGGCTCCTCGAGCGCCTTGGCCACGATGAGGGCACCAGTCGCCTGGTCGCCCGCGAGGCTGGCGGCCAGCTTCAAGACGGCTGGCTTGCTGCGCACCAGGGCGGTGCCGCCGCCGGCGACCACACCCTCTTCGATCGCGGCCCGGGTTGCGGACAGGGCGTCCTCGATGCGGTGCTTCTTCTCCTTGAGCTCAACCTCGGTCGCCGCCCCCACTTTGACGATGGCGACGCCGCCCGACAGCTTGGCCAGGCGCTCCTGCATCTTTTCCCGGTCCCAGTCGGAGTCGGTCTGCTCCATCTCCTTCTTGATCTGGGAAATGCGACCCTTGACCTCGGCCTCGGAACCACCGCCCTCGACGATCGTCGTGGTGTCCTTGGTGATGACTACCTTGCGGGCCCGGCCCATCAGATCCAAGGTGGCGGTCTCCAGCCGGAGCCCGACGTCCTCGGAGATGACCTGGGCGCCGGTAAGGATGGCCATGTCAGCCAGCATCGCCTTGCGGCGGTCGCCGAAAGCCGGGGCCTTCACGGCGCAGGAGTTGAACGTGCCCCGGATCTTGTTGACCACCAAGGTGGCCAGCGCTTCGCCCTCGACGTCCTCGGCGATGATCAACAGCGGCCGGCTGGTCTGCATGACCCGCTCCAGCACCTTGACCAGGTCGTGGACGGCGCTGATCTTTCCATTGACGATCAGGACATAGGCGTCCTCCAGGATGCACTCCTGGCGATCCTGGTCGGTCACGAAGTAGGGCGACAGGTAGCCGCGGTCGAACTGCATCCCCTCGGTGAACTCAAGCTCGAGCCCGAAGGTGTTGGACTCCTCGACGGTCACGACTCCGTCCTTGCCGACCCGGTCAATGGCGTCGGCGAGCACGTCGCCGATCGAGCGGTCAGCCGCCGAGTTGGCGGCCACCTGGGCGATCTCGGCCTTGTCGTCGACTTCCTTGGCCTGCTCCTTGATCGACTGGATGACCTCTTTGACCGCCAGGTCGATGCCCCGCTTCAGGGCGGTCGGGTTGGCACCCGCGGCCACGTTGCGCAGGCCCTCCCGGACCAGTGCCTGGGCCAGCACGGTGGCGGTGGTGGTCCCGTCGCCCGCCACGTCGTTGGTCTTGGTGGCCACTTCCTTGACCAGCTGGGCCCCAAGGTTCTCGAACGGGTCGTCGACTTCGACCTCGCGAGCGATGGTCACGCCGTCGTTTGTGATGGTCGGCGGCCCGAAGCTCTTGGCCAGGACCACGTTGCGGCCCTTGGGCCCGAGGGTCACCTTGACCGCGTCGGCCAGCTTGTTGACACCCGCTTCCAGATGGCGCCGGGCGGATTCGTCGAACTTGAGGATCTTGGGCACTACTTGATCACCTTGGCCAGGACGTCACGGCTGGTGAGGATGAGTAGATCCTCGCTGTCGATGACGATCTCAGTGCCCCCGTACTTCGAATAGACAATGGTGTCGCCGACTGCGATGTCGAGCGGGATCAGCTCGCCGGTATCGGTACGGCGGCCGGGGCCGACCGCGAGGACCTCGCCCTGCTGGGGCTTCTCCTTGGCGGTGTCGGGGATGACAAGACCTGATGCGGTCCTCTCCTCGGCTTCGTTCTGGCGTACGACGATCCGGTCGTCGAGCGGCTGCAGATTCATGGGTGTTGCGCCTCCGTGGGCCATTTAGCACTCTCAATGGACGAGTGCTAACGATAGCGGTGTCGGGAGGAGACTTCAACCGGGGGCGCAGATTGTGGGCGCGAAAATACGCGACTGGCCGGGCCCGCGGCGCGTCGGGACGGACGCCTTACTTGACCAGGCGAAGGGCAAAGGGGTAATGGTACGCCTCGCCTCGGTAGGCGGCTATGGCCGCCAGGATCGTATACACGACACCTACGACGAACGTGGCGATGGCCGTGAAAATGCCGATCACGATGAACGCCAGGATGAACGAGACAATGAAGGCGATGAGGAGGGTGATGTGAAAGTTGAGTGCCTCCACCGCCTGGTCGCGCACGAACGGGCTCTCGTTGCCTTTGGTGAGCATGACAATGAGCGGCCCAATGAGCCCGAGAACGAAGTAGCTCAGGTGGCTGAGCATGGCCCACGTTCGCTCGTCTTGTGTCGGGACCCCGACGTTGAACACGCCCTGAGCGCCGTACCCGGGCGGCCCCGGGGGCGGACCGTAGCCCGGCGGCCCGTACCCGGGCGGCCCCGGGGGCGGACCGTAGCCCGGCGGCCCGTACCCGGGCGGCCCCGGGGGCGG
>JALYXV010000111.1 GCA_030947025.1 Actinomycetota bacterium | reverse complement strand
CAGATCATCGAAGGCTGGCGCCGACCCAGCTGCCACCAGGACACCCCAAACACAATCCGAGAACTCCTCCAGCAACGGCTCATCGACGAACGACTCGACCGCTACGAGCCGTCAAACGACGTCAGCTTCAGCCTTCGCCTCCACGAGAACTGACAAAAACTTGTCGCCGCCACTGACAAAAACTTGTCGTCACTACTGACACGAACTTGTCGCCCACTGACACAACTTGTCGTTCACCTACTGACAACAATTTGTCGTTTTACAACCAGGTCACCCAACCGCACACGGTCACAACAGGTCACACACCAACCGTGACCGATACCCGACCAGATGAACCCCTCGGCGGGTGTGCAGCGCAGCAATTTTGTCAGTGGAAACGCAACGGTTTTGTCAGCGATGCGCAGAGGTCGTGTCAGTTGAAACGCAAGGGATGTCAGTAGCACACGGTCGGGACCATGGGCCCTCCCTGGGCACTGACGTTTTCCTTGCGCCTCGACTGTCAATTTCGCTTCGCTGCACAACCCGGCACAGCTGGCGCCATAAAGGCCAGGTTCCTAGCGTCGCTGATGCACTCCGTCCACGAGTTCATCGGCCGCCGACACCTTGCCTGCTATTTGCCGATCACGCCCGCCGCCACCAGGACGGTGACCAACGCCGCCACTCCGAACAGGGACGGGTAGAGCAGGCGGTACAGCAATTTCGGGCGGGCTTCTAACAAGTCCCGCCACACAAAGGGATGCAGGTTGGAGAACAGGCCGAAGCGGTGGAAGCGCAGTTCCTCCCGGAAGTCGAGCAGGGCATCCTCGTCGTCCTCGCCCCGGCTGAGGGAGTCGTAGTACCGGGAGGTCACCTTCTCCGCGGCCCGGGCGTGCTGGAGCGCCTCCTCGTACAGCCACCCGTGATAACCGTCCACAGCCAGGAATATCACGGCCACCAACGCCGCCAGGGCGGACAGCTCCCACAGGCTCTGCTGGACGGCGAAGCCCACCAGGCCGAGCCAGATGGTCAACGCCAGCCCCCGGAGGGTGGCCCCGGTCGAGATCACGCTCTTGATGAAATCGTTGGTGTGGTCATAGTCGACCTCGACTAGGCGCACCCGCTCCCTTTCTGTCTCGCTCACCATTTCCGGGCTCCCACGGCCTGGGTGTAGATGCTGCTGGCTTGCGTGATCCGGAGGGCCAAATCCGGGTAGGGCGCCTGCTCGGCCCACTTCTGGGCCTTGTCGAGCAGCCGGCGCATGTAGTTCTGGTGAAAGCGGGTGTAGGTGATCTTCGCCGCGCCGTACGAACCCTTGATCACCTCGAGGTACATGTCGCAGAAGCTCTCGAACAACGCAACCAGGGCCCGTAGCTCCAGAGAGGTCTGCGCGTCGCCTTTCAGCTCCTCGGCCAACCGGGCCGCCTTGCGCTTGGAGTCAGGGTCGAAGCCGGTGATAGGGCAGTCGAGGGCGTGGGCGAACAGCTGGTCGAAGAAGCTCTCACAGAAGACGATGATGCTGGAGCTGTCGGCCACCTCCTCGAGCGGCCCGGGGGTTCCCGACGTGATCTGAAAGGCGAACTCATCGACGAAGTTGAAGAGGGTCAGCTCAATCGGCGAGGACGTCGGCATGCTCACTCAGACAGATGAGGCGGCGAATGGCAGTTCTGGCCGCGGCGACGTCGGGGGCACAGTCCTCAAACCCGAACGGCAGGCTGATCGGGCGTCGGCCCTGGGCCAGTTGGGAGAAGGGGCGCAGGGACGCCACCTTTTCCACGTCGGGGCCGGCGTCGGGCACGACCCTGGGCAGGCGCTCGAAGGCCCGTTCCTGGTTGAACTCGAAGATCCCCCGCTCCGCGAGGAGGGCGAAGACCACCGTGCGCCCGATCAAGTACAGGTGGGCGAGCGGGAAGAGGAAACGCCCGCCGAAGCGTTCCAGGTGCTCGAACGTGGCCAGGTGGAGCAGCTGCAGGCGCAGCTCGTCCCTGGTGGAGAACGGGCAGTCGGCGGCGAGCGCATCCCGAAGATGCCCGTGGCGATCGAACAGGATCTGGCCCTCGGTCCGGAGGTGGACACCGAATCGGGACCAGCGCATCAGGTACTCGGCGAGTGAGTCGGAGGTGTGGTACGTGATGGAGATGCGATCCCGGTACAGGCCTGCGACCAGCTGCGACAACGGGCCCGGGGTGAGCGCAGGATCGCTTCCCAAGATGAGGAGGTCGATGTCGCTGGTCTCGCCCGGATCGTTCCTGGCCACGGACCCGAACAGACAGACGCCCTCAATCGAATCGACCGACGACGCCAGGTGAGCGGAGGCGTTCTCAGCCACTTGATGGAGCGACGTACCCATGGCCAAGATGATACAAATGCCCACCGACGTCGCACCGGTGGGTCCCCACACGAAACCGCGGGGACACGTTCAGTCGGGTGTTGGCTCCCGACTGCTTCCGATGTTCAGGACCAGCCAGCCTTCGGGCGTGTATCGCATGAGGATGAACATGGCAACATCGCGGCTCGGCATGTCAAGGTTGACTGGGAACTCCGTCGGATCTCGTACCAGGAGCACGAGTTCGTCGTCGTTGCCTCTGGGCTGAGGTTCAAGGGAGATGCGCCATTCGCGGCGTGAGTCCGCCCAGAACGTTTGAGAGGCGGCGACTGCGGCACTGCGGGCAAAGAGAACCCAGGAGCGTCCGCTCGGGTGATCCGTGTTAGCCCACCGTGCCGCCTCGTCGTCGTCTTCGGCGTTGACGGCATCCTCACCGTCGTCCCGCTTCAGCCAGTCTTGCACTAAACAGAGTCGGTAGAGCGGGTGCATCGTCGGCCAGGCGGCCGCCCAGTCGTCGGCGTCGCGAACGGCGTTCACCCACGACAGGGCCACGTCTGCGGCGGCGGCCGGTTCGCCCTGGCCGGTTTGCTCTCCCCCGTCAGGGGCGCCGGTCACCACAGCTTAGGGTTCAGCGGTTTGGTGCGCATGACGGTCCTCTTGCGGGGCGCTCAACGGCGGATGTGCCCCGGCCGGGTTGAGGATAGCGGCGCTCCGGTCGTAGATGGCTGGGTCCTCGATGACCGGAGGCGGGCCGGGATGGACGCATTGACGTGGCCGGGCTGATACCCGGGGAGGCCGCTCGCCCCGCTCCTCAAGCCTCAAGATGGATGCCTTCCTGGCGTCGGAGCGGCCCGGAGTACTCTCTGAGGGCGGCACCCAGCGGCCGATTTAGCGGGGGAGAGGACGGCGAGAATGGGGCGGTGGCGGGTGTTGGCGGCCGTGGCCATGATATTTGACGGCTTGTCAAGGGGGAGGCTCGACAGCCACTCCCGCTGCGACGACAACCACTGTCAAAACGGCGACCGTCAACCAGATCGCCAGTATCGTCGCCAAGTTCAGTCCAGACCTTCGGCGCTACGCAGCGGCAGCAAAGGTCTGTGGCAGTTTCAACAACCCCGCGTGTGATACGGCGGCCAGGATCGAGATTTTGACCTTCGCCACCACTGCCAAGACGTTCGACCTCGAACTCGGCGGAGCCGCCGACAACCGTCCCAACAACCTGCTCTTCGTGGGTGGCTATCCAAGTGAACTGACCAAGCTTGTGGCCAGCACCCGGGCAGCCATAACAGGCGTCACCCTGGCGGAAACCACCTTGTCATCGGCGGACTGTAGCGGCGCCGCACCTACCGGGTCATGCACCGGCCTATATCTACAGATGGGCTTCGCTGCCGATCAACTCATGCAGCAGCTCGATGCTTGGTCGCCCTACGTCCATTGAAAAGAAGTTGCCCCACACGCCCGCCGGGGCTGCGGGGGCGGCCGCAGCCCGGCAGTCCCCGGAGCCCAAGGAAACAGCTGCCCCAACTGCTGCAACGCCATCACCGACACGAACCCGCGACCAACCGACCCCAATATTCCTCGAGAGCCGTGAACACTTCTATACCTTCGGCGATGGGCCCCCAACCGACTGACCGCTAATGACCAACCACATCCAGCCACCCACGCGGAACTCACCCACAGGCACCTACAGGCCGGGCTGGGCACCGTTGACCACACTGGAGTCATGAGCCCGAAGCTCGACCCGCTCACCGTTGCCGCCTACTCCCTCGTCGACCGGCCCGGCGCATACGCGGTTCTCGCCGGATCCGGAGTATCGAGCGGCGCCGGCATCCCCACCGCCTGGCACATCGTCGACCAGCTCGTCCGCGGTGTGTCCCGACTCCAAGACCCGACCTTCGATGGCGACGTCTTCGACCGCTACCGCCAACTCCACGGTGTCGTCCCCAGCTACTCCGACCTCGTCGAAGCGCTCGGCGCCACCACAGCGGAACGCCAAGCCCTCGTCACCAGCTTCCTCCTCGACCAGCACGGCCAGATGACCCAACCCGGCCCCGCCCACCGCGGCCTGGCCCGCCTCGTCGCCGGCGGACAGGTCAAGGTCATCCTCACCACCAACTTCGACCCCCTCATCGAAACCGCGCTCACCCAAGCCGGCGTCGACTACACCGTCCTCGCCACGACAGACGCCATTCAAGGCGCACTCCCCCTCACCCACCTCGGCCCCGTCGTCGTCAAACTCCACGGCGACTACCGCGACCCGAAGATCCTCAACACCGCCACCGAGCTCGCCGGCTACCCCCGCGTGACCAACAAGCTCCTCGACAAGGTCCTCGACGAATACGGACTCATCGTCTGCGGCTGGTCAGGCGAACACGACCCGTCGCTACGCGCCGCCATCGACCGGGCCACCAACCGGCGCTTCACCACCTACTGGACCGCCCGCCGACCCCTGCCCCCCGAATCCCAGGACCTCGTCAAGCGGCGTCAAGCTCAGGTCATCCGCATCATCGACGCCGACGACTTCTTCGGCCGCCTCGCTGACGGGTGCGCAGCACTAGCCGAGCTGCGCCGCCCCGACCCGCTCTCCGTCGCCGCCGCAGTCAGCACCACCAAACGCCAGCTCGCCGGCGCCGAGATAGCCATCTCCGCGCACGACACCCTGACCTGCGAGATCGGCCGGGTCCGCCACCTCGCCGTACTCTCAAGCGACGACCACAGCCACACCGGCCACGACCAACGCCACGTCCTGGCAACCGCGTTCGCCGAGATGGAGATCCTGACAGCCCTCACCGCCACCATCGCCTACTGGGGGACACCGCACACCGACCGGTGGTGGCTCGACGACATCGGCCGTTTCGCCCGCCCCCCTACAGGCGGTGGGACTGCCGCCGTCATGGAACGCCCCCGGTTGCCCGGCGTCACCATGGCCGCCGCCGCCGGCGTCGCCGCGATAGCCGCGCACCGCGACGATCTCCTCCACAGGCTGTTCCATCTTCCCGAGGTCACCGACCGTCAACGCTCGATCGCCCTGCCGCCCGCTGTCGCACTCAACCCGACCCTGCTCAACGAACCCCGGCCCACCGCCCGCATGTTCCGGCACCTGCAACCGATCTTCGTCGACCACCTCCTCGTCGGCGAGGAAGCGTTCATTGACGCCTGGGACCACTGGCAATACCTCATCCACGTCGCCGCCAACGCCCTCGGCGACGTCCGCCACACCAACCTCACCGTCCCGACCGACGGCATCCGCGTCGACGGGCTCAACACCACGCCCGTCGCCTCCGAATGGTTACGCGCTGAGCTGCTCCGCCTCCACGACACCCATCCCCTCATCCCCGGGATCGTCGCCGACGTCGACGCCGCCCTCGACATCAACGAGCGAACCGCCGCCACTCTCGCCCAGGCCGCCAAAGTCGCCGACCTTCAGCTACTCCCCCCCGGATCCGGCGGCACTGTCCCCACCGGCCGACACTACCCCGGCACTCGAACCAACGACGCCCCCACCGTGTTCGGCCAACCGTAAACACAGAACATCCTCGACCGCTCGACCACAAACGCGCTATTCATCGGTCGATCCCGCGTTAGTCAGGATCACGCCGGTCACTGGGCCGCCGGAGCTCCTCGCCGGGGCCCGCCCACGCCGGGCGGGTCGATTCGGGATGGGCGAGTGATGCGTGCGCGGGCGGGGGGTCAAGGACCGTCAAGTACGGCTCACCTAACCTAATCGCCCGCACCATCGCGTCGTAGCGCTCGAGGATCAGTCGCTTGGTGCGGTACTCGCCAAAGGTCCCCTCGTCCTTGCGACGGACTATTGGGAACGTGTCCATCACGTAATCGACCTCCTCGCGCTCCAACCCATAAAGCTGAAACAATGCTGCGTCGAGTTCAGCTCGTAGCAACCTCCGCCTACGTGGATCCCAGCGAAATGGCGGGCCTGCGTATCCGAGGCTCGCGCCAAACCCTACAAGGTCCCAGGCCGTATATGTTAGTTCAAGCGTGCGTCCCGCAACCCATTCAGCCGTAGTCAGGTTTAGCTGCCATGGGCAAGCATTCTCGAATGAGTCCGGGTCAAGCACCGCAAACTGCATTACATAATTGAAAGTGACATTCGACCCTCCCACTTTCTGTCGCACCAAGTAGTCGAGAACGAACGAGCTAAGGACGGACAGCAATATATGAGGCATCCGCCTGGCAAACATGAGTGGCATGCTGTTCGAGACGGCCACTCTCGGAAGAGCTGCACAGATCAGTGTCCTCTCATCGTCCGTACGAGCAATATTCCGAAATCCGAGTAACCACGACATCGCGCCACACTTGGAAAGCCGATCGTTTACCTCCCTTGAAGGAACCCAATACCTTGGATACACTATTGAGCAGGGGTCATTGTGTTCCTCGGCTGACAGCGCTCGACTCCGATCCGACAATGGGTCATGCGTAGCCCATCGAGAATCGAACAGATGAGCTAACTTACCTTCGTAAAGGCGTACCATAGAGTCGGGGCCTTTACAGTATGTAGGTCCGTTTAGAATCCAACCAGATTCGGCCAGGGTCTCGGCAGTCGAGAAGAAATGCGCGTCCTCCGACATATGCCAGATCCGTGAGCTTAGCTGCAGCCTCCAACTGTTCCGCCCAGAGGGACCCTCGAGAATAAGGGCCGGTACCCGCCGGTATATTGCGAGGGTGAGCTCAGCATCGCGTCGGGTTCGGAAAACTGGCGCGGTATGTGTGTTGGGATTGATCAACGCCAACTCGTGGGGGGTCAGTGGAAATCGCCGCTCGTCGTCTGCGAGATCAGCCGTCTGGCGGGCGAAGAACGCAAACTCCGCGGCAATAACTGGTCGAGCTGGCCCGACAAGAGTGAGCAAGCAGAACTTGTAGCTTCGATGCACGCCCGGGAAGATTGGCGCAGCGTTATCGAAGTCATACAGGCTAGCCAGCGCCGACTGCTCTACGCAGTCGGCGAAAAACGCCTTGGTCGTGTCGTCGGTGGCGATGCCGGTGGGGACGATGATACCGAGGCGTCCCGTCCCGGAAAGGGCCGACCGCATTGTTTCGGCGAAGACAGCATAGGTGTTTACGTCTCCTCGGCCACACAGCGGGTACCGACCGGACTGGCGAAGTAGGTGGCTTTCTCCATCGGCTTGCCGCAGACCTGTACCGTGCCAAAACCCTAGCAGCGGGTATCGAGACGCAGTTTGGACAAGCGGTCAAGCGGCTCGGCGGTATTCGTTGACCACGCCACCGAGCACCCGGTGACGATGGATCGGACCGCTGATGGGAATGGCAGCGGCCGGGTCGTAGTTGGGTGGCCGCTGTTCGCGGCCCTGGTGGGGTCGATGGTTGTTGAAGTGCCGGCTGTATCCGTCGAGCACGCCGACGGCGTGGCGTTGCCCGTAGATCAAGATCCGGTCGGTGCACTCCTCCCGGACAGAGCGCACAAAGCGCTCCGCGTAGCCGTTCGCGGCGGGCTGACGTGGTGGGATCTTGACGATCTCGACGCCCTCGGATGCGAACACGGCGTCGAAGGCGGCGGTGAACTTGGTGTCCCGGTCGCGGATCAGGTGACCGAACGCGCCGGCTCGGTCGCCGAGGTCGGCCATGAGATTGCGGGCCTGCTGGGTCACCCACCCGGCGGTCGGGTGCTCGGTGACACCGAGGATGTGGACCCGCCGGGTGCCCAGCTCCATGACGAACAGCACATACAGTCGGCGAAGGCCGATGGTGTCGAGGTGGAAGAAATCGGTGGCGAGGAGCCCTTCGGCCTGGGTTAGCAGGAATGTCCGCCACGTCGGATCGGCCTCCCGGCGGGGCGCCGGATCGAGCCTGGCGGCGGCCAGGATCCGCGGCAGCGTCCCGGCGCCGACGCGATACCCGAGGCCGAGAAGCTCACCTTGGATCCGGCGGTGGCCCCAGCGGGGGTTCTCCCGGGCGAGGCGCACCACGAGGTCGCGGATGTCGTCGCTGACCGGCGGCCGGCCGGGTTGGTTCGGGTAAGTCCACTTCCTGGTCAGCAGCCGCCGATGCCAGCCCAGCACCGTGCCCGGCGTCACGATCCGCCAATGAAGCAAGCGGGG
>JALYXV010000066.1 GCA_030947025.1 Actinomycetota bacterium | reverse complement strand
CCCTTCGCGACGACACCCACCAAAGGTGCCTCACATGCCTCAGCAACTAGCAGATAATCGTGAGGCACCGGCCCTGGGACACCCCAACCTCACGTCCCTCACACCCTCAACCTGACTACAGATAACGCAGCTGTGGCGAAGGACGTGGGGCGTCGGATGCTTGGTGCTCAGCGATGCGCATTCCCGGGTGGCGGTGGCGGTGTGCTTGGCGACCAGGTCCCCCACGGCGTGGCGGCTGAGCGGCGTGCCCCGGCGAGTCGGGAAGAGCGGGTCGTTGGGGTCGCCGCCACGCTCGTGCATCCAGACTTTCAGGACGGCCACGGTGTCTTTCGACAGCGGCGTCGCCCTGTCCTTTCTCCCTTTGCCGGTGCATCGGACGTGGGCGCCGGTGCCCAACTCGATGTCTTGGTTGCGCAGACCAGTGAGCTCGGAGACCCGCAGGCCGGTCTGGGCGGCGACGTCGAGGAGTGCGTGGTCACGCCGCCCGGTCCAAGTGTCGCGGTCGGGGGCTTCCACGAGGGCTTCGAGCTCGGGTCGGGTCAGGTAGGAGACCTCGGTGTGCGGGCAGCGTTTGGTGGGGATGGCGAGCACCCGGGGCGATGAGGCCGGCGTGTTCGGGGTGGCGGAACGCCGCGTAGTGGAAGAACGAGCGGATGGCGGCCAGGCGGGCGTTGCGGGTGCGGGCGCTGTTGTGGCGTTTCTGTTCCAGGTGGTCGAGGAAGGCCCCGATGACGGTGGCGTCGAGATCGGCCAGGTCCAGCTGGCACGGCTCCTTGCCGGTGCGCTCACGCACGAAGCGCAGGACCAGCCGCCAGGCGTCGCGGTAGGCGGCGACGGTGTGGGGGCTGGCGTGGCGCTGCCCGGCCAGCCGTTCGGTGAAGTACGCCTCGAGGGTGGGGCGAGCGCGCTCATGACCACACCCCCCGCGGGTGGTCTCGTTCGGATGACCAGATTCACAGTTCGCTTTCGCTGCTGGCGATCACGGCGATAGGCCCCCGCTGCTGGCGATGGCGGGCAGTGTCGGTCGACTCGGTGTCGGGGTGTTCTCGACGGTGAGCACGAAGCCGGTCACGGAGGCGGGGAGTGAGAACGCGGCGGCGTCTGGGTGCGGGCCGAGTGTGGCCGCGGCGGCAATGCCGCCAGTGTCATCGACGCGCCACAACTGGTAGCTCCGCCCGCGGCCCAGGCGAGGTAGGGCGCCGTTGATGACGTAGCTGCTGCCGCCGAGGTTCACTACCGTCAGCACGGGCTGATTGCTCGGTGTGCGTAGCTCAGTGACGACCGCGGCGGGATCGGCGGTCGCCAGCTGCGCCCGTTGGAGCCGCTCGATGCGCGCAGTTGTCGCCGTCAGATGGTCGTAGCGGATCTGTCCCTGGACGAACCCGGCCCCGACCAGGAGGACCACGATCGCGGTGGCGAGCGGAGCCGCCCAGCGCCACAGCCGAGAGCGGGGCGCAATGTGGTTGGTCGTCCTGGCCGAGCCGTTTGATTCGGTGCTGGCCAGCGGTGAGACCCGGGTGGCGTGCCGCCTCAGGGTTTCGGCGAGGCGGCGGTGGTCGTCGAGCTCCACACGGCAGGACTCGCAGGTCAGAAGATGGGATTCGATGATGGCCCGTTCGTGGTCGTCGACGGCATCGAGGGCGTAGGCGCCGAGCAGCTCCTGGATCTCGCTGTGGCTCAGGTCGTCAGTCAACCTCCTGCGCGCCGATCTCGCGTAGCACGACCTCGAGGCGGCGCAGACCGGCGCGGATGCGGCCCTTGATGGTCCCCTCTGGGACCCCCAGCTTGGCCGCCACCTGCCGGTAGCTGTCGCCCCCGAAAAACGCCAGCTCGATGGCGACGCGCTCATTCATCGGCACCGACCGCAACGCAATCTGCAGCTCAGCTGCTGTCACCGACGCCATGACCGCGTCGGCGACCTCGCCGCCCAGCGCCGGTTCGAAGCCGTGTTCGCGGTGGCGGCGATGCCAGGCCCCGTCGGATCGAACCCGATCCAGCGTCCTGCCGCGTGCTGACACCGCCAGGTAGGTGGCGAGGCTCCCGCGTTCAGGATGGAATCGTTCCGGCGCTCGCCACAGCGCCATGAACACGTCCTGGACGACATCGTCGATGTAGTACCCGCCCGCGACTTTACGCACCGTGAGGGCCACCTGGGTGGCGTGGCGGTCGAACACTTCGTCCAAAGCGGCGGTGTCGTGGGCGCAGAGGGCGTCGGCCAACTCGGTGTCCGATGCCCGCTTGAGGCGACCAGTACGAGCGTCTGGATGGCGGACCTGACGCCGGGGACGCTGCCCGACCGCCATTCCTGTCGCCCCGGGTCGCCGATCGGCCATCCCGACGGCCGGGGCGGGGCCGGGTCGGATGACGTCTCGGGGGGACGCGGTGGGCTGAGAGTCCGGTGACGTCACAGCGCCACGACCCTCCTGCGGGTGGCCGGCGCTCTGTCGGCTCTCACTCCGTCGGTCTCACCGGTGCCGAAAGTCGCCGCCAGGGACATGAACGGGCAGCTGAAACCATTGGCGCTCCGAGAACCAGATTGGTGGATCATCACAGGCCCTACCTACCCTTCGACGTCAGAAAATCATTGACGCTGCCGGGGTCCCGGGCAGGGGGCGTCGCAGGCCCCACATCATGTGATCAGTACAATTGTCCCGCGGTCACCAACATACTCCTGATCACCGGGCCTCTTGCCACCTCCCGTCGTGCGTGGCGGCTGGCGCGAGTCGAGTCCCGTGTCAGGCGGGCCAGGTGCTTGAGCCCGGGCAACACAACAATGCGATAGCAAACTCGGCGCCGACGGTCAACGATCAGCCGCCGCCGATCCCCTCTGTGTAGTCGACATCGCACCCCTACCGGGACTCCCATTTGGCATCGGGTTGCGCCGAATCCCGCCACGTGGCTCCAGGTAGCCTAAAGCGCGGCGCGGTGATCCTCCTGTTTCGCACCGCAGCGTCGGTCTTCGGTTGGCCGGTCCCCCCGGGGTGACGATCTGCCGACATCACATACCGTTGAGCTGGTCATGGGAGATGCCAGATGGGCGAAGAACGAAACGAATACCGATTTCGCACCCAGTGGGCCTTCTCCGCCGCCCCTGACGACGTGTTCGCCGCACTCGCCGAACTGGTCGACTATCCGACGTGGTGGCCCGAAGTCAAGGTCACGACGGTCCTCGACCCGGACCGCTGCCAGATGACCATTCGATCGGTATTGCCCTATGATTTGAGCTTCGTGACCGCCCGGTCGCGCCTCGATCGCCCCGCCGGGATCCTCGAAGCCGCCTTGAGCGGCGACCTCCAAGGCGTTTCCCGTTGGACGGTCGCGGCGTCTCCAAACGGCACGGTCGCGGTCTTCGACGAGACGGTCGTGGCCCACAAGGCGCTGCTCCGACGGCTGGCCCTGGTAGCCCGACCCGCGTTCCGGGCCAATCACGCCGTGATGATGTCCCATGGCCGACGGGGACTGGCGGCCTATGTCGCCGGGATGCGACTCGGGCGATCCACCCCTCCAGGACCGGTCGGCTAGACCATTCGAGCGGGGGGCACACCCGGAGTGGCCAGGTCATCGGATCCCGCGACGTGACCTCAACAGACCAAAGTCGCATGAGCCAAACCGGGCGCGGGCCCAGCACCTCGGTCGCAGCAGCGGCCGGGGTCGATCAAGGGGGGCTGCCTCCCCCAAGTGCGCGGTCCGCGCCCCTGTCTTCCCGTCCGAACGTGATCGGTGCTTCGATCAGGTGCGCCTTCGGCTCGGGCCCGTCGGGGGCCAGCCACGGGGAACCGGCGTCGGCGTCGGGGCAGTACCTCCACCGCCGGCAGATCCGTTCGATGCCGACGGGGTAGATGGTGAGGGTGCCGTGGGTGTCGATGTGGAGGCGGAGGAAGTTTTTCTGGTCCTGGTGGTGGAGGGGGGCGAATGCTTCGTTGCCGTGGTAGCCGAGGGTGTTGGTGGCCCACAGGTACCCGGAGATGCCCAGGGCGCCGCCGACGCCGCCCAACACCCACACCAGGGCCAGGAACGCGACGAGACCTGCCGGCCCATCGCCCAGCGGTGTCGACAGTGCCGAGGCGGCCACGATGACCGCGGCCAGGCCGCCGAACTGCAGCATCGAATGCCCGAGGCCGATCAGGAGTCGCGGTAACCCTTTGGCGTCATGGGCGAGGCGGATCATCGCCCCGAACGTCGCGATCACGAAGATGATGAGCAGGAATGCGGTGGGGCTGTCCCATAGCGCCCGGCCCAGGTCGGCGAATCCGACCGAGCGATGCCGGTTGTGGAGGTGCAGGCCGAGCATGAACACCACCAGCAGCTGGATCCCGCCCAGGACCGCGGCCAGCGGCAGGTTGAAGGCGGGGAGCAGCCACACCCGTTTCCTCAGCCGCTTAGAGGCCGCCCGCGACGGGTAGACGGCGGCCAGTTCGAAGGTGCCCGCTCCGCCGTCGCCGGGGGCGTCGGCCCGTTCGGGCAGGTCGTGGGTCGGGTGGAGAAACGCCCCGCCGCCTCCCGCGGTGATCAGCTGGCTCGAACTGTCCTGGTCCTGGTACCGGCAGTAGTGGTGGCGTCCGCTCTTGAGGTAGAGCGCGACGCTGGCCCCCGCGGGCAGTACGACCTCGCGTTCGAGGTAGCCGAGGTTTCGGTCCGAGGACACCTCGGCGCTCTTGCGGCCGCTCTCGACCTCCTTGGCCATGCACACGATGATCCGGTCGCCGCGCTCCATCCTCTGGGCGGCGTCGGCGAAGTAGGCCAGCTGGGCCTCGTCGAAGTAGTCGCCGAACTGCATGTCCACACCCCACAGCCACCACCGATGCGGGAGGCGCAGGGCGAAGTAGCTGCGGGTCTGGCAGGTCGTCCACCCGCCGATCGACCGCTGGCGGCAGAACACGTTGGAGAAGTTCACCAGCCCGTCGTACCAGTCGTGGCTGCCCGGGATGGCGAACAGGTCGGGAGCTTCCGCACCCAGGGAAGGTCGGGCGGCCCGATACGGCCCGAGGAGACGGTTTTCGTAGTTCGACCGGGTGGGTACCGGGTACACCTGGTCGCCGCCCATCACCAGGATCGTTCCCCGCTGGGTTTGATGGCCTTGGTCCGGCTCGCCGAAGTCGAGATGCTGGCGGGCCAGAAGCCGGGCCACCGTGTACGTCGAGTTGAACCCGTCGCCCAGGTCGGCGACGTAGTCGAGCCACAGCTCGCCACGCTCCGAGCGGTCGAACACGCCGCCGGCCACCAGTGCCTGCAGTTCGCGACTGTCGGTGTAGGAGGTCAACAAGCCCGATGCCAGGACCCGGGCCGAAGTGTCGAGAAGCTGGCCGGGGTCGAGCCAACGCACCATATGCCGACAGACAAAGCCCAACTCGATACTCGACGCCGGACGCGGGGGACAGTCCCTGTCGGTTCGGCTCGACACCTCTGAGCGATCTTCCATGGCCGTCATTCTTAACCCTCCGTCTCGATATCAACCGGAGACGGGACAACCCGGGCGCCGTTGCCCCGACGCGGTCAGAGTCAGAGGTGCCGCCAGCACCGCGCCGTAGCCAATCCGAGTCCCGTACCCCCCGCGATCCGTCGAACATGCGACGACGCCATATCCGATCCCTTCATCCCCGGAGGCCGGCAGCGCACGGCAAGATGGGCGGGTGGACCTCCGTCTTGTCCGGGCCCTTGACTGGCGCTTGCTCCGCCGGATCAGCGCCGGTCGCTCTCGGGCGGCGGGCCGCGTGCTGCCGGCGGCAAGCCGAGCCGTCACTGGCCCCAAGCTATGGATAGGCGTGGTCGGTTTGCTCGCTGTCGCCCGTGGACCTCGAGGTCGACGTGCCGCGGTCGACGGTCTAGCCGCGGCCGGGTTTGCCTCGATTGTCAACACATTGGCCAAGCGACTCGTACGACGGCGCCGTCCTCGCGGCCTGACCACCGTCGCTGCGCGTCATCGCGGCCGGACGCCGCGCACCTCGTCTTTCCCATCCGGCCACATGGCGTCGGCGACAGCATTCGCGGTGGCAGCCGCAAGCCAAGCTCCACTGGCCGCCCCTGGACTGATGGTGGCCGCCGCAGCCGTGGGCTGGTCTCGAATGTACGCCGGCCGCCACTTTCCTTCCGACGTCATCGGCGGGGCAGCGATTGGCGCCACGGTGGGCGGCGCGTTCCACGCCTTCGGCCATCGCATCCGGCGAGGATAGGCAGGGCTGGGCTCCGCCGTCGAAGGGAAGGGGGTGCGACGATCGAGTTCCAGACGGGGCATAGCACGACAGACGACCCTTCCGTGCCCGGGAACGGCTGTTGTGCGAACGCACGAAGGGCCTCCCCGACACCACATGAACCCGATGCGGCGCCATCCGGGGCGAGGGGTTTGACGATACGCCGAACACTATCGGCGGCGGCTGGTGCGCCCGCGTGACAGCCTCGGCGCCCTGCTGGGCGTGTGCCACCGGTGCCGGTCTGGCAGGTTGTGGCAATGAGGACTCCGTTCCCGTATTCCCGGTCCACTGCGCTTGTCACCGGGGCGTCGTCAGGTATCGGCGCCGCCTTCGCCGACCAGTTGGCAGCCCGGGGGGCAAACCTGGTGGTGGTTGCCCGTAACGCCCCGGCCCTCGAGGACCTGGCGACTCGGCTGCGCTGCGCCCATGGCGTCGAGGTGCGGGTCGCGCCGGGCGACTTGGGTGATGCCGTAGTGCGCCTCGACCTTCTCGAGTCGCTCGCCGACACCGCCGTCGACCTGCTGGTCAACAACGCCGGTTTCGGGACGCACGGGTCGTTCGTCCAGCTGCCATGGGAGCGGGAAATCGGCCAGGTGGAGCTCAACTGCGCGGCGGTGGTCCACCTGAGCCGGGCGCTGCTGCCGGCCATGGTTGCCCGGGGAGACGGCGGTATCATCAACGTGGCCAGCACCGCCGCCTTCGCGCCGTGTCCCAACATGGCCACCTACGGCGCCACTAAGGCGTTCGTGCTGTCGTTCAGCGAAGCGGTCGCGATCGAGTGCCGCGGCAGCGGTGTGCGAATCCTGGCGTTGTGCCCGGGCGCGGTCGATACCGGCTTCGGCGCCGCCACGGGAGACTCGACCTTTGGCGCTTCCGGTTTCTTCGCTCGCGCCACCGGGCCCGAAGACGTGGTTGGCGTCGCCCTGGCCGCCCTCGACCAGGGCCGCACCTCGGTCGTCTTCGGGATCTACAACCGGGTCATGGCCTTGGGCACAAGACTCGTTCCCCGCTCCTGGAGTGCCCGTATCAGCGGACGGATCCTGGCCTGAGACGCCATCATCGGTGAGCGCGAACGACCTCATCGACAGTCAGAGCGAACAGGGACCACAACCGCCCCCGGGGTGCGGTAGGTGCACCTCGAAGAGTGGGTGGCGTTGATCGACAGCCCGACCGACCCATCAGCCGACGGCCGCGGAGACATACACTACCCAGCTCAGCCATCGCCTGCTTCCCTGTGGTCGGTCGGCCCGCAGGGGTATAGTGCCGCCAGGCAGGAGATCGTCGGCCCGGCCCGGGGTCTGAAGGTCCGAGGCGCGACGGGCCGAAGTGTCGGCTGCTTGTGTTGGCAGCCCGCGACTCGCTGGCAGCTGCGGCCAGCAACCCGAATGACTGAGGCGTCGTTTTCGCTCGTGGTCCCCGGCCGATCGTCATCTCCCAGGTCTGAGGCGTGGCGGGAGGTCCGACGATTGGCACGATGGGCGCGGAGTGGGGTAGATCGGTGGTGGGCAACCGAGGAGGTCGGGATGTTCGAAAGTGTCACCAGGTCCCGGGTTCGCCAGTTGGTCGACGAGGGGGCGCAGCTGGTCGAGGTCCTCGAGCGCGCACAGTACCGCCTGGCCCACCTGCCCGGCGCAGTGCACATCCCGGCCTGGGAGCTGACCCGGCAGCGGGCCGACGAGCTTGACCGGACGCGGCCCGTCGTTGTCTACTGCTTCGACACCCTCTGAGACCTCTCTCCCCGAGCGGCGTGCCTGCTCGAGCTGTACGGCTTCGCCGAGGTGTACGACTACGTCGACGGCAAGGTCGACTGGATGGCCTACGGCCTGGCCGTCGAGGGCGACGACGGCCCCTTCCTCGGCGAGCGGGTAGCCGCCGTTCCGACCTGCGCCGCCACCGGGAGCGTGGCCGATGCCCGGGAGGTAATGGACCGGTCCGGCGCGGAGGTGGTGGTGGTCCACGGCGGCGGGTTGGCCGTGGGCGAGGTGGACGGCGAGGCGTTGGCGGGTAAGTCCGACGACGTTCCCCTTCTTGAGGTGCTGCGGCCTGTCCCCGGCACCGTCCGCCCAAGTGTGACGGTGGCGTCGGTGGCCGAGGCGGGCGCGGGTCGGCGGTTGGTGACCACGGCTGACGGCCGCCTGCTGGGCCAGGCGACGGTAGCGGCGGCCGACCATGACGACGATCACGACCACGAGAGCCATGACCACGAAGGTCACGACCACGGCGAAGTGCCTCTCGACATGGGACGCTACGAGCTGGAGCTCACCGAGGTGATGAAGGCGGTCGGGGAGCGCTTCGGGGACCGGGAGCCGCCCGCTGATGAGCTGCGGGCCTTCCTCCATGACCGCCTGGTGGCCGAGGGGCGAAGCGTCGAAGAAGCCGACCGCTTCCTGGACGGTTTGGCGGCCGAGGCCGAATGACGTGCCGTCACCGCCCACAGGGGCGAAGCCGGCCGGCACACGCGCGGCACGAGTGTCGAGGATGGGCCACTGGTGCGCGGCTCATCCCTACCAACTTGTCGGCACGGCGGTGCGGGTTTTGTTGTCGGGCATTTTCACCCCGACAAAGTCACACCCCAGCCCGAAGCTTTCCTGAGCCGATACGTGCAGTCCCACGCTCGGTTCTAAGTCAAAGGGGGCCCTGACGCAGCAAGAGCGTCCTCAGTGTCAGCTGTTCCATGCCGACGGCAGGCGTGATCGGCGTCCTTTCACCTGAACTCGTATGCCACGGATCGACCTCCTTTCGATGTTGCTCCCACTCCCCTTGGGGTAACGGACAGAGCACCATCACGTCAGCCGTTTCGCCCCATATGTTTTGCCGGGATCCTGCTCGGATCCTCGTCACAGGCCGTGTCGAGGCGGCAGTCGTCTTCGAGGTGCTCCGCTTGCAGGATCGTGTGGCCGTGCCGGTTCACACTGTCGGAGCCGGGAATTTGGCGCGGGAAATGGCTGCCGTGTTACAGCCAGGATCGGGCATCCCACGTCCAGCCCGGGAGAGCTGCCAAGGCGGCGGCCCGTTCCGGTTGGAGTTGGCCTTGGCCATGGGCGACTCGTTGGGTGGAGACCCAGGCGCCGAGGGCGAAGCCGTTCTCAACATGTCGTCGCGGTACGGCGCGTGGCCTTCGCGTTTCACGAAGCCGCCCAGAACCGCGAAGGCGGTGTGCCACCGGCTTCGAGAGGCGTCCCAGCTCCACCCCGGCAAGGCCTCCAGGACCGCGGCAGGGCGATCGCCAAGGTCTC
>JALYXV010000056.1 GCA_030947025.1 Actinomycetota bacterium | reverse complement strand
GGCGTCTGGTCGGCGGCGGGGGGCCGGGGGGGCCGGGAGGGCCCGGGGGGTCCGGGCGGGCGCCCCGCCTCCTGTCGGTGCAGCCGTTGCGCTGCGGCTTGACCGCGGCCATCCTCGGGGTGCATTGGCTGGCCCTGTTCGCGGCCTACCGGCGGGCTCCGGCGGGGACGGTGATCCTCATCGTCTATCTGGCGCCGATCGGCGTGGCCGCCCTGGCCCCACGTCTCCTGGGGGAGCCGCTCGGGCGCAGGACCGCGGTGGCGCTGGCCGGGGCGGTGGCGGGCTTTGCGTTGTTGGCCGCTCCGACGGTCCGTTCGGCCGGGCCGGCCGGGTTGATCCTCTCGCTGATTGCGGCGGCCCTTTTCGTCGCCCTCATCCTGCTTTCGAAGTCGTTGGCGGCGGTGTATGGCGGCCTCCGCTTGGCGTTCATGGAGCTGGCCGGCGCCGGGTTGCTGCTCGTTCCGGTCGCGGCGGCAACGGCCTGGCCATCGCCCAGGTGGGCGTGGCTCTGGGTGGTCGTCCTGGGCGTCGTCCACACCGCGGTAGGAATCACCCTCTACCTGAGTGTCCTGGCCGAGGTGCCCGCGACCCATGTCGGCATCCTGAGTTACCTCGAGCCGGTCGTGGTGGTGCTGGCGGCATGGGTGTGGCTCGGTCAACGGCCGGGGTGGGCCACGATGGCGGGCGGTGCGCTGGTCGTCGCGGCCGGGGTCAGCATCGCCATATCGGGATCGTCGCCCGGTCGGGGGCGGCGTGAGATCGGCGCCTTCGTGGGTTCGGTCGACCCTGCAGTACCGTCGCCCTGATGGTGTGGCTGCAGCCGGTGGCGACGGCGGGGCGCGTGGTCGCGGCCGCGTCCAGCGGGAACGACCTGCTCGGAGGCACCGACCTCCTCCGCCTTCTCGTTCTGGCGGTCGGTGGCGCCTTGGTGGTGGGTAACGTGCTCGCCCTGCTGCGACCCCCGTCCCGCCTGCCCGCGGGCGAACGCCAGGCCCCTCCTCTCCGGCCCCCTCTGGCCCGCAGCGTCGTGATGATCACCATCGGATCGGTCGCGGTCATCTGGGCGCTGGCCAGCCTCACGTCATGACCCGGACCCAGTCCTGACGGCGGTTGAGTTCGACCGGCGCGGACGGATAGCCGGAGCGGGGCTGTGTGCGGCGTACGCGAGGCGTGATCGGTCCGCGACACCGCCTCCCGGCAGGCGTAACCTCGGGCCCGGACCAAGGAGGAGCAAATATGGGCAAGAACGTCTACCAGCTGAAGGCGACGATCATGGAAACGAAGCCGCCGGTGTGGCGACGGATCCTCGTGCCCGAGGATATGACGCTGTCCCGCCTCCATGACGTGCTGCAGGCGGCATTCGGCTGGTGGGACTGCCATCTACACGAGTTCGAGATCGGCGGCGAGCGGTACGGCTCCGACGACGGCGAGGACTGGGAACCTCCGGACGACGAGCGGCGGGCCCGCCTGCGCAACCTCGTTGGGGAGGGGTCGTCATTTCTCTACGTCTACGACTTCGGCGACTACTGGCGGCACAAGGTGGTTGTCGAGAAGGTCTTCCCGTCCGAGAAAGGGGCTCAGTACCCGGCCTGCATCGGCGGACGCCGCGCCTGTCCACCCGAGGACTGCGGCGGCACGTGGGGCTATCTCGACTTCCTGGAGGCGATCAAGGATCCGGCCCACGAGGAGCACGAATCGATGCTCGAGTGGGTGGGTGGCCAGTTCGATCCAGCGGCGTTCGACCCCGCCGACTTCCAGCCCCGCCTCGGTCTCGGGCGCCTGGTAGCCCGGTAGCCCGGTAGCCGACCTACTCCCAGGATTTCCCCAGGCCCGTCGCCAGCGGTCCAGCGGGTCGGAGGCCCGGACCTGCGCACCACCGCTGACCAGCACGCTTGGTATGGTGCTCGGCGCCACGCGAGCGTAGTTCAGCGGCAGAACATCAGCTTCCCAAGCTGAGAACGCGGGTTCGATTCCCGTCGCTCGCTCGCTCGTCGTCGCCGGGCGGAAGGTGCGTCGCCGCCCTCCCACAGATTCCTGGCGCGGAGTATCATTCCCGCCACGACGGTCCCGACCGGTATGTCTACTTTGCAGCGGTTGCTGGCGCTTGCCCTCTTCCCCCTGGCGGGGTTGGTTGCGGTCGTCCTCAGCCTCAGCCATCCCGCTGCGGCCGGGGCGGAGCAGGTGCTGCCCGCCTATGGGGC
>JALYXV010000039.1 GCA_030947025.1 Actinomycetota bacterium | reverse complement strand
TGTGTTGGCCGCTACTTTTGGGGACCAGCAGACGCTCCACCGTCCGCCGGTGCAACCTGATCCCGAACCGCTGCTCGACGCCTCGGGCGATCTCGGCGCCCGACGCCGAGGTGTCAGCATCTCTGGCCGCCCTGACGAACTCGACCACCTCAACAGAGGCCTTGAGCGGCCCTTTGCGGCCCCGTTTACCCTCGGCGAGCCCGGCGATGCCTCGGGTCTCGAACGCCCGGCGCAGGGTGTAGAAGGTTTGGCGGCTGACCCCGAACGCCCGACACGCGTCGGCCACGGTCATCTCGCCCCGGGCCGGGGCTCGTAGCATCTCGTAGCGGACCTGGAGGCGGTCGTCGGCGTCGAAGAACTCGGGGTGGGTGACAAATGGCGTCGCAGTCACCTTTTCCGGGGCTGCATTGAGGGCCCCCTGTGCCCTCAGCGCCCTCCGTTTCTCCTGGCTGGCCATAGCTCCAACTGTAACAATCAGAGCCCCACATGTCACGCATTCACCGCCGCAGCCGAGTTGGATCTCCGAATATGGGCATAGATCCCCCACCATCCGAGGGACTGCCGACACCTTGCGGCGTTCTCTGACTGACAGTGCGACATTCATTCAGTGACAGCCGGTGGCTCGTGACGGCGACGGGCGACACGGCGTTGAACTGCGGTTTGACGGATCAACGGCCGCGCCGGGTCGATCCGGATCACCGCCGCGAAGCTCAGATGGCCGATTGCGTTCCCAGTGTCTTCAGACGAGGGAAACGGGCTTCGTGGAGCCGCCGTGTCCGGCGTCGCCCGTCGCGCTCGTCGACCTCGACCGCGAGGACCTCGGCCAGATAGGCCCGATGGGTGAGGCGTTGCTTGGCTGCCATGTCGGCCAACGGACCGGCCTCGTCGCGCACGGTGGGCAGATGCAACACTGCGCAGGCGGCGCCGATGGCGGCCTCCGCCGCCGGCTCGCCGATCGCGATGGGCGCGCTCACCGCTCGCCTCCAGCGGCCAGCAGGGCGTCATAGCCCTCCAGGCGGGGCAGCGGCCGCACGTCCCGGGCGCCGGTCCCGATCGCCACCACCGGGGCGTCGGGGCGACGCTCGGCGACGCGCCGGGCCTCGATCGCCACGATCTCGGGGTCGACACTGGCGACGGCCAACGCGGCGTCGATCGCCTCGATGACCACGGCAGCGCCGAGACGGCGGTGCAGCAACAACACCCCGATCAACGCCCGGGTGCCGGCCCCGTCGCCCAGCTTGCGTCGCGCCTCGGTCCAGAACCGTTCATGGGCGGCGCTGAACGCCCCGCACGCCCGGGCCTGGGCCAACGCCGTCGAGCCGGGCAGGGCGCCAGGCTTGCGGACCAGGATCTCGAGATAGTGGTCCAACACCAGGTCCTCGGTCCCCTTGTGCAAGCTGCGCACGTGGCGGGCCACGACCCGACCATCGGCGATCACCTCCAGCGCCTGGGCGCCCAAGCGGACCGTCACGGTGCGGCGGGCCAGGCCGACGGGGACCGAGTAGAAGCTCTGGCGCACACAGACCCGGCCCTTGGTGTCCACCTTCACCGCCGGCAGGATCGCAGCCGCGTCGAAGGGTGAGTCGGGCAGCGGCCGCAGCGATGCCGCCTCGGCACCGGCCGCCTCGCCCACGGTGGCGGCACGGCGGCCGATGTGACGGTCGTCGTCGAGGCGGTCACCCGCCGCGAGCAACTCGTTCAGCTCGCCCAGCGACGCCACCCGGGGGACCGGGACCAGATGGCGGCGGCGGAATCTTCCCACCTCGCCTTCGACGCCACCCTTCTCATGGGCGCCGTCGATGCCCGGAAGGCAATAGAAGCTGTCGAACCCGTAATGGGATCGCAACGCCACGAACCGTTCGCTCTCGAGGCGGTCCCGGCCGAAGAGCACCTTGGCCACCGCCGACTTCAAATTGTCGTAACGCACCAGCGCCGGCACCGCCTTGAAGTGCTCGAAGGCCAGGACGTGGCCCTCGAAGAACGCCTCCTGGGCCTGATGGCAGAACGCCACATGGAAACCGCGCCCCGAATAGCTCAACCGCAGGCAGAACATCCAGCACTTCACCAGAGCCCCGTCGATCCAGGCCATGAACTCCCCGAAATCGCATTCCGCTTCTTCGCCCGGGCCGTGGGTCTGAGGGACCGTCACCACCCGCAGCGTGTTGTCCAACTCGAAGTTGACCTGGGCCACGAAGGCCCGCACCGTCGACTCCGCCACCTGCGCCCCGTACTCGCCCACCAGCCGCTGCCACACCCGCCGGGCCGTGTGACGCTGCTTGCGCGGCGCCTCCCGGTCGGCCACCAACCACGCCCGGATGACCGTGGTCCACGGGCCCAACGCCGGCGCCTCACGCTCCGGCGTCTTACGCTCCGGCGGCACCGCCGACGCCAACGCCTCACGCACATTGCGCCGGTGAACATGATGCTTCGCGGCCAAAGCACGGATGCCCAAGCCCTCTTCTCGACTGTCCCTGCGGATACGTTCATACAGCTCCACCCTCGACATCTCCTTCTCCCCTCATTGCAGGTCTTGGCGACCACGCAACGTAGGGGCTGGCGGGTTGGGGGTGGGGCCACTTCAAACCATCAAAATGGCCTCACCTGGGGCCATTTCAGGATGTCATTCCCAACTGGAGCCATGACCTGGCCGGAGCGCCTCCTCAAAGCCCGTCCGGACGGGCGCCATGACCAGCAGCTCGTCGTAGTCCACGGGATTGACGTGCACGATTGTCGCGCCGGTCGGCACAGGGATAGCGACGATGTCCTCTCCCTCGCCGCCCAGATTGACGATCAGCATAGGCCATCAGGCTAACTGACTAGCCTTTGCTTATGCGGCCTGTTGAACCCCCGTTTGATTTCATGTGACTGAACATTATGGGCGGAAGACTCCCCGAGGTCCTTCCAGACATGTGCTGTCGACAGGCGATTATGTACAGGCCGGTCCATCCGTTTCGTGGGTAGAGGTGCCGTCACTGGATCGCGCCTCGCCCTCGCGCCGGGACTTTGGGTGACAGCTGGCGCTGTACGCCTCAGGGAGTTGGGCAAAGTAGGCTGGGGCCCTTCTGACCTGGGGTTTCGCGAGAGTGCTGGACTTCTGTTGTTGTGGGTGGTACAAGCTGGGGGGTGAGATCTGAGGTCTTCGAGCGTCGTGAGCCG
>JALYXV010000033.1 GCA_030947025.1 Actinomycetota bacterium | reverse complement strand
CTCACGGCGACTTAGCCGCCACTGGGCCCGTCACCAGCAGACAAGCCACCTCCGCCCCCCACACGGCGCAGGCCCACACACGGCGGTCAGCCCCCAAAACACGGGGGTTGCTGCTCACTCACCTAGGGTCCCATGACGCCGGTGAGGTGAAGGACGATCATGAGCAGCACGACGGTCACGACGACTGCGACGGCGATGAGGGGCCCGCGACCTCTGACGGTCGGTTCGTTCGTCTCGTCGTGTTGTGGGTAGCTTTCCAATCGGGGCTCCTTCATGTTCTGTCGAGGGCGGTGAGGGGTGTCGCGTGGCGCTCAACGGCGGGTGTCGCGCTCAGCTGATGTCGCGGCGGGTGGTGGCGATCGAACCGGCGACGAAGAAGGCGGCGGCGTAGGCGACGAGCAGCAGTCCGCCGAGGGCGGGGGCGACCAGGTTCGTGGACGCGGTTTGTTCCTGGATGGCCCCGGCGAGGGCGCCCGCCAGCTCTCCGGGGGCGAACTTGCCGATCGAGGGGATACTTCCGATGAGGCTGGTCTCGGCCGCCAGCAGCCATACGCACAGTCCGACGACGGCGCCGACCTGGTTGCGGGTTACGGCGCCGACGCCGACGCCGATCGCGGCCCACAGCGCGGCCGCCGCGGCGCCGCCGGCCAGGAGCTGGGCGATGTCGCCGCCGTTGAACGCGACGGGTATGGAGCGGGCGGCGAGACCTGCGCTCGCTAACCCGACGGCCGCGGCTTGGGCGATGAGTCCGAAGCCGGCCCCGGTGACTGCCGCCGCGGTCACCTTGGCGGCGATGACCCGACCCCGCCCCGGTGTTGCCAGCAGCGTCGGGCGGATGGTGCCGTGGCGGATCTCGCTGGTGATCGACAGGGCCCCGAACACCGCGGCGAACAGGGCGCCCAGGCTGGTGCCCCAGCCGACCACCTTCAACTGGTTGTCGCCCGCGGCGAGGACCTGGCCGGCAAGGGTGAAGACGTGCAGCAACACGGCGGCGGCCACCAGGGCGACCATGGCAGCCAGCAACCCCGATCGGGTGCGGGTGCTGTGCTGCTTGAGCAGCTCGGAGCGCACCGCGGCGCCGATAGGTGTCATACCCGTTCCTTGACGGTCAGCTCGAGGTAGAGCTCCTCGAGCGAGCGGGGGCCGTCGGCCAGCTCGGCCAGGGAGACGGTGGCGACCAGGTGGCCTCGGTCCATGATGACGACCGCGTCGACGGTTTGGGCGACCTCGGCCAGGACATGGCTGGAGATCAGCACGGTGCGGCCCTGCCCGGCCAGCTGGCGCAGGAAGCTGCGCAGCCAGTGGACGCCTTCGGGATCGAGTCCGTTGGCGGGCTCGTCGAGCAGGAGCAGCTGGGGGTCGCCGAGCAGCGCCCCGGCGAGGCCGAGTCGCTGGCGCATACCGAGGGAGTAGGTTCTCACCGCCCGCTGCGCGGCGCCTTGGAGGCCGACCACCTCGAGCAGCTCGTCGACACGGCTGTCGGGGACGCCGATGGCGACAGCGAGCACCCGGAGGTGGTTGCGGCCGGAGCGTCCGGGATCGAAGTCTCCGGACTCGAGGACGGCGCCGACGGAGCGGGCCGGGTCGGCGAGGTCACGGTAGCGGCGGCCGAAGACGAGGGCCTCGCCGGCCGTCGGCTCCGCGAGGCCGAGCAGCAACCGCAAGGTGGTCGACTTGCCGGCGCCGTTGGGGCCCAAAAACCCGGTGATCGATCCCGCCTCCAGGTCGAAGGTGAGTCCTTCCACCGCGACGACGTCGCGGTAGCGTTTCGTCAGGCCGCGCACCCTGACGACCGGTGTCGCCGCGTCGCCGGAGACCTCCCGGCCTCCCCGCTCGATGGTCACCGTGTCGCCGTCGTTTGTTGCATGGTCGCCAGCGTCGTCGGCCGGGCGGCCGGTGTCATCGTCCCCGTGGGGTATCGGCCATACCCCAAGCGGGGTATTTGGGGCGCCGGGGTCGGCGATACAGTCGAGGGCACCGTGGCCCGCCGGATTGTGCTGCTGCTCGACACGAGCGTGCCACTCATCGTCGCCGCCGCGATCGTCGTCGTCAGCCTCGTGCAAGGCGGGACCGGGGCGCCGGGGTTGGGTTTGGGGCTCGCCGCCGCGTTGATGTTGGCGCTGCGCCGGCGGGCCCCGGGATGGACCTTCGCGATCTCCGGCGGCCTGGTGATCGTCGTGCTTCACCTCAACACCCGGATTGGTCCCATCGCCGTGCTCGCCCCCGCGGTGGCGTTGTACTCGCTGGCGCTGACCCGGGGCCGAACCGAGCAGCTCCTGGCCGCGGTGGCGGCGGTGGTGGCGGTCGTCGCGGCCGATGTCGTCGACGGCGGCCACGCCAGCATCGTCCAGTCGCTCGGCCACCTGACGCTGGTCGCCATTCCCCTGCTGGCCGCGGAGACCTTGCGCACCCGCCGCTCGAACGTGTCGCTGGTACTCGAACGCCTCGAGTTGGCCGAGCAGACACGGGAGCGGGAAACGCAGCGGCGGGTCGAGCAGGAACGTATGCGCATCGCCCGCGATCTGCACGACGTCGTCGCCCACACCCTGACCATCATCAACGTGCAAGCCGCGACCGCGGCCCAGCTGCTCGACCGTGACCCCAGTCATGCCCGCGCCGCGCTCGACATCATAGAGGAGGCCAGTCGCGACGCCATCGCCGAGCTGCGGGCCATCCTCGGCGTGCTCCGAGACCGCGACCAGCCCGACGCCCCAACGACACCGGTCCCGGGAGTCGACGACGTCGCCGGGCTCGTCGAACGCGCCCGCGACGCCGGCTTCGACATCTCGCTCACGGTGACCGGGACGCCGCCGCAGCGGCTCCCCGAGGCCGCCTCGCTGGCCGCCTACCGCATCGTGCAGGAGTCGTTGACCAACGCCCGCCGCCACGCCACCGGGGGATCCGTACGAGTCACCATGTCCTTCGAGCCCCGCCAGGTGGCCGTGTCGGTCGAAAACGACGCCGGAACCGCCGCCCCCGCCGGCAACGGGATCGCACCCAAAGGCGTCGGGATCACCGGCATGACAGAGCGAGCCGAGGCGGCAGGCGGGACCCTGCGGGCGGTGGCGTCAGCGAACGGATTCCGGGTCGACGCGGAACTGCCCTACGCCCTCGGGGTACCGTGATCAGCGTCGTCGTCGCCGACGACCAGGCCGCGGTGCGCGGCGCCTTCGCCGCCCTCATCGACGCCCAGGACGACATGCGCGTCGCGGGCGAGGCCGGCAACGGCCGAGAAGCGGTCGACCTCGCCCGCCGAGTACTCCCCACCGTGGTGCTCATGGACATCCGCATGCCCGTCCTCGACGGCCTCGACGCCACCCGTCTCATCTGCGCTGACCCCACCTTGGCACGAACCCACGTCGTCGTGCTCACCACCTTCGACCTCGACGAGTACGTCTACAACGCGCTGCGCGCCGGCGCCAGCGGATTCCTCCTCAAAGACACCCGCCCCGCCGACCTACTCCACGCCATCGAGATCGTCGCCGCCGGCGACGCCATGATCTCGCCCAGCGTGACCCGCCGGCTCATCGCCGAGTTCGCCGCCCGGAGAGACCCGACAACCACCCCCGCCGCCCTGGTCGCACTGACGGGGCGCGAACGCCAAATCCTCGAACTCGTCGCCCACGGCCTCAGCAACGCCGACATCGCCGACCGGCTCGTCATCAGCCCGCTCACCGCGAAAACCCACGTCCGCAACATCTTCCAAAAACTCGACTGCCGCGACCGGGCCGCCCTCACCGCCCTCGCCTACGAGACCGGCCTCATCACACCAGGCGAGACCGACCAGTAATGGGCCGAGGGCCCTGGCGCTCGTTCGAGCCACGCGTCGGGGTGCTGGCTTGGACCCCCGCGGCTGCCGCCCCACCTCAACCGCCGGTCAGTCCCGCACGAACACCGGGTGCCGGTCTCGCGCCCGGCTCTGCTCGACCCTCCGACGTGGGCGGGGGACCGCACGTTCATCGCCGGAGATCACGGCGGGGGTCCCACCTTCGATCATGACCCCTCCTCATGTCGGGCACCGAGATCCGGTTGCTCGTCAGAGAGCAGGATGGCTTCTGTCACGGCAATTTGCGGTCGTCCAGACAACCTGTTCTCGAAAGGCCCGCGGAAATGGCCCGAACCTGGCAGGAGCCGAGCAGCAGTTCCACGGTCAGCGGTCCCGCGATGCGCAGCCCCATGCGTACCAACCCGAATGCGGTCGCCATGCGCAGTCGCTGGCGGGGGCGGGCGGTACGATTGCGCCGCAGTTCGGCCCGGTAGTGGGCTTGGAGTTGGGTGGCGCGGCTGACTGCCATCCAATGTGCGTCCTGCTGGCTGTGGGGATGCACGAGGTCTGTCCCTTCCCGGTTGTCGAGCCCATTCTCCGGGGTCCGGCGGTCAGCCCGCAACGGCATTTCTGGCATCATTGGTGTGTGACCGACCAGGCCAATAACAGGTCCACTTCTGACTCCGGTAAGCCAGGTGGCGAGCCTTTTGAGGGGGTGGTCCGAGGCGGCGCACGGGACGCTGGCGCAGCGGTTGGCCAGTGCCGTTCGGGGCGCGATCGCCGCCGGGCTGCTCGGCGACGGTATCCCGCTGCCACCGGAACGGCTGCTGGCCGAGTCGCTGGCGGTGAGCCGGTCCACGGTGACCGCCCTCGACGAACTGCGGGCCGAGGGTCTCGTCGAGTCGCGCCGGGGCAGCGGCAGCGTCCTCCGCAGCGCCCAGCGCCCAGCGCCCCGTCGCCGTGAGCCGCATCGCGGAGCACTTCTCGGAATGGTCGGGCGTCAATCTGGCCACCGGCAACCCACCTGATCCCGGCCACTGGCCGGCGGTGACCCTGAACGTGGCCGATCTCATCGCCGACGGCGGCGGACCGGGCGTGCAGCCGCTCGGCCTTCCGGCGCTGCGCCACGCCCTGGCGGCCTCGCACACCGAGGCGGGCCGGCTCACCGATGTCACCCAGGTGCACGTCACTGCCGGTGCCCACCAGGCGGTGGCCCTGGTCGTGGCCGCGTGCACGTCGCCGGGCGAGGCCGTGGTCGTGGAGGAGACCAGCTACCCGGGGATCTTCGACATCATCGACGGCCTCGGCGCCCGCGCCGTCGCCGTGGCCACCGACGCCGCCGGCCTGGTACCCGAAGCGCTCGACGAGGCAATCGCCCAGCACCAGCCGAAGGTTCTCTACCTCCAAGGCGGTCCCCACAACCCGACCGGCCGAGTGCCCGCCCCGGGCAGGCTGCGGGCCCTGGCCCCCTCCTCGATCGCCACGACATTGTCGTCGTGGAGGACTGCGCCCTCGCGGAACTGGCCTTCGCCGGCCGGGTACGGCCCGAACTGGCCGACCTGTGCAGGCGCAGCGTGGTGGCCAGCGTCGGTTCGTTCAGCAAGGTCGCTTGGGGTGGCCTCAGAATCGGGTGCCTACGGGCCCCCGCGCCGCTCATCGAGCGCACCATGCACCTGCGCCTGGCCAACGACCTGGGGGCGTCAGCGCCCAGCCAGGTGCTGGCGCTGCGGCTGCTGCCCCACATGGCCGACCTGGCCGAGCGCCGCCGCCAGACCCTGCAGGCGGCAGTCGACCACGCCACCGGCTGGTTGCGGGCCGACTTCCCGACGTGGCGTTTCGCCCTGCCTGAGGGTGGCTCGGTTCTTTGGGTCGAGTTGCCGCTGGCCGACAGCGGTCCCTTCGTGCGCCTGGCGGGCCGCCACGGTGTGCACGTCGCCCCCGGGTCGGCGGCGAGGGCCAACCGCGCCCCAGATCCCCACATCCGGATCTGCGTGGACCGGCCCAAGGAGATGATCGACATCGGCTTCCAACGACTCGGTTTGGCCTGGCGCGAACTCGAACGATCCCCCGACCCGGTACTCGGCTGACACCGGCCGGTGCCAGCCGTAGCCAGCCGGGGCACCATGGCCTGGCTGCCGACAACGTCATGTCCCGTCGGCGCGCCGGTTCCCGGGAAGGCCGGGGGGGACGGCGTTGCCAGGTCATCGGTGACAAGCCCAGCAGGTGGAGGTGCCGCGATGCTGACCTGCTCGCTATGGGCCGGGGAGATACGCGGACGCAGACTCATCGACGTCGGACCAGAGGAACTCCCAAGTCGCGTCAACGTCATGGTGCGCGATCGTCGAGACGGCCGGAATACGTTGATGTCATCGACCCGCGGCCACGGCGGGCCAAGGAGGTCGATATGGCGCCCGTCAGACGCTTCGACGCCACGCAAGGGCCGCGCATTGTCCGGCCACGCCACGGCAAGACCGTCGACCTCGGCAGCTGCGGGGCGCGGTTCCTGGCCTGGGGGGAGGAGACTGGCGGCGGGTTCGCGCTGGTGGAATACCCGATCCCCGCTAGGCATCTCGCGGCGCCGCTGCATCGCCACTCCCTCGAGGACGAATACAGCTTTGTCCTGGAGGGCCGGCTAGGCGCGCTGCTCGGCGACGACGTCGTATACGCCGAGGTCGGCGACCTAGTCTTCAAGCCACGACATCAATGGCACACCTTCTGGAACGCAGACGACACTCGGTGCCGGATCCTGGAGATCGTCTCGCCCGCCGGATTCGAGCACTACTTCGAAGAGCTGAGTGACGGGCTTCGAGCTGCGGGCGAATACCAGCAGCGATATCAGACAGAAGTCGACCTCGACGGCACTCAACATGTCCTTCAACGATTCGGTCTGCTCTTTCCCTCCGTGCCGCGGTCGCCGACGCCCTGAGCGACCGGTGACCGGCGCCAGATCTGGCAGCGATGGCCCCGTGGGGAATCGCGTTGACCTTGCTGGCGACGACGTAGACGCCCGACGGGGACGCCTCCAACGGCGCCCGTCGTCCAAGCAGACGCGGCGCACGCTTCTGACGCTCGTGGCGAACAGTCGTAGTGGGCGATCCCGGCGCCGAGCCACTGGCGGCAATAGTCGTCGACCAGCGCCGCGATACGGTCCGACTCGACAGTGCCGAAGATGTCGCGCTCGAGCGGTTCCTCCACCAGCTCACGGTCTGCCGCCCACTGCGCCCCATTTCCCTGGCCGGCTGTCGCGGAAAGCCCCACGGGGCAGCTGAACCCCGCAAGGCTCGGTCGAACGCGACCGCACCCTTATGGGCCGCTCGACTCGTGATGTGAAGTAGAGCATGGTCGCTCCACTCTCCTCGAGGTTGGCTGGCCGGTCGGGGGCCCCGGGACGTCAGCGCGATCCGTAGCGCCATTGCGCGAATCGCGACGGCCATCGGCGCGACAAGGTAGATCGCCTTGGACCGCCGGCGAGGCTTGCCACCTCCTTTGATTGCGCGATGTCTTTGGGACTGGCCACGCTTACCCACTTTGGTCGGCCGAGAGCGGACTCGTACCTGATTGGCGCGACAGATTGACGCTCATTCGAGAGACTGTCCTCCCGGCGACACCGGTTCCGGGTTGGGATATTGGATCAATCTCGAGCACCAAGCTTGATGTCGTTCTGCATACATGCGACCACCTGACATCCATTCGTCCGTCGGTTGTCGCAAATCCGCCCATGATTGCCAGGACAGCGACGCGGTACAGCTCTTGATGCGACGAGCAATTTGCCGCGGAGTTGACTCAGGCGAGCAGGTAACAGATCTCGACGTCGACGTGATCGTGCCCGTCTGGGTCGGAGTAGATCTCCCATTGGATTCCGGCCGTGCTATAACCGTGTTGATTGCACCATTGGTGGACGGCGTCGTAGGTCTTGTGAAGGTCGCCATAGCCGGTCCTGTGCGTTGCGTGCGCGATCCGGCCGCCTGGCAGCTGCGACGATGCCACAACTCCCGCGGGCGGGAAGGTTCGGTCAACCTCGACTCCAACCTCCATTCGCTGTCCGTGCTCATACAGGGCGACGTTGTGGCCCGTCTGCTTCACCTCCGTGTCGCTGCGTAGGAATGCGTAGACGGCGTCGTAACAGGGCATGAAGCGAGAGAGATCCATCGGCTCGACGACCACTACCGCCGTCAGTGACGGTCCAACCACGTCGACTCGGATGTCCACGCACGCACACTACTCGCCGTTGGAAGAGCGACGCCCCGAACACGGGACCGCCGCTGCGCCACAACAAGGTCGTGCGTCGATCAAACCGAATCGATATGGAATTGCAGGAGCATCGCACGGATTCGTCGGAGACCGCCGCCAACCCGCTAGATAACCGGCGAAGTAGCCCAGCCAGACTGCCCGTTGTAATGCCGGCTCGAGGGGTCGCCTTTGGGTTCTTGGGAGAAGTCGACATGTCCGCTGGAGGTTGAAATTACCGGCGGCGCTTCGGGGATGGCTTTGATGCTCGTGGCTGACGTTGCTTGGTGGGAGGGGGCTGATGGCACTCGAAGAGACCGTATACGGTGCCCTTGCCGTGAGTTGTGGTCTCGTCGGCGATCATCACCACGTGGAGGCCCTTGGTCTGGCGCAGTCGTCGCCGGAACAGCGTGAGGCTCGGGTGGTCGGCGGCCACTTCCATGAGTATCTGGGCGCCGTTGCCACCGACCAGGGTGAAGACCGCTTGGCCGTCGTCGGTCTCGATCACGGCGACCCCGTACGGGTCGAGATCGGCGGTCTTGGCGGCGATGCGGTCGCCTTGGCTACGTTTCGGCAAGACGGCGAGCAGTGGGATCTCGCCGCCGGTTGGCTTGGGCGCCTGCGCCGGGAACGGTCTGTGGATGCGCGCGGCGCGGCGCAGCGAGACGAGCGCCGCCCAAGGCAGGTGACCCACAACGACGGGTGTGCCTTCGGGGACGAGATCGAACCCGGCCTGGTGTACCCCGAAGCGGTCCGAGAGCGCTTCATCGGCGGGGCGGCGCTGGTGGACCGAGAAACGCCCGTGCTTGCCGTCGGAGAGGGCAACTGCGCCGGTGGTCGCCTCGGTTGCCTGACCGGCCAGGACGGGGCCGCGGGCGTCGTGGGAGGTGATGGCGGCCAGGCCGACCGTCAACCGCTGCACGTCGAGCGGGTCCGGGTCGCCTCCGTCCTGGTCGCGCCCAAGGCGCAAGAAGACGGGGACCAGCTCGGCGTCGGGTGGCCAGCCGTAGCGGCGCGCCTTGGTGAGCAACTCCGGCGGGGGCTCTTCTGGTGGGTCGAGGGTGCAAAGCAGGGTGCCGGGGGGCAGGGGCGCGGGCTGGCCCGGGTTCCAGCTCTCGAGCTCCGCCGGAGCGCGTTCACCTGGGTAGAGGACCACGCCGTACGTGAGTCCGGCATAGCCCATGACGACGCCGGCATAGAGAGTTGTCGAACCGTCGACAGCGATCTCGACGGCCAGGTCGATCCCGTCGTGCCAGCGCGACCACGGCTGCGCCCGGTAGAAGGTCAAGGCCTGGTCGTAGAGCAACTCCCAATCTCGCGGGGCTGGGAGGTCGCGGGGCTGGGCGCGACCCGCCATGTGCCCCATGAACGAGTCAAAGATGTCCTCGGCCTCTGCCGGGGGGTCGACTTCGGTGATGTCAGGCCGCGCCATTTCATCGCTCACCTGGCTCAGCGCCTCGGCCAGGGGTTCGCCCAGCCCCGGTCCGCTCAGCACCCTTGCGGGCAGACCCGGGGACAATGGGCCTGCCGGCTTGTGGACCGCGGTAGCCAACGCCTGGGCCAACGCTTCGCCATCAGTGGGAGCCACCGCAAGACCGCGCATCAGGCCCGTCTCCATGTCGAGTACCAGTCCTGCGCTCAGCTGGGAGTGACCCCGCACACGGACCGCATGCGAGACGTCGCGCACCAACACGAGCCAGGTTCCCTCCCGATCAGTCACCGCCCCCATTATGGCCAGCGTGGGTCCCATCGGCACCGTTGCGGGCCGCCGTCACGGAAATCGGCGTCCGTGCACGATGACAGCAACTCGCCGGTGCACGGCCTCGCAGGTGGTACCGATTGAGCCTTCGCGCCCCGGGAGTTCGCAATACGATCTTGGTGTGAACGGCAGTGGAGATCTATGAGTCGGCCCGCAAGCACGCGATCAGCGACGAGGACATTCGCCACCGGGTCGCGGGCGCGGGTCGTCGCCGATGAACAGGGGACAAGCAGGTTCTCCACCTGGGCGCCGACTGGGCCGGGAACCTCTTGGAGATCGTGTCGGTGCTCCGGGGCGACGACACCGAGGTCGTGATTCAGGCGATGCGGTTGAGACGAGTCTGTGAGCGGCTGCGGCGCACGATGGCAGAACCCGATGACTGAGAAAAGGACGTACGGACGGACCAACGATGGCGTTGAGCTGACTCTAAACGACGAGCTCCTGCAACGGATGGCCGAAGAAGCCGGCGCCGGGCTCGACGTCCCCAAGCTACGGCGACGTCCGGGACGCCCGCCGATGGGTTCAGGTCCCGCCGAGACGCTCCCGGTCCGGTTCGAACCAGAGCTGCGCAAGGCCCTCGACGACCGGGCGGCGACGGATCACACAACGGCTTCGGCCGTCGTCGGGAGGCCCTCCATCGCTACCTCAAGGTGAAAACTGAACCGTCCCCAAAGATCACCGACCGACACGGCAATCCCACAGCCAGCAGGGGGAGCACCGTTCTGTCGGGTGCCCATGGCGGGATCGTCGCTGCTACCGGCTGCCGGAATGCTCATCAACAGGTCCCTTTGCCCGACCACTCACGCGATTCGCCTACCACAGCCAGTATCCCAATCGACGGCGACTGCCACTGTAGGTCGGCCTTCGCGCGCGCTCGGTCGTTCGCCGAGCTGAACTCCGCTCCGCGAACACAACGAACATCTACACGGAGATTCGAGCAAGGTCCGCACCCGGTTTTGACACTGACCATCCGTCAGGACTAACTTACGGTTAGTGGAGACTTACCAAGGCGACGATGGTTGGGGCGTCCTAGGCGACCGCACCCGACGGGCGATCGTGATCACCCTGGCCGAGCGGCCCCAAGCCGTCGGCGAGCTGGCCGCCGGCCTACCCATCAGCCGCCCCGCGGTCTCGCAGCACCTAAAAGTGTTGAAGGACGCCGGCCTCGTGGCAGAGCAGGCGGTCGGCACACGCCGGATCTACCGGCTCAACGCAGCCGGTGTCGCGGCGCTGCGCGATCAGCTCGGCACCTTCTGGAGCCGCGCCCTGGGCGGCTATCAGGACCTCGTCGACCAACCAACACAGGAGGATCAATGACACCTGCCGATCACGCAGTCGTCCGTCGAGAGATCGTCGTCAACGCGCCGATCGCCCACGCGTTTGCGACGTTCGTGGAGCGGTTCGGTGACTTCAAACCGAAGGAGCACAACCTCCTCGGCACGCCGATCACCAGCACCACGTTTGAACCGCAGGTCGGCGGGCACATCTTCGACCGCGCTGAGGACGGGAGTGAGTGCCACTGGGCCCGAGTCCTGGCCTATGACCCACCCGACCGGGTCGTGTTCAGCTGGGACATCAGCCCGCACTGGCAGCTCGAGCGCGACCCCAACCATGCCAGCGAGGTCGAGGTCCGCTTTGTGGCGGAGGCTCCGGACCGGACGCGCCTGGAGCTCGAGCACCGCAACATCGATCGTCACGGACCCGGTTGGGAGGGCGTCCGCGAGGGTGTCGAGGGCGAAGCCGGCTGGCCGCTGTACCTGGCTCGGTACGCGGACCTGTTGAGCCCGGTGGGCTGAATGGCGCCGATCACGACGACCATCCAGATTGACCGGTCCGCCGAGGGGTGTTCGCGTACGCCACCGACCGGTCGCGGTTCTCCGAGTGGCAGAAGGGAGTGGTCGACGGCGCGATGGACACGCCGGGCGCCCCCAAGGTCGGCGACCGGTGCCGGACGACCCGGCGCATCGGCTTCGCCAAACGGGCCGTCACTTCAGAGGTCGTCCACGTCGACCCGCCGACCAACTGGGGCGTGCGAGGGGTGGACGGACCAATCCGGGCCACCGTCGATGTCGCCGTCGAAGCGCTCTCGGGCACCGGGGCGCGCCTCACGATGTCCATCGACTTCGAGGGCCACGGCATAGGTCGCCTCCTCGTACCCCTGATCGTCCTGCGGGAGGCCCGCAAGGAGATGCCCGACAATCTCGCGTCGCTCAAGCAGCGAGTCGAAGCGTCGCCCCAATCCTAGTCTGCCTCGGGATCCGCCTGGCGCTGGAGCAGGGCCCCGAGCCAGCCCGGACTGGTGACCGCGATCCCGCCGCGGCACGCGCTCTGCCTTTCGCCGATCGCCGGATCCGCGGCTACCAGTCGGGCTGCAGCACGATGAGGATCGGCTCCGACCTTCGCACGGTCCGACTGAGCAGGAACGCGCCTTCGGTGGCACCGAAGAACGTGACTGCCACCTCGCACGCACGCGTCGATGGCGTGCCCGCCTCGGCGAAGCTCCGGTTCGAGCACGTCGAGCCACGACCCGAACGCTTCAGCCGCTGCCTCCATCGGCTCGCTGGTGCTGGCCACCTCCAGGGCGACGGTTGCAATCGGGCAGGCATCGGCGAAGCCGGTCATCTCCACCACGGCGGCCCCCCGAAGAAGGTCCGGGTGGCATTGACCACATCGGCGCCCGCGGAAAAATGCTTCTGCCAACTCGCGGCAGGTCACCCCTCCGGCTCGGAGTGTGGCCACTCCCAGCTCCTCGTTTCCTTCAGGGAAGAAGTGGTACAGCGAACCGTAGGCGGCGTCGCGGGCCGCCACGATGGCCTTGAGCCCGGTGCCCGAGTAACCCGACGCCGGAACAGCTCGCGCGGGCGTCGACGATGCGCCTGCGCGTGTCCCCGTCCTTCGGCTTTTCACCCGGCATGGAGTGGAGGATATTGCGAGACCGATCTGCCGACCGGTCGCTGAGGACGAAAGGCGGTAGCGCCGTGTATAGAGCTGGGGTGCGGATGATGATCCGTCGCAACATCCGCCTGCTCAACGAGGGTCGCTACCAGCCGGCACTCGCCATGTTCGCTGGGGAGGCCGAATTGACCTTCCCGGGCGACAGCACGTGGTCGTGATACTGCCCGGTCAGGCCCAACCGGCGGTCAGCGCAAGTCCCGGAAGGTGCGGCGCTGCCCTCCGTCACAGATCGAGCACTGACACAGAAGACTCCGGATGGGCACGGCGCTCGGCATCCTAACGCAGCCTCCGGCCGCAACCGAACGCCTGGCGTAACTTGAGGTTGGGTTCGAGTAGGGGGCGGCCGGAGTCTGCGAGTTGGCGCGGCCTGGTGGTGGGTCACGCTGGGTTCCGGGCCGGCAAAGCCGGCCCTGTGCGCTCCGGGTGGTGCTGGATCACGAAAAGGCGTGGGCCGAGGTGCGGACCGGCCCTGTCCTGCGCTGAACTTCTGGTCGTCGAAAACCTGCGTCGCCCAGGAGGTCAGGGCCGTGTCCGCGTTCGAGATGGTGCACCAAGACCGTGTCGTCGGCAAGCTGGTCTGCTTCGACCGGCTCATCTTCAAGGGGCACCTGACCCGGTTCTATCCGCCCGGGGGGACGAAGGCGTTCCTGGACCGCCAAGGGGTGCTGCTCAAGGACTTCGCCGGCTACGCCAAGGCGGTGAGCGACCAGATCAAGGCCCACGCCCAGCAGGTGGCGGCCGACGCCGGCCGACAGTACCTGTACCTGGCCGAGACCCACACCAAAAGCCTCGGCCAGTCCAAGGAGGACCTGGCCCGGCGGATCATGGCCGCTGAGGGGATCGTGGCCGGGCTGGTGTGTGTGCTGGCCGCGGTGGAGCCGTGTTCGAGTTTCGACATCTACCGCAACAAGGAGACCAAACGCCTGGAGGTGGTGCGACGGCGACGGAAGTGCCTGCACTTCTACTACTACTTCGTGCACCCCGAACTGGGTTTCTGCCATGTGCGTTTGCAGTCGTGGTTCCCCTTCGAGATCCAGATCTGGGTCAACGGTCGCGAGGCCCTCTCCACCGCGCTGGCGGCCAAAAGAGTGCATCACACCCGCTACCTCAACGCCATCGTCGCCTTGGCCAACTGGGGCCTGGCCCAGAAGATGGCCGACCAGATGGCGTCGCGGCGCTGGGCGCGCCTGCTCGACGGCATGGCCCGCCAGGTCAACCCTCATCTGCCCATGCTGGCCCGAGGCGGGATGGGCAAGTACTGGTGGGTGGTCGACCAGGCAGAGGTGGCCACCGACATCGCCTTCAAATCCCGGCGGGCGCTCGAAGCGGTCCTGCCGGCCCTGTTCGCGCATGCCGCCTCGGCGTTCTCCGCCGAGGATGTGCTGCGTTTCCTCGGGCGCAAGCTGCACCCGGCCCTGGCGGTCGAGGTGACCAGCGACGCCCGACGCCGCCCCGAGGGGTGGCGAGTCAAGCACCGTATGGCCGCCAACTCGATCAAGTGCTACGACAAGGCCAACGTGCTTCGGGTCGAGACCACCATCAACGACCCCACCCAGTTCCGCGTCCTGCGGATCAAAGACGGGCATCGCGTGTGGTGCCCCATGCGCAAAGGGGTCGCCAACCTCTACCGCTACTACCAAGTCGGCCGTTCCGCCAACGAGCGCTACCTCGAGGCCCTGGCCGCCGCGGTCGACAACCGCGACGCCATCGCCGTCCTCGACCGGCACTGCCGGCCCATCACCAACCGGGGGAAACGCCACCCCCGGCTCAACCCCATCAGCCGCGACGACCTCGCCCTCTACCGGGCCTGCCTGGCCGGCGAGAACACCATCACCGGGTTCCGCAACCACGACCTCCAGCACCGTCTCCATTCCCGCCCGCCGCGGGACGACGTCGAGGCAAAACGGCGTTGCGCCCACACCAGCCGCCAAATCGCCAAACTCCGAGGCCACGGCCTAGTCGCGAAAGTCCCCCGACGACGCCTCTACCGCGTCACCGCATACGGCCAGCGGGTCATGTCAGCCGCCATCGCCGTCCACGACCAACATTTTCCTGCCGCCTACCACAAAACCGCCGCCTGAGCCTTTCCTCCACCTCCAACATTCCCGCGGACCGCGCAAATCCTGCGGAGGAGTAGCACAGAACGAGCTTTTCCATGGTCCGCCGCCGGCGTGCCCCGAACGGCCGGCTGGCGGTTGAGGCGTTCTGGATCTCCCCTGAACACCGGATGTCACCGATGACGACGTTTGAGACCACGACCACAGGCCTGCAGACGCGGCCGCCGGACGCGCCTTGATGCGGCCCAGTTGGCGGCCGCGGCATTCCTCGCCCGATACCGCGGGCGGATACTCGACGCATACCGCCGACAAGGGTTGGGCATCCGAATATGCTGCGCGGACATGCCAGCATGGAGGGCGATCGAGCAGGCGGAACCAGAGTTCGCCGGGCGGGTGCGGAGGCTGTTCGACACCGGTCGCCACAAGACGATTGCGACCCTTCGCGCTGACGGCTCGCCACGCATCTCCGGAATCGAGTGCGAGTTCACAGACGGCGATCTCCGTTTCGGGTCGATGACCGGCGCGCGCAAGGGAGCGGACCTAAAACGGGATCCCCGCTTCGCCCTGCACGGCCCAGCCTTCCACCCTGAGGAGGGCAAGGAGAACGACTGGCCGGGCGAGGCCAAGATCGCCGGACGAGCCATCTTCGTCGACCCGGTGACCAAGGACGGGGCGGCCGAGCAACCTGACGGGGAGAGGTTCATCGCCGACATCAGCGAGGTCGTCATCACCGGACTCAACGCCGAGGCCACCAAACTCGTCGTCGAGTCATGGACGCCTCAACAAGGACTACAAAGGGTCGAGCGGGAATAGCAAGCGGATCCGCCTCCAATCGCCGGGTCAGCGGCTCCGACCGGGCATCGCCGGGCATCCAGTCGGTGACCGTCATGGCCGGCTCGTGAGCGCCATGCCTGCGGACCCTGGAGCGTCGTCCAGCGGGACGGCGCTTTCGATCACCTTGATCCAGCGTTGGAAGCGGCCGTGACGTCGATATTGCAGTCGCACGAGCGGCAGCGCGAGGACAAGATGGCACCAAGAGATGCACACGTCATCGACGATGTCGGATATTCGCCACATCTTGACCGTCTTCGAGCCGCCACAGTCGTCCGAAGGCACAGCCATTGTTCGACACGGCGCTTGACCTGGCCCCCAATCCCGGTATCGGTCACATCGATAGGAACTCTGCCCGTGAACCCCCGATTTGTGAACATTGTCAAAATCGGACCGGCATCAACGGCCAGCCAGTCACGATCATTCATCGCCTGAAACACCGCAAGGCTCGCAGAGATAGATGAGGGCGTCCTTCACTGACAGCAATTCGACCTGAGTGACAGGTTTCCACCTCCTTGGCCACCCAGCCGGTAGGCGGCGTGGCCGAGGGCAGGAACTTCTCGACCTCGCCGGCCGTGCGGGTCACGGAAGTTTCATCATCATGGTGACCTCCGACACCGGAACGTCGGACTTCGGTGACGGCAACACCTCCACGACGACCACACCTGCCATCACCCACACGCACACGGCCAGCGGCACGTACACGGTGACGGTCACCGAGACCGACCCCGCGGAACCTCGATGACTCGCGTCTTCACGGGTCAGACGGTGAGCCGACGGAAATACCCGGGCAACCCCATTACGACGACGCGGCGCACTAGCTGAGGGCGGTAATGCTGGCCGGGCTCTGGTTGACGTCAGCGACGAGGTTTGAACCCGAATTGGGCAGGCGGGCGAAGACATTGTCCAGGAAGTCGCCCGTGACGCGGTCGAAGGTCGCTGTCCAAGGACTCGGTCCCACGATGGGCGAGAGGTGGTCAGCACCGTGCAGGACCAGGAACCATCCCGGGGTCATCAGCTGACGGGTGACCTGTTGGCTGCCCGCGAAGGGTGCAATCGCGTCCCGGTCTCCATGAATCAGCAGCAGTGGTACCTGGCTCGGGAGTCTCGGCCCGTTTGGGGCGAGCGGCAGGGGGTCGGGGGCGTCGGCGACGACGGCGCGGATACGTGGGTCGCGGCCGGACGGGAGGTA
>JALYXV010000013.1 GCA_030947025.1 Actinomycetota bacterium | reverse complement strand
CACCAACCCCAACCGTCCTCATCCTGAGTGGCGCTCAACAACGAAAGCGAAGCAGAAGGACGGTCATGTTCTCAGCGCCGAGGCCGCGGCCGAGGGCGATTGGAGTGTCAGCCATTCGGGTCCGGCGGCCGGGAACGCTCGAGCGCCGCCTGCAAGGCATCAAGGAGTGGGCCAGCACCCTCGTCAACGAACGCTTCGGGCTCCATGCCGCGCTGACGAGCGACCGACACCAGACGGCCGTCACGGGCGGCAAGTATGACCATGCGGACCTCCCGACGGTCCGGGTGGGCCGAGGGCGGCCGCCGCCGCTCCTCGGGAGTCGCATCGGGCGGCCAGTCCCACCCTTCCCAGGCCAACAACAGCCCGTCAGCACCGGCTGCATCCACACCGGCGAGCAACTCGTAGGGTTCGCCTTCGCCTAACCGTCGATAAGCCAGCCACACGTCACCGCGAGAAGGCACGGCCGTATCGAGGTCCGGCTCGGTGTCTAAAGCCCAAAGCGACGGCAACTGGTCCCAACCGTAGTCATCAATCATGGCCTCGAACCCCAGTGCCGACAGCACCAGATCGCCCACCTCGGCCACCCCAGCAACGTACAGGGCGCGCCGGGACCGTCCAGACGTCGGGCCAAGGGCTCCGGCCCGTTGGCCAGCCCAGATCGGATGGTTTCAGCGGCCGACGGCCCGCTCAGGCGGCTGTCAGTGGAAACGCAACTGTTTGTCGAGTGGTGCGCAGCAGTCGTGTCACCGAGGGAGCATCAGGTGACAGCTGCCAGGGCGGTGTCTCTCCACTCTATGATCAGGTCGACCAAGGCCTTGCCGGTGTCGGCTCGTACCCGGACCAGCTCTCGATCGGCGCGCACATCGGCGCCTGGAGCAGACGGGAGCAGATCGGCTAGGTCGATCTCGAGGTACTGCCGGAATAGCTCGGCATTCTGCCAACCGCTCTGCTGGTCCTGGCCGAGTTCGATCCAAACGAGGCGCTGATCAGGCGCCTCGCCGTCTCTGCGCAGTCGAAGAAGCGACTCGGCCCGCACGGCTTGGCCGACGAGGATCCGAAATCTGCGCCGAACATCGCTCTCCCACCGCTGCCGGCGGGCCTGGAGGAGCTCCTGTCTGGCGTGGCGGAGCGCGGCGACCCCTGACTCGAGTGCCGCCCGTGCCGCCATGTCGGCCTCGCCGGCGGCAACTGACGAGCCGAGATCGGTCAGGCTGGCCAGGGTCGTCACACGCGATGGGGGCGTCCGATCAGCCCGGAAGGCTGCCCACCGCCCGCCCAGCTCTCGCAGCACCAGAGCCTCGTCGCCCACCGGCGTTTCTTCTCCGGCGATCCGCCGGAGAGCGGGTTCGAGGCCGGGATGGCCGTAGGTGACGAGCGCGGCCCAGCGCTCGGGGTCTCGCGACGCCCGCCGCGGGGCCGATGCTGTCGGCCGGCCCGGCCGGTCGAGGCTGACATCGAGCTCCTCAGCCAGACAAGCTTGCAGCTCGGTCAGCCCTACTGGAGCCTCACTCTGGTCGTCGGGTTCGGGCGAGGGGTCCTCGTCGCCCAGGTCGAGGCCGGAGCGCTCCAGCTCCCCGACCCTGGCCACCAGCTCGGCGATCGCCTTCTTCTCGGCTGCCGCCCGCTCCGAGCGTGGTGCCCGGAAGATCGCTCGGAAAGCTTCATCGGTCGCTCCCAAGATCGGTTGGAGTTGGCCCAGAAGACCGCTGAAGATATCGATGCGGTCGGCTAAAGCCGAGTACACCGACTCCTCAACGGTTCCTGGCACCACGTAGTTGACGACGGTGACTATCGGCTCCGGTTGGCCGATGCGGTCGATGCGACCGATTCGCTGCTCGACGCGCATCGGGTTCCACGGCAGGTCGTAGTTCACCAGGGCGCTAGCAGCCTGGAGGTTTAGACCTTCGCTTGCTGCGTCGGTGGCGAGCAGCACCGACACACGCCCGGCCGTCAGTGCCTCGACCAGATCAGCCTTGGAGACCCGCACCCATCCTTCGTCCTCGGTCCACTGTTGGCCGCCGGACCCGGCGAAGGTGGCCAAATGCGAGCGGTAGCTGGCGTGCAAGCGGTCCCGCAGATAGTCGAGCGTGTCGGTGAACTGGGTAAACACGATGACCGCCCGGCCGCTGCCCCTGGCCACGTCGAGATCGTCTTGCAAATAGTCGAACTTCGAATCGGGCACCCGTTCGAGGCGCTTCAGATAATCGTCGATTTCGCCCAGGTCGGCGTCGGTCAGAGGAACAGCCTCGGCGTCGTCGATGGTGTCGCCTTCGCCAGTATCGAGCTCCTCCTCGCTCGCATCGTCGAGCTCGTCCAGTTCCAGCAAGAGCCGCTCCCGGTCGAGCCGGCGGGCTAGCGTCGCTCGGATAGCCGCCCACGACGACGTGAGTCGCCGGCGGTAAATGGTCAGAACGAACCCGGCACCCCGACGAGTCCCGTGGGCTGCCATTAACCGGTCGAGCAGCGCATCGAGGTCGTTGTACAGGTCTCGTTCCGTGGTGGTGAACGGCACGGGTTTGGCGGTCACGGCCCGGTCGGCGATGGGCTCGTCGAGCAGGCCGGCGTCGCGATAGCGACGAAGGGTGCCGCGGGTGTGACGGGTGACGAGCTGGCCGACTGGACTGCGATGACGCAACCATTCGCGCAGACGGCGACGGCCGGCGGTACCGAGCCCGTCGACGAGGGTGGCTACGTCTTCGCCGACGCGTCCGAACCGTTGGATACGATCGGACTGCACTAAGCCCAGCTCGGCCCGTATGCGTTCGAGGACGCCATTGTCGGTGCGATCTATAGGTAGGGACGGGGTCTCGGCCAGCATCCGGGCCAGGAATCTCCAGTTGGTCGCGTTGTCGTCTTCGCGGCCCAGCTCGGCGAAGTAGCGGGTGAAGTCATCGAACCGCTCGAGGGCGCCGGACAGGCCTACGTGGCGCAGCAGATCGACCAGCTCGATCGGGTGGACCTGCATCGGCGTCGCGGTGAGCAACCAAACCGCCTGGGCATGGTCAGTGCGGGTCACGCCGTCGAGGAGCTGGAGGAGGCGACTGGGCCGGTACTCGTCGAGGTTGGCGCCGCGCCGGCGGGCATGATGGGCTTCGTCGACGATCAGCAGGTCGTAACGGGGGGCGGCGAGGATGCGCCCGGCGTGGTCGGGGCGCCGCGCCAGGTGGCTCGACACCAGCAGGACCGGTTCGGTCTCGTAGACGCTGACGCCGGCGGGTACCGGCCGGACGTCATCATGATGGGCGCCGCACAGCCGGCCAGCCTCGTACCTGGGCACCCAAAGCCCGAACTTCTCGAACAGTTCATCCTGCCATTGCCGACACACATTCGCCGGAGCCAGGATCAGTGCCCGGACCACCTCGCCGGTCAGGAGCAGTCGACGTAGAGCTAACCCGGCCGAGATCGTCTTGCCGAGCCCGACCTCGTCGGCGACCAACCATGACCGGGGGTACTGTCCGGCCAGGCGCTCGACGACCTTGCGCTGGTGGGGGAACGGACGCACTGCGCTAGTCGCCTCGGCAAGTCGCTCGCCGCCCAGCAAACGGGGGGCGACCAGGAGGAATCGGGCCAGGGTTGCGCGGTTGGCTCGCTCCGACGCCTCTCCCACGTCCCGAGCTGGGGGCACCTCTGGGGGGGCCAGAGCAACTAGCTCCGCCCGGACCGCCTCGGGAAGAGGGAACACCCGGAAGCCAGCCACGTCGCCGGCCCACCGGGCCTCAAACTTCGCCGTCCAGACATCGAAGTACGCGGCGCTTGTGTCCCACGACCGGTACACCGAGAACGACTCGAAGTTGGCCGCCCAGCCAGTGGCCGACTCGTTGACTGAGCCCTGGAAGGCGACGCCATCGCCCCGGTGGTCCCGCAGCACCCCGACCTTCTCATGGAAGTAAGGGACGTGCGCTCCGGGGGCGACGGGGACCCCGGCCTGGTCGACTGCCACTGCGACCCGCAGCTCGAGGCGTCCTTCACGCACCAGCCAGGCCAGGACTTCCAGGCGACGCTGGGCGATCTCGTCGCCGGGCACGAGCGAGGCTGCGAGGCGAGCCGCAAGCTCGGCGGGCACCTCAGTCGCGCCGATCAAGGCGTCTCGGTCGGCTTCACCAAGCTCTGCGCCGACCAGGAAACGGGCAGTACCGCCGCCGGCGATGAACCGGGACAGGCCTCGGGCCGCCGCCGAGAACGCCGACGCCCGGAAGAAGCCGACCGAGCGGTCGTAAGTCACTGCGCGCGCGAGCGCCGGGACGTAGAAATGGCGGAGGGCATCGTCGGCGGTGTCGTAACCCAACCGCAGGTCGAGGTCGCGGAGCCCAGGCAGGTCCTCGGCCATTACCCCAATTTCAGCTGCTGAGGTTGCAACTCGGGTTCCGGGGGCGCCTCAATATGATCAAAGAGCGTCGCTCGCAGCCCCTCCAAGGTGCGGGCCTCGGGACGGACAAACTCGCCCTTGTCCTTAACCCGGGGCACTGCGTGGATGGCCGCCTCGACCAGGTCGGCGAAGCGTTGGTCGTCGGCCCGGGAGGTGCGGGCCAACCACGCCCGAGCCGCGGCCAAGCCGTCCTCCTCGTAGGTGAGCATCAAGGCGTGGAGCGCGTCGAGCAGGGTCGGCCACGATCCCGCCTGGGAGTCGAGACCCCGCGCTGTGCGGCGCTGGGCAGGACTCAGCAGGGTGACAGTACCGCTGGTCGCCTTGATCACCTTGTGCTGCTTGGCTAGGTCATCGAGGTCGAGGTGGGTCGCGATAGACAGCTTGAGCGCCTCTCCGGAAGGAAACTCGGCTGCCTGGAAGTCGTTCCAAGCCAGTAACCACCAGTCGGTGACCCGGTCGAAGTGGACCTCCCTCCCGCCGAGAAGTCCGCGCTTTTTCAGGCTCGCCACTTCTTCTCGAGCCAGGTCGAGGGCGACGTCAGGTCGCAGCACCTGCGGGCGGTCGTCGGGACCGAGCTCCCCTGAGTACACGGGCCAGTTACGCGACAGGACCGAGAGCACTGGCCCGAAGGTGGCCAATGTCAGGTCGATTCCGACGAGTCCGTCCGCGCTGAGCTCGGCTGCGGCGGTACGCGCCGCAGCCGCCACCTCACCACGGATATCAGCCCAGTAGGCCGGTGCCGTGCTCCCACGCTTACGGCAGGTGAGCAAGATCGTAGAGCTGGCCGCGTTCTTCTTGGCTTGGTGAAGAGAATGCTCGCTCTCGGTGTGCACTGGCCACGACGAGTTCACCGAGAACCCAGCCTCGAGCAAAGCTTGGCCAAGGGTGTCCCAGGCGTCGACCCGCTTGTGTGTGAACATCACCGTCATCACCCCGTCGTCCTTGAGAACGCGGTGGGCCTCGCGGAACGATCGAGTGAGCAACTCCTCGTAGTGTTCGTCGGCCAACTCGACTGCACTTTTCCCGGTTGCGTTCTTGCCGCGGCCTACGCGGGAGGCGACCTGATCGAAGAGTGCCGGATTCGCCACCGCCTCTTCCTCCTTGTCCGACAGGACTAGCATGCACAGGTCGGGCCAGGTATCGCGCAGTGAGCGTTTCAGCCAGACATAGAAGTAGTCGGAGCATTCGCCATACATAACGTTGTCGTAATAAGGAGGGTCGGTGACCACGGCGTCAACCGAGCGGTCAGCTACGGACAAGTCGGCTGCCGACCCCATTTTGATCACTGCCTCGGCACGAATAGCGCCAGCGATCAAGGCTTCTGGCCGATCAACCAACTTGGCGATCTTCTGATAAGCGTCAAAGACCTGAAAGACCGCCCAGGGCACAAGGGCGGAGGCTCCGTCGAGCTCGGCAAAAGACCACTTGAACGAGAAGTCGTGACGATCGAAGACCGGCCTTACGGCAACCCGACTCGTGTGCCAACTCGAAAGCATGCCGTTGTAGTTGAGGGCGGTATCGAGCGCGAAGGCGAGGTAGAGAGCCAGGGCGTCGGCTTGGTACCCACCCAGCTCGGCGCGTGCATCAGCTACCACCCCTCGTAGTTCCTCCAACGCAGTGGCAGCGGTCAAAAGCTGGCGAGGTGTGAATAGCTGCCGCCACAAGAGGAGACCCATGCGCCGGGGCTCATCGGTCTTGTGACCGGGGGCGATGCCCTCTGTGGGTACAAGCCCGTTGATCTCCCACTCGGGCATGCGTCGTAACGTCTCAGCGGCGGCAGCAATCACCGCCTGCGTGTCGTCCTTGCTGGGAGAGCGGAACTGGCGACCATTTCGACCAGCGCGGGTGACCGACACCGCGAGCAGTATCTCTCCCATCTGTCCGCTGGTGGCCTGCTCCCGGATGTACTCGCCACCGAAAGTCTCGCCCGACCAGATACTGGTGGCCGCCCCCTGCTTGTAGGTGCCTAGGTCCCCCCACTCTGAGGCGCCCTTTCCTTCAATGATCTCCGTTGTGACGACTCCGGACACGGGGTCGGCCTCAATGCGGACTGCCACGTCGCGTCCGGCCTTGCCGCGGGCCAACCAGAAGTCGGGCGCGAGCGGTGTCGGCCGACCAGTGCTGGGGCAAGGAACGGTGTGGGCCCAGATATAGGCCAGCCGCTCGTCCTTCTCGACGTGCGGAAAGTAGGGCGTAAGCCGCCGTTCCACACGTGCGGCCCAAATCGCCCCCCATCGCTTGATGACGGCCGCGAACGCCGGACCGAGCTTTGCTGGGATGGCCACGGTACCTTGCAGGATCGCCACCGCCACGGGGTTGAGTTCGTTCGCCACCGCCGCGCACCCAAAGCGAGCGGCCTCAAACGGAATCGAACCTCCCCCGGCGAAGGGGTCGAGAACAGACGGGTGCTCTTCCACATCGCTCCGAACTGCAGCGAGGCGGTGGATGCGGTCGACGGTTTCCGCGTCGGGCGTGACGGTAAAGGCGCGGTCGTAGCCGTAGGCATTGCCTTGAGTCTTCGTGCCACCGTCGACAGCGGCCTTGATGGCCGCCTTGGCGGCGACGGGGTCGCCAAGGATGCCCATGGTCCGCACGAACCAAGCTCGGTAGTCGGCCTCGCCACCGGGAAATTCTGCCTCGAGGGCCTTACGGGCGGTCGCCGCCTCGGAGTCAGTGGCCACCTCGTCGTCCTCGGGCCAGGCGGGCAGGATAGACGCCACGACCGCGGATCGGCTGGCGCTCAGTGGTCGCCGCGCCCACCAAACATGGAGGAAATTGATTGGCGGTAGCGAACTTGACCCACCCCGTTCCCGAACGCTCTCGGCTCCGACTTTTGCCGCTGGGAACCACTGCTCGATCAGGGGACGTACGGTCACCGTCGACCGCCGTCGCCCAGCAGCATGATGCGGAGCGCTGGGAGGCCACCTGGATGGCCGGCCTTGGCGTGCCAGTAGCTGGCCTCTTCTCGGCTCATTGCCGCCACCCCCTCGCCGATCGCCTCGATGCGGTCGGGACGGCGCAGCGGTTTCACCGCCCGCAGCAGCAGTTCGGTCTGAGCACCGGCCACCTGGTCGAGGTCGACCGGGTGCGAGGACGACCACGCCCGGCTTCCGACCCCGGCCACACGCAGAACGTCGTGGACGGCTGACGCGACCCGCGCTGCCCGTGTCCCGTTTAAAACGACCGCCCTGTCATTTCCTTCGAGGTCTGTGGCATCGACAGTGATCGACGTGATGCGACCATCGCCGTCCCGGGCGACGGTGCATGCAAAGCGCTCGGCGCGGGTCATCCTGGCTCCGTCGTAACCGTGACCCGACACTTGGCTGGCCCCGTGTCCTGCGCCCGTCGCCGGATCTCCTCAAACTCTTGCCCCGAGAGGTCAATGGGAGTGGCGAAGGTGGCCGTGACTGCCGCCTTCACGGTGGCCTCGTGCTGGCCCAACACATGGTCGAGCCCGGGCCGAAGTGGCTGATACTCGGCCGGCGGACCCACGAAGGTGGCCTCGAGGCGATGTGCGGGGTCGGCCAGAGCCACTCCGATTTGGATCGCGTAGATGAGGGTGGCTCCGGGGGTGGTTGTCGGGAGCACCGACAACAGCTTGGCTAACTGGGTGCCTGTGCCCGCCCCCAGTTCGTCAATGGTCAGACGCAACTCTCTCACTCGGGTGCGTCCGGCGTCGACAGCCGCCTGGCGGGCCGCGACCACCGCCACGTCGGCTTTACCGTCCTTCACAAAGTCGGCGCCGGCAGTCGCTGGACGCACAGGCATCGATGGGAGTAGAGGGGCGGCGCCCCCCACAGGCGCCGGAGGGGGAGCCGAGCCCAGCGGAAAGATGGCGGTGTCGTCGCCGATACGTACCCCGCCACCATGGCGGTCCCCTGTGGCCCAGCCGGCGTCGCCGCGCTCGGCATCCTGGTATTCCCACACCCCATTGCGCACCCCAGCGGAGATGAGCGCGGTAATCTGCGCCCGGTCCAGCACGAGCTTCAGGTCGGGGCGACGGGCGAAGGCGCGTACCAACTCAATCGTAGAGAGCCGGCCGCTGAGCTGGGCGCCCAACTTGGAGGCGATCCATCCCGGATCGAGGGGTTTGTCCCCGGCTGCCAGGGTCTTTTCCATGGCAGCGAGGCGGTCAAGCACAGCATCGGTCTGGTTGGGTCGCACCCCAGCCTGAGTGACAACGTCCAGCTCGACCGGCTCCAGCCCGCCAGCCTGGGGTACGTAGAGCAGGCTGACGTGGTTGCATACCGCAACCCTGGCTTCGAGCTCGGACTCCCGGGCCCGGTCGGCCACCTCTTTGCGCTTTTCATCAGGCAGCGACCGCAGCAGGTCGCCGCTTCGGGCCAGCTCCCTGAGGGCCAGGTGCCGGCGGACGGTTCGCAGCATGGCGTCATGAGACCGCGCCTGGGGGGCGAGCAGGATCACCCGGTTGCGGTACTCCCGCAACCCGCCAGCTGGTGTCTTCTCCCACACGTCCCGGACCTGGAAAGGCACCTTGGCGGGGTCGGTGACGCCGAAGTCACCGCCGAACTCGTCCCAGTGGAGCACCACGAGCCAAGCGTCGTCGTCGCGGTCAGGAACTTTGGCATCCTCCCATGAGCGCCGCACCTTGAGGGCCGCGTCCCGAAATAGCCTGGCGAGGATGTCGGTGGCTGCTTGCTTAGCGGTCCCGCCGCTGATCTGGCTTTCAGCCTCCTGGACCAGCTTGGCCAGGGACGGCTCGACCGAGAACCGGTAGCCTCGGGCGTCGCAGTGTAGGTACCAGGCGCTGGCCTCCAGGTTGTCGAGGGCCTTTGCGAGCACGTTGGGGTCGTCGCCGGGCGTAAGCACGCCCCCGATCAGCGTCGATGCCGGCACTCCGGGGACGTCTCGGGTGAGCGACCAGAGGTAGGCGGTTGTGGCCAGCCGAGTGGCGGCGGAGCCGCCCATGCGAGCGTCGACGGCTTCGGCGTGGGAGGGATCGGTACCTGGTTGCGATGCGATGTCGGCCCGGATCACCGGCTCGAGAGTCGCTTTGTCGAGGCGGCTCGACAGGTCTTCGGCGGTGTCCTTGTCGGCCAGGTCGATGTGGTGGAGATGGATTAGCTGGGTTCCGGTCTCCGGTTGGGCCCAGAGCAGCCGTACGGTACGGGCCAGGAGGCGTAGTGCGCCGCGGGTGCGCTGGAAGTTCGGGATTGTCGACAGTCGTTTGTCCAAAACGGTGATCAGGTCGGGGTGGAACGGGTAACTGCGGGCCACCGCGGTGGCGAAGGCGGTCCCGGCCATACGCTCCGGTAGGTCGGCACCGCGGCCGAAGGCCTCGCCGGCGGCAGTCGCGTAACTGGCTGCCACTGCGGCGGCCGCGTGAGGGTCGACCAGGGCGAACAGGCGGCGGGCAAGGATCTTGGGCAGATCGGCCTCGTCGGAGGGCCGCAGCACGTGTTCCTTGCGGGCGATGAGCGACTGTGTATCGGCGATGGCGCCCAACACGGACGCCGTCTGTTCGCCGAAAGCGTCGGTGACGGCGGTGGTGGTCAACACCAACGCCGCGGCCGGCTGGGAGGCAACCGCCTCCATCAGGGCCATCAGGAAGGCAGTGGTCTGACTGGCGAGGGTGCCCTTGCCGACGGTCCGGCCCTCGGCGACCGCCAGGTAACGAGCGATCTCGTCAATCAGGACCAGGGTGGGCCGCCCGCCCATGATGCGCGACAAGGCATGGGCGCCGGGGGCGGTTAGATGCTCGTCGTCCGAACGGAGCTCCTCGTACCCGTTGACCCCACCCAGTTGAAGGGCGAGATAGCCCCATAGGGTCTTCGGTGTGACGCCAGCCACCTCACCGAAGCTCGTGGCGCCGGTGGCGGTGCCGACGAACACCGCGACCTGGCTGACGGGCTCTGGCGGCAGCAGGCCAGGCGTCATGAACTCCGCCGCCCGTAGCGGGTCGAGGTGCCCTTCGGCGGCGTGGTAGAGGGCGATCAGGTTGTGGGTCTTGCCGCCGCCCAGATTGGTCTCCAAGCGAACAACGGGGGCACCGTCAGGTCTACCGCCTCCGATCCGGCCGAGTACCTCGTCGAGGAGGCTCCGAAGCCCTGCCGAGGGGTAGGTGGCCGCGAAGAAGTCCGCGGGTTTGCCGTACGCGTCCGGGGCGGTGCCAGCCACGACCTCATCGAGGCTTGCCGCGAACACGGCATCGGTAAGAGAGCCGGCGAGGACGTCGGGCCGGGGCTCGACCACGTCATACAGTTCAGGACCCAATCGAGACCCCTACATCTGAGAGCGACGCCGCGAAATCCGAGGCGCAGCCACAACCTACCGAAGATGGGGCAGGCCCCCGACTGGCGACGAATCGACTGCTTCACCCACGCGGTTCCGCGGTCCTGACTCGCTCCTGGATGCCATGCGCGGAGATGGTGCGGCAACGATGAGCCCGATGTCCCGAGTGGATTTGGCGTCGCGAGGTCCCGAAAAACGCGTTTGTGCTAAAGGTCGAGGTCCCCACGACCGAAGCCGTTAGTGGGGGCACAGGACCTGTCGTTGACCCTCGACATCGTCCGGCCGCTGGGCCGCATGGCACCCTTTCGGGCGGAACCGATCATCGATACCTATATGTCTACATACATTGCTGACTTGGGGGAGACAAGCCGTGGGCCTTTTCGGAATGCGCAAATCATTGAAGATCGGTCCTTTTCGGGCAACGCTGTCCGGCAGTGGCCTGACGGGAAGCATCGGGAACAAGCGTGGACGAATGGGAATATCGTCGAGCGGGCGACGCCGGTCCAGTGTCAATCTTGGTCACGGGCTTCGGTGGACGAGGACGAAGCGGCGCTGACGTCGACCAGGCCGATGGTCGACACGTCATGAGCGTCCGGGCGATCGTTGGGTCAGGTCTTCTGGACGCAGACCTCTCGTCGGGGGAGGGTGTCATTGGTGACATCTACGATCGGATCGTGCCGGTGCGGGTGGAGTGGGTGGCCTATGGCCGGGAGGCGGCCGAGGCACTGCGGGCCACGATCGCAGCGACAAAGGGCGTCGACCCGTTGGCCCCGGTCACGGTCGTGGTCCCCTCGAACCATGTGGGGGTGGCCACCCGGCGACTGTTGGCATCGGGTGTGCTCGGCCCGGTGTGCGGCCGGGGGGTGGGGTTGGCGGCGGTCACGTTTGTCACCCCGTACCGTCGCGCCGAACTGTTGGGCGCTCCGGTCCTGGCCGGGGCGGGTCGTCGGCCGGTGTCGACACCGGTCATCGCTGCCGCGTTGCGCGCCGCGCGTGGCGAGGACGCCGGCGTATTCGGCCCGGTCGCAGGCAACCCGGCCACCGCGACCGCTCTCGTGGCTGCCTACCGCGACGTTGTCCGTCTCTGCCGGGCCGCCCGGGCCCGACTGGAACCGGACTGGTACGACGAGGAAGACCTCATGGCCGCCGCCGCCGATGTGATCGCCGGGGCTCCCGACCTCGGCACGATAGTCGTCTACCTCCCAGCGCCTCTCGCTTCACGCCGCCCGTCTCTTGAAGGCGTCCGCAGCCGCGGTAGTTGCTGGCACCACCGGCGACGCCCGGGCCGACGCCGACGTGATCATGTCACTGCGCCGGCGATCCGGCGAAACTGCCAGTCCGGGTGATGGTTCACCGGGATGCTCCGATGCTCAGGGTGGGTGGCGAGCACCGTCCGAGCCGGTAGAAGTTCCTGGCGCCGCCGGTGCCGGCAACCAGTTCACCGTCGCGAACGGCCCCACCAGCCCTCGCGGTTAGCTTGTCGGAGGTGAAGGACTGCGGGTGGAGGCTGAGCTTCAACGGGGCCACCGTTGTGGAGATCACCGGTGACTCCGGCGGGTGGCTCGTCGGAGGGATGACAGGTCGGGGGACGAGCTTGGGCTCGATCGAGGAGGCGGTGGGCGCCACGCCATCGGCCCGAGCTTTAGAGGGGCGAGGGACCTGGAGGATCGACACGCAGTTGCCGACCTGGGAGGCGCTTGACCTGCTCGACGAGCCTGGCGAGGGTGTCGATGAGGTGGCGATAAATGACGATGTTTTCGTCGTGCTGGCGGATGAACAGGGGCGGTTCTTGTTTCACCCCAAGTACTGGCCGCCGGACGAGCCTGAACGGGAGGAGGTCCTCCAGATCGGGTGTAAATCTCCCGGCTACGGCAGCCCGGCAGGGTCGCCTACATATGCCGACTGGATCTCGCGGGTTCGTGGCGTCTACGAGTTGACTTCCAGCGAGGACGGAGCCTTCGAAAACGTGGATCCGTCGCCGTTCGCGAGCGACCTCGAGGCGTGCCGCGACCTTTTGACGTGGGTCGATGGGCCGGTCGTATCGCTCTACCGGTATAGCGAGGCGCCGCTGACTGAGGTCGAGGTGGCGGATCTGATCATGAAGGTAAGCTGCCCCTACGGTGTCGTGTGGTTCGACAACGAGCTTTGGCGGGCGCGCCCTGCGCCAACGCGGGTGCACCCCGGGTCATTATGCCGCCTGCCGATCGAGCCGACGCGGGCTTGGTGGGAGATCGATCCGGGCACTTGGGTGTCGGGACGCCTCGGTGATCCTCAGAACCTGGACCTCACCGTGCGTGCCGAGGAGTGGTGGGCGGTGCTGCTGCCGAACGAAGCCGATCTGCGGCTACTTCTCGCCGCCGACTTCGCCGCGGACGAGTTCGAGGACGACGGGTACCGGCAGGGCGTGATCCTGGATCTGCCTCAGGGCCCAATCTTCGGGCTGCAGGTCGTATCGGACAAGCTGGCCTGCCGGTATGCAGATCTATTGGGGGGAGTGCCGGTGGCGGGCGACAGTACCCAGGTCAACGAGCTGGGGGTTGACGGGGCGGCATTGCGCACCTGGGCGTGGAGCCCCCGTCCGGTCGCTCCTCCAACGCTAGCCGGACGCATCCATGCCGCCTGGTCGGTTATCGAGGACCGCTGACCGAAAGGCAGCCGGGCCGAGCAGGTCAGCGCTACCGCTGATCTCTACGACGACTTGCTCCCGCTTGAGCGCCCCGCCCGAGATCGCCGACGCAGTCAGCCGCGAAACCCGGTTCCGCTGGCCCGACGCCACCGTGAGCTTCGAGGGCGGCTGGGAGTTCGCGCCGGGTCTCGACCGCGCATGGCACAGGTCCGCCACGGACCGGGCGTATGTGTCATCTACGGGCCACCCGGCCGTGGCCCTCCGTCCGATCGCAGGGTAAGAGTCGGGCCGGCGACCGAAGGTCAACGCGACAAGTCTGTCGGATGTCGGATCCGAAACAACGCCTCTAGCACCGGCCGTTCGAGAACATCCGCACGGCCGGACAACGCTCCCGCGTCGACCACGGAGAGGCGACCGCGGCCTCCGATGCCGTCATCCGTTTGTCCCAATGGTCCCAGGAGCTGCAAGCAGGTCCGAATCACACAAATGTAATCGTCACACCCCATCTTTACCGTGGGCGGTATGACAACGCTGAACGACTACATCACGCTCACTGTCGCGGTCGGCCCCCCGGTTGAGGCGGGCCCGTTCCGACTCTTCCCGCTGTTCTCGACCGCCGCCTGTGCCCCGGCCTACCTCTGCGGCCCCGAGGCCGAAGCCTCCGACCTCCTCCGCGTCGCCGAACACGACGGCGGCGGCTCTGTCCCCGAACTGATCGTGACATCAACGGCCGCCCTGCCGCTGCTCCTGCTGGAAGGCGAAACGGTGCTTGGCGCCAAACAGAACCGCACCCTCAACGTGTCAGTCCTCTGCCGTCCCGAGACGCCGACCATCCTGCCCGTCTCCTGTGTCGAGGCTGGGCGGTGGAGCACCGCCCAGCCGGTATACCGCTCCTCGCGTCACGCACCGTCGGGCCTGCGGGCAGCCAAGACCCGCTCAGTGGTCGCGTCCGTGCGGACACAGTCGGCGAAGCACTCCGACCAGCGCCTGGTATGGGACACCGTCAACACCTATTCCGAACGGTTGATGGGCGCCCCGTCGCCGACAGCCGCACTCGAGGACGTCGCCTCGACCGCCGCAACCCACATCGCCACCATTGTCGACGGGCTCGTCCCCGCGGAAGGGCAGCGAGGAGTCATCGTCGCAGCCGGCAACGGCACCATCTGCCTCGACCTGTTCGACAAGCCCTCCACTCTCGCGGCCTACTGGGACGGGCTCTTAGCCGGCTACACCCTCGACGCTCTCGGAGCCCAACCACCCCCCTTCGGCCGAGAAGACGCCGAGGCGTTAATCACTGCCATCCTCGCCGCCACGGCCACTGAAAGCCCCGCTGTCGGCCTCGGAACAGAACTGCATCTTGGCGACGACGACCTGATCGGGGGTGCTCTCACTTGGGAGGGCACCGTCGTCCACCTCGCCGCCTTCAGCTGTTGCTGACTCGGCCATCCCATCAAGTGGCAGTCGATCCTCCGACGCATGTCGGACGCTGAGCGAACTAGAGGGGTTTCCGTTTCTGTGTTGTCGACGTCTGGCGCGCCGCCCGATATGAGGTTTGCAACGATGGCGACCAGAAGGTCGACGGCCCTACCCCGGGGGAACCTGCTCTTCCTGAGGCCGTCTGGAGTCGCTCGAGGAGCCCTGCCGCCCCCGCTGCCCTCAGATTGCCGCATGGCCAGCCGCCGACTGGAGGTTCCGCCACCAGAGCGGTCGACCTTGAGTCGTGAGGCACGCCGTCCTATCTCCGACTATTGGTCCTACGCTCCCCTGATGTGCTCCCGCCCCCCTCAACCCCAACGACGGTAGGCGCAGAGAGTACCATGGGTGCTGGCCCGTGGGTCGTCCGTGTCATGGCGGGCGGCTCACCGCTCATCGTCCACGTGCCCCACGCCGGTACCTGGATACCGACCGCGGAGCGCCGGGACATCCTCCTCGATGACCGCCAGCTAGCCGTCGAGCTTGCTCTGATGACCGACTGGCACACCGACAGGCTCGCCCTCGACGCTCTCGTCAAGTCAGGAGTAGGCGCGACCGTGTTCGTCAACCGTGCGTCCCGGCTGCTCATGACCCGGAACGTTTCCCAGACGACACCGAAACGATGACGTCCGTCGGCATGGGCGCCATATACACGGCAACCAGCCACCGGCAGCCGCTCCGGCAACCTGACCCAGCCGCAGAGCGGCGGCTGATGGAGCGTTGGTTCCACCCATACGCCGCCGCGTTCACACAGGTGGTTGACGCCATCCTCGCCAATCATGGCAGGGCGATCATCGTCGACCTGCACTCCTTCCCATCTGATGCCCTTCCATACGAGTTGGACCAGTTGGCCTCGCGCCCCGGTATTTGCATAGGCACTGACCAGTTTCACACGCCGCCCGCCTTGATCGCTGCCGCTCGGCATGCGTTCGCAGGGCTGCGCGGAGGGGTCGGGTTAAACACACCCTTCGCCGGCAGCTACGTCCCTCTTCGCCACTGGTGCAAAACGGCCCGGGTGAGTTCGATCATGGTAGAGATACGCCGCGACCTCTACCAAACGGAGCCTGGCGGCCCGACGTCGGCAGAGTGCGCCCGGTTGGTCGAGACACTTGCGTCGTTCCTGACATCGGCCACCGAAGCTGAGGGCTGAAGTAGGGGCTAGATTATTTGCGTCCGGACACGCGCCTCGGCGCCTTGCACCGCCGGCGCTAGGCCGCCTACTGACCCTCCACCAGGTTTGCTACCGCGGTGGCCTTTTTCGGTCGGTGCGCCCTTGAACATCCCGAGGTATGGCGACCCGGGCGGCGATCCGTGGCGTACTCGCTACTCAAGAAGGACGGGCAATTGGCGGGCAAGCTCATCTGGCCAAGATCCCGGTTGGGACGCCCAGGACCAACGGCGACCGAATCTCGCACCGATAGACAATTCTTCAACGACAGTGCCTGCGCCCTGCAGAATGACACCCCCGAACGCCCCACCGTACAGCTCCGCTCGTTCGAGGCCGCCCTCGATGATATGGCCCAGGAAAAGCGTGTCTGGGCCGTTCTCGACGATGACTTGCTCCCGGTCCCCGCCGTCCTCGTCGTTGGTGCTGGCAAAGTCGGCCGCGAGCATGCTGGCAGCATGGTCAGCATCGTCGCAGACGACCGCAATCCAGCGCTCACCCTCTGGCAGATTCTGGTCCGAGGCCGTCAAGTCTCCGGACAGGCATGTTGTGTCGTCATCACGGTATAAGCGGAGCGGACCGGTCGTTGGCAAACGGGCCAGAAGACCGGTCGGTGCGAGATGGTTGTCGACCCATAGGTTTCCGGCAACCCATAGGACCCCCCCATAAGAGCTGTTAACGGCGGCGACGAGTCGGGCGTTGTCCTCCGGCGTGCCGTGATCCGCAACTGGGCCACTCAGCTGGGTGACATATCCCTCGACCATACCGAGTAGCCGTTCGCACGCGCCGAGGTCGCTGGCCTCCTTGATGATGAACCGGTCATCGAAGAGCTCCTCGCTTACCCAGAACTCACAAACGGGGCCGTACCGGGTTGCTGTCCACCAGGCTGCCGGCGATCCGCCAGGACTGCCGGACCCGGGAGACTTGGTGGCCACAGTCAGGAGTTCATCCCACTCGCTCTCGAGGCAATCCGCAGTCAACAGAAACCGGTGGACGCCGTCGTTGTACGTCTCACACCACTCGCCGTTTATGGTGACACCCCCAACCTCTTCGCCAGGCTCGTCAAGCATGAACGCAGCGGTACTCGTAGGAACGCTTGTCGTGAGCGCCCAGTGCCCGGGGCCTGGGGTAGCTCGCAGCACCGGTACATCGTTCACGGCCACTTGAATGGTAGAAAAGGGCCCGGAGGGCGGCCCGCCTATGCCGGTGACATACCAGCCCCCGTCCGAGCCAGGTACAAGCTCGGCGACGACCGCCTGGTTCAGTTCAAGGCGCCAGCCGGCGGATTCGTCGATCATTCCCACGTAGGCGAGCCGTGGCGTCGCCGGCCCATCCCCCATCCCCGCCTCAATCCGTCCCACCGGCTTCTTCGCATTTGGGTTGCCGAAGGTCGGTTTGGCATGGTTGCGCTACCTCGCGACCGAATTGCCGTTGACGTGCTGAACCATTTCGACAATGTGTTCTGCCTGGTGATGGTCGTCACCGAACCAGTCTCGCGCCGAACCCAACGCGCGGATTGAAACATGTCCGACATCCAACGCTGCTGGTCCCTCCTGCGTACCGAGGGGCTGGCCTGGCAGTCTTCGCAAAAAGCGTCTCCCTCGTCGCGCCGAGCTCGAGTATCGGACCGAACTTGGACTGCGGGGCCGGAGCCACCTCGGGCTCCCGGATCCTGGCGGGACAGGGACCCGTTCGGTAATGCCGGCCTGTGATGGCCCGTGACCCCAGGTGGTCAGATCCCGCCGGTGTTAACCTGAGATGGAGTCATCCAGAGCACCTGAGAGCCCTGGCTCGTTGAAGGTGCGGCAACCGGCCACAGCGCACGGTGCCAACGCCAGGTTCGATGAGGAGTACGAAGACAATGGTCCAAGATGCCGATAGAGATGTCGATGAACGATGTCACGACGGCGGTCAAAGGTTCGACCACAGTGCGCCTGTGAGGATCGGACTACCCGACGCGATCGAAGACCTGTTCGGATCCGGGGTCGGAGGCATGCAGCGCCTCTTCCCTCTTAGCACCCCAAAGACCAGTTGCCCCTTTCCCCGGGCGGCTCGCGTGAAACACAGGCACGACTACGACGGCGAGATGGTTGCGAGAGCAATCAATTCCGAAGCCGATCCCGACGACTTTGTTGACATCGACCCGAGGCTGCTTCAGGGCACGCAGCCCGCGATCACCCGTGCTGGCGTCGACCACTACAACCAGAACGACTATCGCAAAGCAGGCAGGACGTTCGCCGATCACGACCAGCCGGGGAATAAGCACCCGCTGGTCTACGGCCGTCTGAGTCCAGACGGCGGTGTGGCCTACATGCTCCTCGCCGGCCACCACCGAGCCACATCCGACCTCCTCGCCGGCCGGCCCGTCCGGGCCCGCCACCTTGAAGGCCCCTGGGGTGCGCCGCGATGATCGACGTGACGCCCACCCTGTTCGTGGGCGATCCCAGCGACGCCAGGAAGGCCCGCGTCAAATCGCAGGGAATCTCCACCGTGTCCCTTACTTGGACGCCAACGCCGACTCAGGCTTTGGCCGTAATACGCGCCGGCGGAAATGCTCTGCTGCCAAGGGACAGCTGGCAGGCCGGCGCCACTATTGTGCTCGCCGCTCTCGGCTGCAACGAGGCGTGGATCGCCCGCTGTGTCCGCTTGGCCGACTACCGCGACAGGAACGAACCCGTTGTCGACCTTAAACCCGGCTAGATGGCGGCTCTCCCGTCTTGGGCGCCACTAGACGGCGGACACGGCGCGGACTGAACTGTTACCTCCATTTGTGGGCCGAAACTTTCCCTGCGGCAGCGATGCCAACGCCGACCACGCCGATCCGGCGGCCGGAAATGCGGAATCGGCCACGGAGGCGCTGGCACACCGCAGGACGGGCCGCCGCCAGAGACTTGATGCTTGGACACAGCGAAGGTTCATTGGCCTTGCTATACCCGCCGCATGACAAGGACTCAAAAGCGTCTCCTGTGGACCTAGACCTCAACGTATAGGAGTGCCTTACCCATCGCGGAGGGTAGTCAGGTACCTTCCAGATTGTGACCGACACTACAAGCCGCCCCATGCTGAGCGAGCGCTTCGTTGAGGCAGTCGGCTTTGCCATCAAAGCCCACGGCGGGCAGTGCCGGAAGGGCGGTGGCATCCCCTATGTCGCCCACTTGCTCGGAGTGGCGTCCCTCGTGCTCGACGCGGGCGGCGACGAGGATTTAGCCATCGCCGGGCTCCTCCACGACACCATCGAGGACACCGGAACGACCGCCCAAGAGCTTGAATCCGGGTTCGGCCCCCGTGTCGCTGCCATCGTCGAAGCCTGTACCGACGCCCACGAACACCCGAAGCCGCCGTGGCGGGCGCGCAAGGAGCAGTACCTCGCGCATCTCCAGTCCGCAGACACCCCAGTCGATGTTCTCGTGGTCTCTCGAGCTGACAAACTTCACAACGCCCGCGCCATCCTGTCGGACTATCGGGATGTCGGCGAACAGCTCTGGGGCCGCTTCCAGGAGGGCCCCAACCAGCAGGTTTGGTACTACGGGTCGCTCGCCGAGATCTTCATGGACCGGCTTCCTGGACCGATGACTGACGAGCTGAGCCGCGTTGTCGCCGAGTTGACCGCTGAACTCGCTCGAAACCGATGACCAAGCGCCACGGATAGGCCCCAATCCACCAGGCGATCGGCAACGACAGGGCTGCGTGAGCGAGCGAGTCGCTGATCGACGACCAGCGTCCGCCCTCGGGTGAAAGCCGACCTGACCCAAGGGAGGTATCAGCGGTGCCGCCTAGCATCAGCTCGTGTCGGTACGAGTGCAGTGGGTGGCGTACGGCAGGGATGCGGCTGAAGTACTCCGGGCCACGATCGCCGCGGCCAAGGGTGACGACCCGTTGGCCCCGGTCACGGTCGTGGTCCCCTCGAACCATGTGGGAGTGCCCACCCGGCGGCTTCTGGCCTCCGGTGCGCTCGGGGCGGTGTGCACCCGGGGGGTCGGCATGGCGGCGGTCACCTTTGTCACCCCGTACCGCCTCGCTGAGCTGTTGGGCGCCCCGATCCTGGCCGGGGCGGGTCGGCGCCCGGTGTCGACGCCGGTGGTGGCCGCTGCGTTGCGGGCTGCGCTCGCCGACGACGCTGGAGTGTTCGGCCCTGTGGCGGAGCATCCGGCCACTGAGACTGCTCTGGTTGCGGCCTACCGGGAGCTTCGTGACCTCTCCCCCGCCGCCCTCGACGCGGTCGCCCTGACGAGCAGGAGGGCCGCCGACGTGGTGCGTCTCTGCCGCGCCGCCCGGGCCCGGCTGGAAGCGTCCTGGTATGACGAGGAGGACCTGATGGCGGCCGCGACGACCGTGGTCGCCGGAGCAGCCGATCTCGGCACGATCATCGTCTACCTGCCCCAGCGCCTCTCCCTCCACGCCGCTCGTCTCTTGAAGGCGACCGGTGCCACCGTGGTGGCTGGCACCATCGGCGACACCCGGGCCGACGCCGACGTGATCGTCTCGCTGCACCGGCTCGGCCACCCCGCGCCGCCGGGGGTCGAGGCTCGCAGCATGACCGCCACAACCGGGACCCGCATCGTCACCGCGTCGGACGCCGACGACGAGGTGCGGTCCGCGGTGCGGGCGGTGATCGACGCGGTCCGCGATGGGACCCCGCTCGACCGCATCGCGGTCCTGCACGCCAGCCCCCAGCCGTACGCCCGGCTGGTCTACGAACGGCTGTCGGCCGCGGGGATACCTACCAATGGGGCGTCGGTCGTACCGTTGACCGCCCGGGTCGCGGGCCGCGTCCTGTTGGGTTTGCTCGCACTGCCCGAAGGCGACTTCCGCCGCGCCGAAATGTTCGCCTGGCTGGCCGGCGCACCCCTTCTGCACCAGGGGAAATGGATGCCCGTCACCGCCTGGGAACGGCTGTCCCGCGACGTCGGAATCGTCTCGGGGAGAAAGCACTGGGACGAGCTTCTCGCGGGGCTGGTCGACGAGCGCGAGACCGCGGCCCGGCTGGCCGAAACCGACGCCGACGCACCCGTCTGGCGCCCCGAACGTGACCGCAGAGTGGCCGAGCAGGCCCGGCAGCTCCGATCGTTCGTCCTGGCCCTCATCGACGACCTCGACGCCGCGGCGGCCGACCGAACCTGGAGCGACCACGCCCGCTGGGCCCGCCAGCAGCTCAACAGCCTGATCGGCGACACCGCCCAGCGGGTCCGTGACCGGTGGCCGACGACTGAGGCCAAGGCTGCGGAGCGGGTTGAGTCGGCCCTGGAACGGCTGGCCACCCTCGACGCGGTGGAGGGACCGGTCGGCCTGGAGGTGTTCACCCGGACGTTGCAGTTGGAGCTGGAGGCCGACCTGGGACGCGTCGGCCGCTTCGGCGACGGGGTCCTGGTCGGCTCGGTCGCCATGGGTGTCGGGCTCGACCTCGACCTGGTCGTCGTCCTCGGTCTGGCCGAAGGGTCGTTCCCGGCGGCGGTGCGCGACGACTCGCTGCTACCCGACCATGAGCGGATCGCGGCTGCCGGCGAGCTCCCGTTGCGGTCCGAGCGGATCGAACGTGAACACCGTCAGCTCCTCGCCGCTATGGCCGGCGCTGCCCGTCGGCTGCTGTGCGTGCCTCGCGGCGACCTGCGCCGCAGCAGCACCCGGGTGCCGTCGCGCTGGGTCCTCACCATTGCGTCCGAGCTCGAGGGGCGACGCTGGTGGTCGGAGGACCTGCTGGGCCACGACCGGCCTTGGCTGACCCACATCGCCTCGTTCGACGCCGGTCTGCGCCACCTGGCCTTCCCGGCGACCGAACAGGAGTACCGGCTGCGCTCCCTCCTGGCGTCACCCCGCACCGGTGGGGGGTTCCCCGCCTCGGTCGCCGACACCATCTTGGCCGCCGGGGTCGAGACGGTCGCAGCCCGACGCAGCGACCGTTTTACCCGATTCGATGGCAACCTGGCCGGCCTGACCATCGCCTCGCCGGCCGCCCAGCCCACCTCGGCGACCCGCCTCGAGGCGTGGGCCACCTGCCCGTTCGGCTACCTGGTGCACGAGATCCTCGGCGTCGAGCCAGTAGAAAACCCCGAAGACCAACTCGAGATCGCCCCCACCAAGCGTGGTTCGTTGATTCACGAGGTACTCGAGCGGTTCATTCTCGAGGTGCTGGCCCGACCGCCAGGCGAACAGCCCCGGCCGGACCAGGCTTGGGGCGACGTGGACCGGGAACGGCTGCTGGCCATCGCCGGCCAGGTGTGCGCCACCTATGAGGCCCACGGCCTCACCGGCCGGCCGATCTTCTGGCGCCGGGACCGACGCCGAATCCTCATCGATCTGCTGCGCTTCCTCGACGCCGACAGCGGCCATCGCCGTGACTATCACACCGCCCCGCTGGCCGCCGAGCTGGCGTTCGGGGTGCGCGACTCCACCCTCGACGCGGTGCCCCTCGCTCTCCCCGACGGCCGTGCGGTGCGTTTCCGGGGGCGGGCCGACCGGGTCGATGTCGCCGACGACGGGACCCTCCACGTCGTGGACTACAAGTCCGGCGGCTCGTTCGGCTACAAGGATCTGTCCGAGGAGCAACCCGACCTGCAGGGCCGAAAACTCCAGCTGGCCGTCTATGGGGAGGCGGCCCGACGCAGCTACGGGACACCCGGCACCGCGGTACGGGCCGAGTACTGGTTCGTGTCGGCCAAGGGGATGTTCAAACGGATTGGCTACCCAGTCACCGCCGCCGTCCTCGACCGGGTTGGCGAGACCCTGGCCAGGATGGTCGAAGGCATCGAGGGCGGGGTGTTCCCCAATCACCCGACCGCCACCGCCACGTCGATGTGGGTGGAATGCTGGTTCTGCGATCCCGACGACCTCGGTGTCACCGAGCTGCGCCGGCAATGGGAACGCAAACGGACGGACCCGACACTGGCCCAGTTCGCCGATTTGGCCGAACCGCTGGCCGCGATCGAGACCGAAACCGAGACCCTCCGTGGTGTCTGAGCTCCCGGCGTCTGAGCTTCCGGTGTCCGACCGGCCGGCGCCTCCCGATCAGGCCGGCCGTGACCGCATCGCCTCCGATCTCGACACCACCTTGTTCGTTGAGGCCGGCGCCGGGTCCGGCAAGACCACCGCCCTGGTGACCCGCGTCGTCGCGCTGGTCACGACCGGCACCGCCGAGCTAGCCAACGTGGCCGCCATCACCTTCACCGACAAGGCGGCCGCCGAGCTACGCGACCGGGTCCGTCGCGCCCTGGAAACCGCGGCCGACGCCGACCCGTCAGGCCCGGCGGCCGACCGGTGTCGGGCGGCGGTCGATCAGCTCGACGCCGCGCCTATCGGCACCCTTCACTCCTTCGCCCAGCGCATCCTGACCGAGCATCCGGTCGAAGCCGGGCTGCCACCATTGATCGAGGTGCTCGACGAGGTCAGCTCGGGCGTCGAGTTCGAACGCCGGTGGGCCAGCTTCCGAGATGCGCTGCTCGCCGACCCGTCCTTGGAACGCACCATCGTGCTGCTCCTGGCCTGCGGCGTGAAGGCCGACGCCATGCGGTCCCTGGCCGCTGCGTTCGACGACAACTGGGACCTGGTGGCCGAACGGGTCCCCGCCGCCTCCCCCGAGCCCCCACCGGTACACCAACTACTACAGGTCGCCCTGGCCGACATCGACCAGGTGTGCGCCCAGCGGGACCGCTGCGCCAAACCTGACAGCGACACCCTGACCGAGCGGCTCGAGACGATCGCCGCGTACGCCGAATCGTTGCGGGCCCTCGACGACGAGGTCGAACTGCTTGAGGCGCTCGGTGCCGATATGCCGAGCTTCAAGGTCGGCAGGTGCGGCCGGAAGCCCGACTGGGACCTCGACCTCGAGTCGTTCCGGCTGCAGGTCCGAGATGCCGGCGATGCGCTGGCGGTGATGCGGGCCCAGGTGGCCGACGCCTGCGCCCGGCGGCTGGCATCGGCCATCCGGGCGTTCACCCTGGCCGCGGCCGACGAGCGGCGCGCGGCGGGGCAACTCGAGTTCCACGACCTTCTGGTCCTGGCCCGCTCGCTGCTGCGCGACCCGGTCAACGGCCCGGCGGTAAGGGCCCGGCTCCACGCCCGCTATCAACGGCTGCTATTGGACGAGTTCCAGGACACCGACCCCATCCAGATCGAGTTGGCGGTGCGCATCGCGGCCGCCGACCCCACCGCCGGGTCGGCCGGATCCGAGCCCTGGGATGCGGTGGCGGTCGCGCCCGGTCATTTGTTTGTGGTCGGCGACCCCAAACAGTCGATCTACCGCTTCCGCCGGGCCGACATCTCGACATTCCTCAAAGCCGAACGCCGCTTCGGACCCGACGGCGGGGGGGTGGTCGAACTGACCACCAACTTCCGGACCGGCCAACCGACCATCGGATGGGTCAACCACGTGTTTGCCCACCTCATGACCGAGCCGCCCGACGTCGACCTGCCGACACCATCCCAGCCCGAATACCGACCCCTCAACGCGGTCCGCCCCGCGCCTCCGACCGGCCCGCCGGTATCGGTCCTCGGGCGGGCACCGCACCCGCCGCGGACGCCGGCCGACGAGCTGCGGGCCGCCGAGGCGACCCAGGTGGCGGCGGTCATCGCCCGAGCCATCGACGAGGGCTGGACGGTCGACGACGGGGCCGGCCGCTGGCGGCCCGCCCGCCTCGGGGACGTGACGGTGTTGGTGCCGTCTCGCACCTCCCTGCCGTTCCTCGAGGACGCGCTGGGCGAAGCCGGCGTGCCGTTCCGGGCTGAGAGCAGCTCGCTCGTTTACGCCACCCGGGCGGTCCGGGACCTGATGCTGGTACTGCGAGCGGTCGACGACCCGAGCGACTATCTGCGGACCCTGTCCGCCCTTCGAACCCCGCTCCTGGCCTGCGGCGACGACGACCTGTTCTGTTTCAGAGTGGAACGCAAGGGCCGATGGAGCTACCTGGCCGCCCAACCCGACACTGTCCCGGCCCACGATCCTGTCCGGGCCGGCCTGGCCTACCTGGCCTCGCTGCACGCCCAGCGTTACTGGATGGCGCCGTCGGAACTGGCCGACCGGGTCGCCGCCGACCGGCGGGCCTTCGAGCTGGGCTTCGCCGACGGCCGGCCACGCGACGTGTGGCGTCGGCTGCGTTTCGTCATCGACCAGGCCCGCGGGTGGGTCGAGGCGACCGGCGGCAACCTCCGCCAATACCTCCGTTGGGTCGAGCTGCAGACCTCCGACGGCGCCCGTGTCACCGAGTCGGTGCTCCCGGAGACCGACGACGACGCGGTGCGGATCATGACCATTCACAGCGCCAAAGGCCTCGAGTTCCCCATCACGGTCGTGTCCGGTATGTCGACGGTCCCGAAGGGCCGACCCGCTCCCGCCCAGGTGGTCTTCCCTCCGGTCGGGCCGCCGGGCTACAAGTTCGGCGCCGCGGTCGAAACCCGGGAGTTCGTCGACTGGGCACCTATCGACGAACAGATGGGCTTCGATGAACGAATCCGGCTGCTCTACGTCGCCTGCACCCGGGCGCGTGACCACCTGGTCGTGTCGTTGCACCGCAAGGCCCGGACATCGGCAGGCAAGGCCACCGCCCGGACGAACGCCGAATTGCTCGTCGACGGCATGGGCACCCTCCTCGACCAGATCCCTGACGCGGTCGACATGACCCGGGTTCTTGTCACGCCGCCGGTCCCGGCACCCGCGGCGCCGCCGCCGATGCCAGCCTGGGCGGCCGAGCGGGCCGTCGCTTTGGCCGCCGCCGCCCGTCCGACGGCGGTAGCTGCCACTGCGCTCACCGATGAGGGCGGTCCCGATGTTGGAGCCGACCCCGATCCCGGACTCCAGAAACGACCCCGCGACCTCGACTTGCCGCCCTGGCTCAAGGGACGGTACGGGACCTCGGTGGGTCGGGCCGTTCACGGTGTCCTGCAAACGGTGGACTTGGCCACCGGCCAGGGGGTGGACGCCGCGGTGGCCGCCCAGTGCGAGGCCGAGGCAATCCCCGATCAGGCCGAAGACGTTCGGGAACTGGTCCGTCACGCCCTGGCGTCCGCGTCGGTGGTTGAGGCCGCCGGATGTCGGCATTGGCGGGAGGTGTACGCCTGCACCCCGATACATGGACGCCTGCTGGAAGGCTACGTCGACCTGCTCTATCGCGGCCCCGATGGGCTGGTCGTCGTCGACTACAAGACGGCGGCCACCTCCGACCCCGAACATCTGGCCCGCCGGGTAGACGACTACCGCCTCCAAGGCGCCGCCTACGCCGTCACCGTAGCGGCCGCCACCGGCGAACCCGTCGTGCGGGTCACGTTCTTGTTCCTCACACCCCACGGAGCTTTCGAGCGCGACCTTCCCGACCTCGACGCTTCCGTCGCACGGATCCATGCCCTCGTCACCGCCGGTCAGGAGATCGTGACCAGCTGAGCCACCAGCACGTCCGAGAGGGCTTGCTCTCGCTCCCCCTGGCCCGACATCGTTGCCCGCTCATCACCGCCCGAGCATCACATCGAGCCCAAGGCACCGCCGCCTCCCAGCTCCGAGTCGACACTCCTCTACGTCCCATGGACGCTGAAGGTCGCCCAGGTAAACTGTCGCCGGAGGGACAACCATGGTCGACGGCAGCCGTTCCCAAGCAGGTCCTTTATTGGATACCGTCGACCGTCGGATGTGGGCTGAAGAGGTTTGCCAGACTTTCGAGCTGTACCTCTTTGCGAATATCAGCGAAGGCGTCCGCGACCGGGAGGCAATGAGAAGCGGGCTCGCCGAGTGGAAGGCAGCCAGCCAACCGAGCAGATCCGCCTATTCGGATCGCGCAGTGGCTGCGGCAAGATTCTGTGAGGCCCTGGAGAGGCACTTCGCCGACACCGCTTCGGTACCTTTCTTCAGGACGTCGGACGGCGTCGAGTCGGTCGCGGGACTGTGGTCGGAGTGGGCGGCACTCGCCGATCGCCCCGATACCGACCCGAGCGCCTAGACGTTCGGGGCGCAGGTGCAACCACCGCCGCTCGAATCACCGGAGCCGCAGGGCGCCGAGCAGCTACGTTCAGCCGACGACGGATTCGACGACTGGGATTTTGCTGTTCCTTGGGTACACCGGGCCCTGACCTCGGCGCCGCTCATTCCGCCGATGCCGGCGCCCCCCAAACCGGGAGATCCGCATTACATCGCCATCGGGTACTGGGCGGCGCTGCTGCACATGCTGGTGTTCTCGCTGGGCTGGGCGCGTCCCGACCGGGGATTGCGGTGGTGGTATGACGCGGGCAAGCCCACCGACGACGAACGGCTCAGACTCTTACGCGACGTGTGGGATGCCGACGGCCGTCTCGACTGGTTCGCGGCGTGGCTGTGGAGCGGCCGGATGATAGAGACCGAACGCTTCGCCCAGGTGACTGCCTACCGCGACGACGGCGGCCGCGTCGACGTCGACCGGGTGTGGCTCGAACGCCAGCGTGACGACGCCGACGCCACCGCCGTGTACGCCCCATTCAGTGCCGGCGGATGGGATCCGCTCCACCTGTCCATGCATTGGGACACTCCGCTGGCCGAACCCGACGGCGACGCGTTCCTGCTCCGCAGCGACACCGCTAAGCGGCGGGCGATCCTCATGGCCGACACCATGGTCGGCTGGTACCGCGCTCTCGCCGTCCAAGGCGCCGACCTGCCCGCTCTCCCGGGGCGCTCCTGGCACGTCGATGTCGTCGTCCGGCCTGTCGGATTACTGGGCACCTACCGGCTGTCCCGGGTGTCGGGCCTGTGGTTCGCCGGGCCGCACCGTTTCCACGTGCACGGCATTTAGCGACATCTACGCCAGGCTCGGGACCCGTTTCAGTTCGCCGGCGTCGCAGCCGTCCCGCGTTGGTCTTGTCGTTGCCGCAAGCTGGCTTACGTCCGAAACCGCGGCCGTGCCCGTCTAGGCCGCAGCCGATTCGCCGGGAAATATCCCCCCCTTTCGTCCATAAGAATCGCAAACACATAGGACAGGCCCTGCAAATCGCGGATCGAGCCGGTCTTTTCGAACGGAACACGCCGTAGAGCGTGCGAGAAGTTCGTCTTCGAGAGGTGGCGAACCCGCCCTACCGGTCGGAGATAGTTGCCTGGCACCTCGTAGGTGAACACCTTCCCGACCCGCCGTCGGAATTGCTCGCCGGCACGAGACGCAATGCGGCCCCAGATCTCGTCAATGTCACTGCGTCTGGTTACCGACCGGGTGGGCGTAGCCCACCGGGGAGGGCCTTGGAGTGAATTACGGCGAGTTCCTGGGTGGCCCGGGTGAGGCTTGTGTAGAGGACCCCTTGGCGGCCGACGTTCTCCGGGAAGTCGGCCGGTTCGATCACGACCACGCCATCGAATTCCAGGCCGCGAGCGTCGTCGGCGTGGAGGACGACGACGGTTCGGTCATGGAGCATCCACGCCTCGGACAGTGCCCGTTTGGTCCAACCGCCTTTGCGAAGTAGTCGGGCGACGGCCAGGGGGTCCATGGTGATGAACGCCACGAGGCCCGTCGGGTGGCGGCGCGACACGGCGTCGGCGGTGTTGACGGCCTCGCCGAACACCTGGGATGCGGCGACCTTGCGGACGTCGGGTTCGACGCCGACGCGCAGCGCCAGCGACATCCGCTCGCCGGTCGGGAGGAGTTGGTTGGCGAAGCGGAGGATTTTCTCGGTGGATCGGAAGCCGGTGTCGATCACCTCGGGTGTGAAGGTGCCGTCGTCGTCGGTGAGTTGAAGATCGGTGGCCAGTGTCTGCCATCCCGCAGGGCTCCAGTCCGATCGGCGCTGGTTCACGTCGCCGAACAGCGACATGGCCCGTGTCGCCTCGGGCCTGAGGAAGGAGGTGAGGATCCGCCATTCGAGCGGGCAGACATCCTGGGCCTCGTCGACGAGCAGGTGGTCCCAGCGGTCCCGGTCAACGGGAGGGCGAACGGCCCGTCCGGCCATGGCGAGGAAAGGTAGGTATCGGGAGTAGTTGGCGGCCCGGTCGTAGCTGCCCAGGCCGGCCAGCCACGCGGCCCGTTCGGCATTGCCGGCGAGGAGGTGTTCGATGGCGGGGTCTCGCTTGACGAGGGCGTTGACCAGGGCCTGGACCCGCTTTTTGTGTTTGCCAGGGAGTTTTGCCGTGCCCAGGACAGCCGCGGCCTGCTCCAGCAGACGCCCGAGCGCCCATTCGGTGTCGGACTGCTCGTCGGGGACGTGGCGGGGTGCAGCTTCGATGCCGGCCAGTTCGCACATGAAACGCGGCAGGCTCAGCACTTGGACGCGGGCTGCCCCCTCGCCGATTTCGTGGATGACATCGGTGACGTGGGCGACGTACTGGTCGGTGGGGCCGACGAGGACGACGCGGGCCAGGGGCGGCGGTGTCTCGCGCTGGGGATGGGTGAGGTGGGCGGCGCGGTAGGCGGCGATGACGGTCTTGCCGGTGCCCGGCTGGCCTTGGACGATGAGTGGAACGTTGTCGGCCCACGTCACGAGCCGGTATTGGCCCGGCTGGAGGGTGGCGAGAACGGATGTGAGCCGCCCGGTGCGGGGGCTCTCGACCGCGGCCAGGACGGCTTGTTCGGCTCGCAGATGTTCCGGCGCCGGAGCCGCCGAGCCAGCCTTGCCGTTTCGGGTAGCCCCGCTGCCGCCGTCGGTCCTCACCGGCGGCGGTGTCGGGGCGGTCCTTTCGCCCGTCGTCTCGCGGGCCTCAACGGACTTGGCGGGCGGCGACTGCGGTTTCGGACGCCCCAGCCTCCGAGGGGCGGAGGGCTGGGGTCGTGATTGTGGCCGGGGCCCGGGGCGGGGGGCGGCCGGGACGGCCAGGGTGGGTCGGCCGGTATGGGCGAAGGGATGCTGGTCGACGGAGACGTCACGTTCGACGTCGTCGATGAAGTCGGCGAGGTCAAGTTGGCGGGCGACGAAGGTCCGGGTGGCGATGACGTTGGGGGCGAGGGCGTCGTTGGAGGCGCGACCTCGATAGAAGAGCTCGGCGACGGGGGCGGCCCAGCTGATCACCTGGACGCCTGGCCATTCCTCGTACCAGCAGCCGATGTAGAAGCCGCGGCCCAGCTGCTCGTCGTCGACGTCGAATGCGACCCGTCCGACCAACGCCGAGGCGGTCCTCGGCGCCGGCACCTTCGGCGCCGCCCCAACCCAGATCTCATTGCGCGCCCTTGTCAAGTTCCGACCGATCTGGCGCGCCCGACCGAGCGCCTCCATGAGGGCCCGCTGGTAGCGCTCGTTGACGGCCCGCTCGGAGATGAGCTCCTTGTCGTGGACATCGATCCTGGTGGCTGTGTAGGTCATGGCTGGGCAGTCACCTGGGCGGTGCACACGGCGATGTACTCCAGGTCCATCGATCCTTGGCTGGTGGCGGCGAGGCGCTGTTCGGCCTCGCGGACAAGTCGATCCTGGTTTCGCAACTGGGCTTCCTGTAGATGGATCACCTTCGTCTTCCCCCCCGCTCTGAGCGTTTCGATACGTCGTTGGATCTGGTCGACCTTGCGTAGATGGGTCTCGCGCAAGCTGATTCGTCGGATGTCGGTGAGCGCTTGGTTCTCGGCGATGCGGCGGCTCTCCTCAATTCCCTGTCGCCTTAGCAGCGACCGCTGGGCCTTTCCCAACGCCCGGGCGATGTCCTCGCCGTCGTGGGGGGCCCCGTCGTCGAGGCCGGCGTCGGCCAACCCCGCGAGCAGGCCGGCACCGACCGCATCTGGCGCGTCGAGGCCGGTGTCGAGCGACACCGCCGCAGTCCACAGTTCCGCCGCCGGGCGCAGCCCCCGCCAGCGGGCCACTGCCACCAGGACCAGATAGCGGCCTGGCGCGGCGGCACCGCTTTGGTAGCGCACGTTCGCGAACCGGGCCAGGACGTGGCCGGGGACCCGCAGCGCGGCCCGGGTCAAGGGATGGGTGGCTGACAGGAGCGGCTCCCCGGTGGTGCGGGCCAGTTCCTGGTCGAGGCACAACGTGATGTCCTGCTCTTCTCGCAGCGCTTTGGCCAGCCGGTCGAGCTCGACCGCGGAGCGCTCACCGGCCGCGGCAACGCCAGCCAGGTGCTCGCCCATCTGCGCCGTGCCGCGGATCGTGAACCGCCGCCCGTCCGCGGTCGTCGCACACGATGCTCCGGGGCAGACGTCGACCCAGTCCTTCATGAGCAGGACCAGCTCGGGCTGGCCGACGTAGCGGCCGTTTGACACCAGGTCGTGTTCCAGCCCGTCGATTTCGGCGTTGTCGGTCGACGATAGATAGGCGGTGGCGTTTTCGACGTCGTCTTTGGTGCGACGCTGTTCCTCGACCGCGGCGAGCATCTCGTCGAGTCGGCGGGTCCGCTGGTCGTCGGTCAAGGTGAAGTCGAACATGGTGCGGCGAAGCTCGGCGATCTGCGACTGCAAGATCGGCTCGAGTTCGCCGATGGAGTTCGTGAACACACCGATTCGGCGGTGGCAGCGTTCGATGATGTCCGACTCGATGGTGCCCGGTGTGTGAAAGTTCAAGATCAGGACCTTGTCCTCGGTCTGTCCGAAGCGGTCGATACGGCCGATGCGCTGTTCGACCTCCATGGGGTTCCAGGGCAAATCCCAGTTGACGACGGCCGAGCAGAACTCGAAGTCGAGTCCCTCGCTGGCGACCCGGCTGGCGGCGAGCACGTCGAATTCGTGGGCCCGGAAACGGCGCATGATGTCGTGGCGGTAGTCGCCTCGAATGTCGCCGTGCAAGACGGCGAGGCGGACATGGGCGCTCAGGCGGTCCTGGAGGTACGCGAGGGCGGCGCGGGAGAACGTGAAGAGCAGCACCCGTTTCCCGGAACGTACTACGGGGAGCAGCTCGGCGAGGAGGGCGTCGAACTTGGTGTCGACGTCGCCGAGGCTGAGGGCCAGCGATAACAGCTCGGGCGGGGGTGGCTCGGCGACATCGTCGCTGTTCTCATCGTCGGCGTCGGCGTCGAGGTCCTCGTCTTTCCAGCCGGCCGCGTCCCAGTCAATGACCCGCTGCCTGGCTGCCGGTAGGCAGGAGCTGGCCAGACGCAGGGGCATCTGCGTGACGAACCCCACGGGGAGGCCTCGTCGCCTGGCCGCCTGGCGTTGCCACAGCGCGAACGCCTTGTAGAACGCGGCTTCTGCTGGGGTCCATGCCACCTCTATTGACACCGCGTCGCGCACCGCCTTGTGGTCTTGGATCTCGACTTTGCGGGTCCGGGTCACGACGGCACCGAGCGCGTGGAGCTGGGCGATCATGCGGCGAGCGTCGACGACATCGGCCGGAGTGAGCGACGGTTCGCTGAGCAGCCGGTCGAGGGCGGCGTAGTCGGGGCGCGAGGCGACCGCGGGACCGAAGGCCAGGTCGGCCATCGAGTGCAGCCACGCCCGCCGGGTGGCGTTGTCGGTGCCGCGGTCGAGTAGCGACGCCCCGATCCGGTTTAGCACGGCGTTGGGCTGGAGTTGCTGCTCGAGCACGAAGGCGTTGTCGAACTCGCCGGGGGCGAGCAGGCTGAGCAGGTTGAACAGGTCTTCGTTGCCGAGGTTGAGCGGGGTGGCCGAGAGGAACACCAGAGCGTCGCCCCATTCGGCGAGCAGCGCGCCCAGGGCGTGGCTCTTGGTGTCGGCGTTGCGGAAGGCGTGGGCCTCGTCGACGATGACCAGATCGAAGTGGGGGCCGATCTCGGCGAGTTGTTCGAGGCCGGGCCAGCCTCGGAGACGTTCGAGGCCGCACACTGCGTGGTAGCGGGCCGGCAGGCGGTCTGACTCGACGCGGGCCAGGAGGTCGTCGAGCCCGTCGCGGCGGAGCTCGGCGAGGTGGTAGCCGAAGCGTTCCTCCATCTCGGCGCACCATTTGGGCACCAGCATCGACGGGCACACCACCAGCACCCGGCTCGCCTGGTTGCGGGCGTCGAGCTCAGTCCACACCAGGCCGGCTTCGATGGTTTTGCCGAGGCCGACCTCATCGGCGATGAGGAGGCGCAGACTCCCGGTCGCCAATAGCCGGATGACCGGTCGGAACTGGTAGGGGCGGAAGATTGTTCGGGTCGCCCGGAACGAGTAGAGGGTGTCGGAGAGGTGATCGCGCAGCTTGGCCCGGCTCAGGGTGGCCGCGAAGCGGCGGGCGCTCGACGCAGGCCGGGTGACCCAGGCGAACGGGTCGTCGTCAATGTCGGGGCGGGTGAGCTGGGCCTGGCGCATGACGACGGATTGGCCGTCGACGCGGACCTGATACCACCAGGTCCCGTCGGTGAAGTCGCGGCGGCGGACCTTGGCCTCCTGACCGGCGGGCACGGTCATGACGTCGTCGCCGACGGCGAAGCGGGGTGGCTCAACGGGAGCCGACTCTGCCCAAAGGTGGCAGAACCATCCGTAGGCGTTGACGAGCGGATGGTCGTCGGGGGCCGTCCAATCAGCGCTGTCGGCATATCCGGGCACGCCGCCGTCGGTGACGACAAGCATCAGCGCCTCGCCGTCCACCAAGAACTGGTAGATGCCGGTCGGCAGGGCCGCCGAGTTTTCCGCCTGGACCCGGGCCGCACCGGCGTGGCCGACCGCGTCGGGCACAGTGTCACCGACGATGAGCAGCCGGGCAGGCCCAAACGCGGACACGGCACCGTCGGCATCGTTCAGTACCGGGTGGTAGTTCAGCTCAGCCATCGGTTCACCCCCCCGGCTTGCCAGGCGTGACCCATGGTCGACCAGCGTCGTCGCCCAATGTGATCGTCATCCATTCCCGATATCCGGCCCTTCGGTATCCCGATCAGAGTTCGTTTGGGCCGTCGGCCCGCCGACCCGGGGCTGGCGCTGTGCGTGCATGCCTCTCGAACCCCTCTCCTTAGGGGGTCTGTCGGCAGGGGTGCGGCATCGCCTAGACATCTGGGCTCACGATCGGGATCGGCGGCGGCCGCATTCGCGGCGCGTCGGTGTCAGGCCACAGATTCGGTCTCAATCGGCGGAGATAACTGATTATCGACATGCCGGCGCCCCAACTTGAGAGATGCCAACATCGCGCTGTGTTACCGACGTGGCCTACCCTGCCCGAGGCGTTCGACGACATCTCGGACTTGGCTGAACCGATCCCGGACGCCGACCGCCGGGAGGTCACGGGGCGAGGCACTGTAGGGCCTCGTCGAAGGTCGGCTCCCACAGGCCGAGGTGCGGCCATAGCCGTTGGGCTGCCGCCGTGGCGTGTCGCACGTTGAGGCTGTGCTTGCGCATCAGGTAGGCCCGCAGGATGAGACCGGTTCTTGAGTGGCCGCCGTAGCAGTGAACGAGCACCGGGCGCCCTTCGCTCTGGGCCGCTTCGATCGTGGCAAGCACGTCGTTGATGACGGCGATGACGTCGAGGTTCTCGGCGTTGTCGGTCAGGTAGACCTGGCGTCGGTCGAGGTGGTCGAGGCGGCCCCAGGTGCGGCACAGGGAAATCACCAGGGCGCCCCGGGGCGCTCTTGTTGCGCCGAAGAAGTCCGACACCCACAGGCCAGGCTCGACCTCAACGGGATCGATGCCGGCTTCGCCGCCCGGCTCGCCACCGGCTGTCTGTTCCCCGTCGAGGCGCTGAGCCAGGGCCATCAGCCCGACGAGATCGGGAACCGGGTCGCGTTGTCCGGGCAGTTGACCGTTGAGCGGTGTCGCCCAGCGGGACGGAATCGCCTGGACACCCTGCGCGGCGCCGATGAGACCGCCCGCGACCGCGGCGATGGTGTCGGTGTCGCCGCCGCAGTCGACGACGCTGCGCAGGGCGACGGGGAAGGTGCTGTGGCTTCGAAGCGCCCACAGTGCGGTGCCCAACGTCGGCCACACCGCGCCGTTCGGCTCGGTCGCCTGTTCCGGCGTCCAGGCAGGGTCGCACACCGCCATCCAGTGGTCACGGCGTTCCGCTGGGATGTCTGCCAGCGCCCCGGGCAGGGCGTCCAATGGGTCGCGTCCGTCGAGTGCCGCCGCTATGAGGTGGTGGTAGATGGCGCAGCCGTCGCCCGCGGCCGGGTCGCCGTGGGTGAGCGCCGAGATGCGTCGGGCGGCGTCTCTGGTCGCTTCGGGGCTGCGACGGGACCAGTAGACGGCGGCGGGGATGGTACGCATCAGCGAGCCGTTCCCGGCGGCCAGTTGGCCGGTGTCGAAATGGGTTCGGGCGGCCCGGTCCCATGGCAGTCCGCTTCCGAGCACGACCCGGGTTTGATGGCCGACGTCGGCAGGGTCGCCTCGCAGCCACCGGACGAACCGGGCGTACAGGTCGGCTTCGTCGAGGCCGTCGTGTTCGAGGAGCGAGTAGGCGACCAGCAATCCCATCTGGGTGTCGTCGGTCCACTCCCCCGGCTTCCATCCTCTGCCCCCGGTCATCTCCGTCGTCGACCCGTAGGCCGGGCGGGGAAAGCGTCGGGAGAACTGGCCGGGGTCGCCGAACTCGAACGGTGCGCCCAACGCGTCGCCGGCCGCCCATCCGACGACCGCCCCCAGGACTCTTTGACGTCTGTGCGCCGCGGCGACGCTCACTGGTGACCGTACCGGTCGACGTAGTCGGGACCCGTGATCGTCGAATCGCACAGCGCGGCCGCGTCCAAGGTCACGAACCGTTCGGAGTCGCGGACCATGGCCCGCCAGATCGCGAACACGTCGCAGCCGGCGTCGCGGTGCGAATCCCGATTCAAGGAGCTCCGCAGCGCCGAGCTGGTTGCCGGCGACACGTGCAGGACCCGGACGGCGGCGGCAGCGCCCTCGTGTGCCTTTTCCATCTCATGGGCCAACAGCTGTTGGCGGAACAGTTGGTAGAAGGGCTCGACGAACAGGTCGCCATAGGGGATCAGATCTGTCCTAACCGGACAGTCGGCTGCCTTCCAGAGCGCCCGGTAGCGGTCCTGTCGGTTGCCGTGGCGGCCGGCGGACAGCTCGAGGCCTCGGTAGTCCTCGCAGTACTTCCATTCGATCAGGGCGATCTCGATGGAACCGTCACTGTTCCGGTACCGGATGGCGGCATCGGCACTGGTGGTCATCGATCCCCGCACCCGCCTGCCCGAGCCGACCTCGCCCAGGTAGTCACGCTGGCCGATGTACTCGAATGCCACGAACCGGCCGGGGTCCACCTCGAGAGGTTCCACCACATCCAAGGCCTTCTCGAACGCAGCTACCAGCAGCGCCGGCTTTGTGGACATCGGTTCGAGAGCGTTCACGCACTGCACCTGCGACGACAGCAGATGATTCGTCGGACCGGACGCCGTCGGCTGATGCCAGGCGATCGACTCGCGGGCGAAATAGCCGAGAGCCGGGCCACGTCCACCGGCCAGCAGGTTGTAGTCGGCGAACTCAGCCGGGAGGCAATAGTCGTACAGACCTTGAGGACGGCCGTCGCGGATATAGGGCGCCCCCACCCGGGCCGCCTCGGGCAGCGTCGCCGTACCGGCCTTCCACGCCGCGCTGCGGGCCCGGGCCCGCAGCAGGAACTCGTTCGTCTCCGCCAGGAAAGGTCGACCCGCTCCCTCCCTCCCGGGAGTTGGGACTTGGATCGACCCCTCAAGAGTTTCGACCCGGCCGCCGAATCGCGGCGTTGTCATGCTGCCACCGCCAACGCCGGGAAACACTGGGACCAACTGGCCGCTGACGCCAGTTCCTTGGCCAGGGCGCCGGGAGGGGCCACGACTCCGACGACCGTGCCGAGCATCGTGAGGTCCCATGCCAGGCCCGCGAAGGCGTGGTCACCGGAGCCGATCACGACTTGGCGGAACCGACGAAGCAGAGGCGAGACGCAGAAGTCGGCCAGCAAGGCTGTCTCGGCGCCGTCCCTGCCGGTGCCCGCCACCACTCGCACACCAGGCCACGCCAGGCCGACGTTCAGACGAAGACCTCGATCACAGCCGATGACAACCAGGTCACCGCCTACTACAGGGGCGACGTTGATGTATTCCGCGGCCGCCGACGCCAGTTCATAAATGGAGGCACGGCCATGGCCGATCAGGTTCTCAATGTCAACGAGGTGAACGGAGCGGTTGGGGAGGAAAAAACGAGGGCATGGCTCACCACGATGGCATGGCTTGAGAATGTCCACCTTCGTGCGCATCTTGTTACTCCTTGACCCGAAGGGTCCTCGGTTTGCGACTGAAGGACATCGTCTCAACCAGGTGTGACAAATATCACCGCTGTAGTTCGGAATGGCTCGATCACGCTGGCCCGTAGAGGCCGTCTCGGGTTGGCACAGGGTCGTCATCGCCAGGCCGCCGAGATCACCGACAGGATTCGTTGTGCCGTGCCATTGACCAGTCGTCACACCCTTGAGGCACACTCGACACCGATGGCCATAAACACCGACATCGCTGCAATCGGGCCGTGCTCGGTCCCCCGCTGTGCGAAGCCCGCCACCGTCCACGTCCTGCTTGGTGAGAGGCCCCGCCAGGTCGCTGGCACTGTGTGCGCCCACTGCGCCGAGGTGACCCTCCGGGCAGCGTTCCTCCTCGAAATCATCGGTGCCTAACTCGTCGAGATTCCTCCACCGCAGCGCCCTCCTACTCGAACCGCACGAGTCGCCAATATCTCTCCGGCCCGATGATAAAAGCCACAATGTGCGCCTTTCGGTGTTCGCGGTCAGCGCTGTTCCCGTATCCGCCACCCACACTTCCGATACTTCATCCAGTGGCCAATGGCACCGGACCGACACTAGGCCAGAAACCCACACATCTGTAATACAGTTGTGGTACACTTTTGGACATGGAAGAGTCCCGGTCCTCCCCCTCCACCTACTTCTCCTCCGATTCCCGAGCCCGGCGGGCCAGCACCAGCCATCTCATCAGCGTGCGTCTCACCGACGACTTGATGCGCCGCCTCGCCGAGGTCGGCAACGCCGAGGGCCTGGCTATGAGCGACACAATCCGCCTGGTCCTGGAACGAGGCCTGGTCGCCTCCAAGAGAAAGAAGAATTGATGACCACCAGCACCCACATCTACTTCGTGCTCGACCGCTCCGGGTCGATGCAATCGATAGCCAGCGACGTGATCGGCGGCTTCAACGGCTTCGTAGCCGCCCAGCGAGCCAACGGCGACGACGCCGTCATGACCGTCGTCCAGTTCGACACCCAGGACCCCCACGAGGTGCTGGGCGGCGCCCGACCGATCGCAGCGGTCGCCGAACTGTCCGCCGCGACGTATCTCCCCCGGAGCGGTACCCCGCTATATGACGCCATGGGCCACACCATCGCCGACGCCACCATCCGCGTCGAACAGCGCCGCGCGGCCGGCCTCGACGCCGAGGAGATCATCTTCGTGACCTTCACCGACGGCCACGAGAACCAAAGCGTCGAGTACACCCGGCAGATGATCTTCGACCTGATGAAAAAGCGTCAAGACGACGGGTGGACATTCGCCTAAATGGGGGCCAATCAGGACGCCTACGCCGAGGGCGGCAGGATCGGCTACTCCGCCGGCAGCTCACAGAACTTCGCCGCCGACGCAGCCGGAAGCGCGGCCGCCTTCGCCAGCCTGTCCAGCTCGATAGCGAGGCGCCGCGACAAGGTTCGCGCTGGCCAATCGTATGACCCCGCTAATCTCTTCGAAGGCGACAAAGGCGCTGAAGATGATCTGCGCCGGCGGACGCGATGAGTTCCGGTATGACGATCCCAAATGTTCATCCGATGACTCGCTAAATGCCGAATCGCGGTCGGCCGCGTGCCAGGTTCTTGCGAGGAGCGACACGGGGGCGGGCATACCAGCCCGGCAAGCTAATCGGGGGGAAACCAAGACCATCCCCCAAAGCCGAGACCATGGCTGAGCGGCAGGAGTGGTTTCGAGCCCAAGAAGAACGCCGGTTGCGACGGGAGCGTTGAGATCCGACGAGTGGCTCGCGCAAAGCGGTGCTGGCCGAACGGTGCCATCGACCCAGCGTTCAACACGGTTCGTGACGGTGAAGATCCGGACCAGCCAGCCAGCCGGTCGTGGCAGCTGACCCGAACGCGACCGGAGCTCCGGTGCAAGTGTCCATACTGGTTCGGGATTTACAGGACCGGCATTCTGCCGTACCACTCCGACGCTGCGCTCGCGTCGCCATCGGGCAACCGACGACGGGCAAGTGACTGTCACCGCCCAAGAGCTGCTGCGCCGCGAAGCCTGCGAATCTGCTCGATGCGGTCTGCCTGCTGCTGGCAGTAGCAGCTGGGGCGGGCCGCCAGTCGGTCTGCATGGGCCAGATCGGGTCCGCGGAGCACATCGTATTGGAACTGCGTGACGGTCGTGGCGACCGATGTTAGGAGCGCCACCAAGCGGCCGACGGCGAGGCAAGCAGCCTGCTGTGCGACGAAGGGAATGGCTGGCTGGTACTTGTCAGGGTCGAGTTCGCTGAGCCCGAGGGCTTGAGCGAGTGAGCATCGTCTGGTGCCGACAAGGGGACGGATCTGCTCCTGCTGATCTGCCGGTAGTTGGTCGACGGTCTCGACGTCGAGGACACCATCTACGGCGAGGTAGCTGGGGTCGAGGCCGGTGGCCGCTGCAAGGCGATCTATCGACGACGGGCCGTCCTTCCGGATAGGAAAGGCGCACTGCTCGCAGGGGCCGACCGGGCGGAGTTCGTGCATACCGACGGATGTATCGCCAGTGCCGGCGTCGATGAGCACGTCGGACCAAAGGAGTTGGGCGGCGTGACGGGGAGCCACGTCGTCGAGGGCGACGATGACAGTCGTGGGCCAGTGGACGCGGCCATCGTCCACGGCAGCGGGAAGATCGGCGACGGGGTAACCGAAGGGGCAAACCGTCCATCCTGTGAGCGCCCGCTCGGCGAGCGCCGTCTTTTGCGGACGGGACACGGTGTCGGCCAGGGTGCCGAGGCTGTAAGTGCCGAGGTTCTCCCGATCGAAGCGTTGGGGATCGACGGCCAAGAGCCGTCCACTTAACGGCAGCAGGCTCAAGATGAGCACGACAGCCGTACCGATGGCGCCGATGCCGACCAGAGCAAGGTCGATGTCATGGCTGGAGAGGATCGGGGCCGCGCCGGGGTCCGAACCCAAGGTCACGGGACAGAACGAGATCTGGCCGGGAGATCGGCGGCGGGCGGGCACTACGGCGGCGAGGGTCTTGAAGACTTCGGCCGCGGCGATGCTCGCCGTGAAGACGATGCCGAGGCCGGAGACATCGGTGACCGTGGGACCCGCTATGGCGGGATCAAGCAGGAGATGGCCGCCGTGGCGGTGAGGCACCGCCCGGATAGCCCGGCCGCTGGGGCGGGTACCCAAGTGCACATGCACGTCAGGTTCAGGAGGGCTGGCGGTCACGGCGATGCCGCGCTTCGGGTCGATGGCCATGATCGCGCCCACGACGCGCTCGATGTCCCCCGGATCGAGGGTTGTGGGATCCAAGAAGAGGCGTCCGGGGCCCCGGCGGAGCGTGGCCGCCAGGACGCTCAGGCTTTGGATAGCGCCGGGCAGGTCGGCTTCTGCACTTAGCAAGATCATGGTGGCCTCCATGTGGGAGCGCAGGTGCCGGTTGTCGGAGGCACTCGCCGATGCCCGGGCGGCCAGGAGCAGAGAGCGGGAGTGCTCCAGCGGATACGCGTCACTCATGGATGCCGTCCTCGTCGAACAACACGGTGCGCACACCACCTGGCGCGCAGGTCGCTCGGGGCGATGGCGTCCAGTCCGGGCGCCGGAATTCCCACCAACCCCACAGCCCCAGGTCGCCAGGCGGATCGGCGAAGCGCGGGACGACGGCGGTGACAAAGCCCTCGACTCGGAGCCCGCCGGCGCGGTCGATGGGCGAGAGGGCGCTTCCGAGTTGGTGGGAGTGGAACTGGGCTCGGATGCGCAGGTCGTGCTCGTCGGCCCACTCCGACAAGCAGTCGATCGCTCCGCCGGAAACCATGAACTGCATCGGGGCGCGCAGGATGCCGCTGCCGCCAGCCAGAGCAACGGCGGAGACATCTGACCGGCCGGGTACGGCCAACAGGAATCCTCCGGTCTCTACGCCAGCGGCCCCTCGTCGGCGTACGTCGGCCGTCCCCCATTGCTTCACATCGGCGGTGATGGCCATGACCGCGTCGGAGGGCAGGACGAGGGTCATCCCGCACGGCCCTGATAGCGGTGATCGAGGTCGTCCTGGAGCTGGGTGGCGACCCGCAGATAGGGGTTGCCGGTCGGCTCCCACGCATCGGGTCCGGCTCGCCAGTCCGGATGGAGGCCGAAACCCTCGGCGGTGAAGGGCATACAGATGTCGCCGGGGGCCCGGTAGCCGGGAATGATCGGCCAAGCGCTGACGGCGCCCGCCTCGCCACCCACCCCGGTCGTGAACGTGACCGAGGGCGGATCGTGAGGGTGGCGCAGCCAGGTTAGGCGGGCGACGTAGACCTGCGCGGGGTCGGTGGCTGGCCGGATGGCAAGCCACCGTACGGCGGGCTCGCCGACCTGGAGGAAGACCCGCCCGCCGTGGTGGGCGAGAAACTCGACCACGGCGGGCTCGTCTTGCTCGAGGGCCAGCCGGCTCTCGAGGTCCAGGCTCATCCCTGGATCAGCTCCTTGACCAACCGGAAGGTCACGGCATCCTCGCAGCCGGCCACATCGCCAAGGGTCCGGCTGTCTTCCTGGCGCATACGGTCGTGGCTCAGGTAGAAGACGTGGGTTGGGTCCTCGTCGGCCTCAAAGTGTTCCATGGCCGCCTTGCGCACCACGCCGAGGATGGTGGACCGCCCGTCGCGTCCCTGGTATGGCCCCTTCTCGGAGAACGAGAAGGTCACCGTGACCCGGATGCCGTGCTTGGCCACCTCCCCGGTCTCGATTGCTGTCTCTGTCGGGCTGTTAGTCATACTGTTACCTCCGTAGTTCAGGCCGGGGCGCCGGCCCCCGCTCATGGCAGGGAAGGAGCCGGCGTCACGGCTTGGGCGCTCTCCACCGGAGAGGTGCTAACCATCTTAGCAGGTGCCGCTAACCAACTGAGCACCTGCTGTTATGATGGGCGGTGACCGGGGAGGTGGACGAGGAAGATGCCCGAAACGCTGGGACAGGTCCTGGCTGAGGGGAGGAGCAATAAGGGGCTGAGCCTTCGGGAGGTCGAGCGCGTCACCGGGATCAACAACGCCCACCTCTCGCAGATCGAGAAGGGCCATATCACCCAGCCCGCCGCCAACGTCTTGTGGGTGCTGGCCGGCGTCTACGACCTCGAGTACGCCAAGCTGCTTCGCCTAGCCGGCCTCGCAGGTCCAAACGCCAATAGCCGACTGTCGCTCGCCAACGCCGCCCTGCATGTCTTCGGCGACCTGACGCCGGAGGAACAGGAACAGACACTGGAGTTCTTCGATGAACTTCGAAAGAGGCGTGCCACGCCGGCGTCGGAGGAAACCTCGGGTGGCTGACGTCGAGCTGTTCGGCCGACGGCTCATTCTCGGTCATGTGGAGGCAGTGCTGCACCAGGCCGGGGCGGCGGGGGCCGTGCCCACCCCCCTGGACCAAGTCGCAGTGGCCGCGGGTGCCCGAGAGGTCATCGACATCGGCGAGCTACCCGAGGATCTCATCTCCAAGAAGCCCAAGGCGTGGAGGAGGATCCTCGGCGCCTACCTCTTCCGCAGTGAGACCGTCTTCATAGATGGCTCGCAGCCCGAGGGTCGCCAGCGTTTCATAAAGGCTCATGAACTCGGCCATCGCATCCTGCCATGGCAGCGGGACGCCTTCTACCTCGACAACGACGCCCGGCTCTTCCGACATGCCGAAGAGCAGTTCGAGGCCGAGGCGAATCTGGCCGCCGCCTTCCTGCTGTTCCAAGGGCGCAGGTTTCACGAGCGAGCCTTAGATTTCGAGGACTCGCTGAAGACCCCGCTGCTGCTAGCCAGCGAATATGCAGCATCCCTGCACGCCACCTTTCGGTTCTACGCCGAGCACCATCCAGAGGCCGTCGCCTTGATCGTGGCGGGTTACCTGGCGCGCCAGGATGGCACCGTTCCAGTGTGGACGACCGTCGAGTCGCCTGCCTTCGCCGTACGTTTCGGGCCGCTGTCCGCCTGGTTCCCTGACAGGGCCCTCCGGGTCTTGGGGGACGATGCCTCGCCGCTCGGCACGCTCGCGTGGGATGCACGCCGTACCGGCGAGCTGACCGAGAAACTCGTACGTCTCACCGACCTAGCGGGATCCAAAGCGGTTTGCAAAGCCGAAGCCTTCTCGAACCAACACTGTCTGTTCGTGTTTGTGAGCCCTCACCGTCTCGTCAGGACCGGAAGGCAGGTCCGCTTCAAGGCAGGTTGACCGTGAGCTAGAGCTGATCTGTCACCGCTTCCGCTGCGATGACTTGTCCCGGAGCGATCCGCGGCCTCGCTCAATCCAATCGGCAACCATGAGCGCCGGTATGAGCAGCACCGACCCTGGCGGGTCGTCGACCGGCTGGATGTAGATCTCATCCCCGGGTTGGAGCCGGGCGACCTTCATCACACTGCTGGGTATCGCTACCTGGCGATTCGATTCTGGGTGATGCGGTGGGGGCCGTCCGGCAAGTGCATCTAAAAATCCTACAAACTCTGTTAGCGTTGGTGTCTCCCAGTGGGTGCGAGGCGGCGTTGTCGGCCATACTCTCAGAGGAGGTGCGCCATGGCTCTGCAGGATGTCGTGACCGCGGCCCGGGCTCTCAATTGCGTCGGCGACGACACCTGGCCGTTCGAAGCTGCCGCCCTCGGTAACCGGTTGGACGACGAGCTCGGCGACCCTGGCGTCGCGACCGAGGTTTGCCGAGCTTTGATCTCGGTGGCCGGCGAGCGAGGCTGCATCTTGATGGTCGGGGCCTCGGCGTCTGGCGACCGCCTCGCGGCGGTTGCCTCCGCCTTGGCTGCCAACGGCCTGCGTCGGGCCACCGCCACCCAAGTTTTGGACGGGACAGTCCTCGTGGTGGATGGGCTGCTCGCTACCGGGTGGCAGATACGCCAAGCGGCTCGCCGCGCCCGAGACCGCGGCGCGGGGAGGGTGATGGCAGCCGTGGTGATCGACGCCAGCGACGTCGACCTCAGCGACGAGGTCGACGACCTCATTATCCTCGCCAACCGCCTTTAGCCATCCTCCAGCGCGGCGAGGGCCGCCATGCCGGCCTCAACCGAACGGCTACGGACCAGCACAGCGGCCCGGGCTGCGACGGCCTCTTTCGAGGAGCCGCATCTGGCTCCGATTTCTCGTCCCGACAGCGGCTCGACACGCTGGATTCCTCGCGCTCGGATGACGGCAAGCAGCACTCCCTCGGCAGCGAAGCGTTGGCGGGTCTGGTCCGTGACTCGCTGGCGGCCGTCCCAGTCCATCGACCGCACCACCGCCGCCTCGACGTTCAAGTCCCGCAAGGCGGAGTCCGCGCTCCACATGAGAGAGCAAAGCTGCTGGGCGAGGTCCTCCTGCCGGTCGCCCAGGTGAGAAAACACCTCGGTGAGTTGAACCTGGTCACCTGAACCTTCGGCCAGAACCCCATGCGTAGCCGTCCTACCCTTCTCCACCTTGCAACTGAAACCAAGAACCGCCATGCCCTCACCGTACAGTTGAGGCGTGGCTCCTCTCTTCGCCGACCGCTATGAGATCGTTGGCAGGCTCGGTGGTGGCGGCTATGGCACGGTCCACGAGGCCTTCGATCACAACCTCGGTCGTACCGTCGCACTGAAGGTCTTCCGGCGGGGTGCCTCCGAGATCTTCGCTCTCCACGAGGGGCGGATTCTGACAGCGCTCGAGAGCGACCACATATTGCGAGTTTTTGATGCCAATGCCTATCAGGACATCCCTTATCTGGTCACCGAGGTTGCTCCCCTTCGGTCCGCTGAGGATCACCTCGGATTCCGGGGCGTGCCGGCGCCCACAGCGATCCGATGGGTCCGACATCTCCTTGTGGGTCTGGTCGTCTGCCACACGAACCGTCTCCTTCACCTGGATCTAAAGCCCGCCAATCTCTTCCTACAAAGCGAGGACCATGCTCAGCTCGGCGACTTCGGGGTTGCCCGTCAACTCGACGCGAGCGGCGAATCGCCCGCTCACGGGTCGTGGCAAGTACGGGCCCCTGAGCTCTACGAGAGGGGAAAGGCCAACGCCGTCTCCGACCTCTATTCCGCGGGTGTGACGGCATGGCGTCTCCTTACCGGAGCGTACCCCTACGACGGCCCTACCGTTGATGAGATTCGAGACTTGGTCATTGCCGGGCGCCGTCCACGTTTACGCGACCTTGCACCGCATGTGCCTCAGCCTCTTGCGTTGCGGGTCGAACGAGCGATGGCGCTAGACCCGGCCGATCGGTACGAATCAGCGCAAGAAATGCACGACGACCTCGCTCATCTGGATCGGTTGGACATCGTGTGGCACGAGGGAACGCCGCATCCAGGACACCTCCGGTGCTGGCAGGGAGCATCGAAAACCGGGCGAGGCTCGCTCATCGTCTGTGTGTTCCCAACCGAGGCCGGGAGATTCCAAATCGAGACCCGTCATTCGGGAGCCCACGCTGCGCGGCTCCGCGCCTACTGCAGCGTCGTTGCGGCCCGGGACTTGCCCAGAGCGCTTCGCACGGTGTTCAACGCACTGTAGAGCGTGGGAGGAACTTCCGAAGACCGTCGCTCCTGGAGCCGACTCGATCCCCTCCGCAGTTTCGCCATCAGGAGCGGGCGCCGGCCGGTTACCTCGCCGAGTCCCGCTGCCCTCGGAGGAAGCGCCATGCCCGAATGAAGGTGTGATCGAGAGGTGCACGGACTTCGATCCCGTCGTCGTATGAGATCTGAGTGCATCGAATGTGAGAGGCGACTGCAAAAGGCACTCCGTCAGGGTGCACCAAAGTAATGTCGTACCTCCAACCCGACGCAGCATGATCAAACACGAATTGAAAGCCACCCGCTGACTGGTCGTGCTCTCGGAGCTCCAGCGTATCCATCGCATCGCCTGCAGCAGCATCAGCGATTGGCTCCAAGTAGTCCGCGACGATTATCCAGCGCGCTAGTGCCTCGGCCTCACCTATGGCCAGCTCACGCCGGGCGACGTCGCTCGATCGTGCGGGTCGCCTTTGCCGGACGTTCTCCCAAAGCTGTTGTAGCGCGACTGCCACGACGCCTGCGCCAGCCCATTGCGCGAGCGTCACGATTACGTCGGCGTGTGGCAGTCCGACTGGTCCCGCACTCCCTCTGGGCGGTACCGCCACGTCAGCCACTTGCGCACTTGCGACGTTGTCCGTCGGAAGCTCGGAAATAGCGTCTGCCCAGAGCGCCGCTACGCGCTCAGGCGCCTCATTCGACATGTCCAGATACTCAAAGTCCTGGAACATGTGGAGGACGACGGCATCGTTCAGGAAGGCGTCCACCACACGGACGCGAACTTTCAGGTCCGCTCGCGTCAGGCTAAATGGCCAGTGCGCTCGATCAACCGACTCTCCACGAACGAGCTCTACTACGTGGTCCACCAACGGGCAGGGTAGTCACCCAGGACGGCTCATCCGGAGCCATCAACGTTCCCCAGCGCAGCAGAGGACGGCACCGGCACATTCACTACTTGAATGACGGCATGGTGTGGCTTGGTCCGAGGTCGGGCCCGATCCGGGCCGTTTCTTACTGGCTCGCGACAATCGAAGGCATCGCGAGGTGGGGGTGGCGACAGTGGGCGTCGGTCAATCCCCATGCCCTGGTTGGCGGACTGGCGCCCCGTACCGCGCTGGCGGCACTCGACGCGTATGCGTTGGTGACCGTGCCCGGCCGGTGTTTGAGGACGGCCCGGCGGTGGTTGCGGTAAGTCGCGCACCGCCCAGTACCGGCCGTCAGCGCTTCCGTGTGGTCGCCATCGACGTCGGCAGCGGCGAGCCAGGCCAGGTATTGGCGGACCTTGGAGACGTAGGCGCGCCGGGTCGGGTTGAGAGGAGCCGCGCCGAGGGCGGCGGTGTAGGTGTTCGAGCACCGCCAGGCACCGGCCGGGCAGGTCGACAGGAGCACGGCCACGACGTGGCCATGGGATGAGCGGCCTATTCTCTGAAGTGTTTCCGGCGTCCTGAGGACCGTCGGTCTGCGGGTTCTCTGAAGCCATGACGGGGAGGTCACTTCAGAGAAGGAGTCTTCTCTGAAGCTGGCGAACCGCACCCCCGGAGCGGTCATCGTGGTTCACTTGAGGCCGTGTTCCTGGCGAGGGGCGGCTTTGCACACAAACCCCCGAAAATTTGGCTGAGTTCATGTGCAAGGGGCCGGACCGCACAGAAAGGTGGAGGGCGGGCTTGATGCATCGGGGATTGGTGACTTGATGGACCCAAATCGCGAACGTGCTGGTCAGAGGCTGAGGCAGTTCGATCCTGCTCTAGCGACCCCCCGGTCCTCCTGCTACAGTTAGGGGTGTTAATACCCCCCTTCCCCCGCACCACGTATCGCATTAGGAGGTAGCCATGGCCGACCCTGTAGTGGCACGCGCCCCCGATGACGAGGAGCGACTGACGAGGATCGAGGCAGCCAAGGTTCGCTTAGGTGCTCATCTGGAGGCAGCGGAAAGGGCGGCGGCGGATGGCACGTTGGGGGACATCATCCGGGACACGCCATCGGTGGAGGAGCAGTTCCGCCAGTTCGTGCGCCGCCGAGACCAGTCCTAACTGTCAGGGGTGGTTGGTCGCCTCTGGTCCGTTGAATGGGGTGACGCGGTCGAAATATGGGAGGACGCCAACCGTCCCACCTATGACGACTTGGAGGCGATGAAGGTCGGGATGATGCAGTGGGAGTTGTATGGACCACCGACACCCGAAAAGGACTACCAGAATGGGCACTACCGAGCTAGAGGCCCGCTCGGTTCAACTGTCTTCTATCGACAGTTTGATACCCCTGGCGAACCCATTTCCGGTTACATCCTTGTGTTGGGCATCGCGACCTAGCTCGCCGACAAGCTGGCTGTCCCCTTCAGGGCGAGCCCCTGGCCTTACGCCGATGAGGCGTCGAACGTGGACTCGATGCCCAGTTCGTTAGAAGGCTTGGATGAGCACGCACAGGCGCCTCGTTCCGCGCTACAGAGCGACTACACACGCGAGTGCGAGTCAAGTGACCGTCGGTGAACAACCGGCTGTAGAACGAGACACCCCCCCGTCTTCAGACCTTGGGGGTCGCGTTCGTGTCTAGTCTCCATTGCGAGCGAACGGAGACCCATGCTCGGGCGACGACTGGCTGTGACCACGGCAGCGGTGGCATTGGCGGCGGGATGCTCGTCTGGGTCGACGAGCAGTACAGCGACGACAGCAGCGTCTCAACCATCGCGCACGGCGGCATCCACCACCACGACCCCGAAGGAGCCGATTGAAACCTTCGTGAAGCGGCACATCACAGAGGAAGCCGATGGTCAATGGGGCCTCGCCTACGCAGACCTCCTGCCCCAGCAACAGGCGGCGATCAAGCGAGACACCTTCATCACGTGCGGCGACAAGTCTTCCATCCCGCCTGTCGTCAGCATCTCGATCATCAAGGTCTACACAGAAGTCTCACCGACGCCGGGAGCCGGTGACCTTGCCAGCACCGCCGTCACGGTGACTATCGCCTTCAAGGCCCTAGGACCCGAGACTCAGACCGTCCACGCATACAACGTGGCCGGTTCCTGGCGGGCATCGGTGGATCAGCCGACGTTCGACGCCGAGTCAAAGGGCCAGTGCGCCCCCTGACTTTTGGTGCAACCAGCCGACTATTGGTGCAACCGCTCGTTTAGGTGCACGGCCGCGAGGGGCGCACGACTGGAGTGAACGGGCGGCCGTGTGCATGGTCTTGGCCGTGCGAGCTACGGCTGTGATCAGGCACGAGGCTGGGCCGGCCCGCCGTTCCTCCGTAGTGTTGGATTCGTGGCGACTCGTTACGACGTGTCTGGTGTGCCCTTACAGGGCGGGTACGTGGCCAAGCAGTGCCCAGTCCGGGCCCAGTGGGACGCGTTGGAGCCGTGCGAGCCCCTTCTCACGTCGCCTGTGCTCGAGCGGCGCTTCGCCCGAGGCCGCCAGTTCGAGGCAGACATCTTGGCCACAGTGTCTCGGCTTCACCGCGACGCGGTTGTCGTGAACGTCGGCGAAAATGCCGCCGAGGAAGAAGCGGCGACGGTAGCGGCCGTGGCGGGCGGCGCCGCGCTCATCGTGGGCGGACGCATCCTCGCCGACCGCGCCGGCAGGAGAATCGGCAAGCCCGACGTCCTGGTCCAGGCTTCCAGCTCGACCGGCTACCGAGCGGTCGACGTGAAGCACCATCAGACCCTGGAGGCGGCGTCCGCCAGTGCGCTGCCGTCGTGGCGTTCACCACTCGCCGCACCCGGCTGGGGGCATGCCACGCCGACACCCGGCTTGTCGGCCCGCAAGTCGAAGGCGGACCTGCTGCAACTGGCCCACTACCAGCGGATGCTCGAGGCGGCCGGCTGGGCCGTCGGCGACGGCCGCTACGGCGGGATCATCGGCGTCGAATCCGCCGTCACCTGGTACGACCTCGACGCCGCGGTGTGGACGACGCCGTCGTCGTCGGGTCGACGCAAGCAGCGCACGACCATGGAGGTCTACGACTTCGAGTTCGACTTCCGCCTCGACATCCTGGCCGTCGCCGCCCAATACCGGTCGGCTCAGGCCGACGCCCCGCTGGTGGTGCCGGTACGGGTCGCCGAGTGCGCAACCTGCCGGTGGTGGTCATGTTGTGGACCCCGGCTCGAGGCGGGCGACGGCGACGTCAGTCTCCTGCCGCGTATGGGCTGGGCCGGATGGCGCATGCACCGAGACAAAGGCGTGACCAACCGCCGGGAGTTGGCACGGCTTGACCATCGCACCGCCACGCTGGTGGCCGACAAGGTAGATCTTCGGCCGCTGCTCGACGCGCTCGACGAGCGGGCCGACGAGACGCCGGTCGCAGCCATCATCGGCACGCGTCGCACGGCGCAACTGGCCCGGCTGGAAGCGGCCGGCATCATTACCCTGGGTGACGCCCGCACACTGTCGCGCCCGACCGCGGCGTACTGCGACACGTCGCCGGGGGCGCTCCCCGATCAGATCGACCAGGCCCGCGCGGCGTTGGGCGACGCCGTCGTGTACCGCCGCCGCGGCGTGGGCCGCGTCGAGGTCCCCCGGGCCGACATCGAGGTCGACATCGACATGGAGAACGTCGAGGACGGCGTCTACCTGTGGGGCACGCTGGTCACCGACCGGTCGGGGCGCTGCGCGGTCGCGCCCGGGTACCGGTCGTTCCACACCTGGGAGAAGCTGACCGCCGACGCCGAGGTAGCCGTGTTCGTCGAGTTCTGGCAGTGGCTGAGCGATGTGCGGCGGCGTGCGGCGGCCACAGGAGCGACCGTCGCCGCCTACTGCTACAACGCCGGGGCCGAGAACACCCAGATGCGACGCCTCGCTGCCGTCGCCGGGCTCGAGGCGGAAGTCAAAGCCTTCGTCGACTCCGACGAATGGGTCGACCTGCTGGCCGTGTTCCGCCGTCAGCTCCTCACGGGCTCCGCTGTCGGTCTCAAGTCTGTGGCGCCGCTATGCGAGTTCACCTGGGAAGTCGAAGACCCCGGCGGCGGCGAGTCGATGATCCGCTACGACCAGGCCGTCGACCAAGCGGACCCGGCCGCCTCTCTGGCCGCCCGCGACTGGCTCCTCACCTACAACCGCAACGACGTAGAAGCCACCGCCGCATTGCGTGTGTGGTTGGAAGCCGACGCAAGCCGATTCCCGACCGTAGCCGAGCTCGAACCGTGAAACCTATGGCCAAGCGTGATCGACGGGTCGACACGGCCAACCACATGCAGTCCAGGGCTGGATGGAGCCATACGAGCAGACGCCGCCGGGCGGCTCCCCGAGCAAGGGAGGACGGAAGTGCATCCTCGGGGCCCAGCCAGGGCACCGACCCTGTTTCCCATATCCGGCATCATGGGACTACTCCCAGGTTGCCGTCTGACGCACTACGGCATGCCGCCGAGCAAGGCGGCACCAGCAGCAGGGGCTACCGAATCGACAATCATATGAGCAGGCTCGGGGCCCTGCTCCCCCACTGGCCTCGTGCCACGACCACGACGATATGCCAGTGTCGAACAGATGTTCTATCGTTGGTGTGATGGCTGACGAGGACTTGGTCCGTCTGCGGATGAGTCTCGCCATGGCCTCATCCCTCCCTGGCGACCAGGCGAGGCTGCTCCTCGACGAGGTGGAGACACTCCGACAGATGCGCCGGGATCTCACGGCCGAGATCGACTCGCTGGCCAATCAGGTTGAGGGCCTGCGGCGAGTTCTTGGCGGGCCCCTCACCAGCCAGTGACCTAGCCAGCGAGGACCCGGTGGCTGGCGACCCTTTCAGGCGCGTGGAGTCGTCCCGTGCCGGGTATGGACCCGCCCCGGGATGGGAGATGATGTCTGGGTGGCAGACTTTGAAGGGGAGCGTCCGAAGGCCCGGCGCACTCCGCTGTACAACGATCCACACAGCTATCCCGAATGGCCGAGCGCAGCCGTTGGCTTCGCTCTCCTTCCCACCTGGGTCGTCAGCCGTCTCGTCGACGAGGGTGCCTGGTCTCCCCCCACGGGATGGTTGGACACGCCACTGAGCCGCGTCGAGGACGAGGTTCGTGTCGCACTGCGTGGAGAGACCCAGCACTGTCACGGCGACCGAGGTCTGCTGCTGGTCGCCCATCGCCTCCTGGCGGGCGTCGATCTGTGCGACATGCCCAGCCGCCACGATCCCAGCTGCAAGAGTCTGCACGTCCCGCCGGGCTGGACGGGGGTGGTGCTGCGCGTCCCGCCCGTCCGCCTGGCCTTCGTGGGCGAAGTTGTGGCTGAGGGCCGGCTGGGCGACGAGATCGTGGACCGCTCCCGCGACCCGTACCTGACGGTATGGCCGGCGGCCTCGTTCTTCGTCGTCGACCACCTCCAGGCGAGCGATGTCACCCCCCTCGTGACCGGGCCGTCCGACGCCGACCCGGTGGCGATCGCCGCCTGGTGGCACCGCTGGCCGATGATCCTCACGAGCTGGCTGTCCACGCCGGCCGTCCCGGGCGCTGACAGTCACCTGTTCGGAGCGGCCGCCCTACCGCCGCCGCCACCGGCGTACACCTGGCCGTCGCGCACCCGCACAGCCAAGGCGGCCCGCAGCCTGCGCCGCTGGGTCCAAAGCCAGGACATCTGGGACGAAAGCGACCCGCGGCCCTTCCCGACCGCCGACCCGGAGGCACTCGTCGCCGCCGCCACCGCTTGGGCTGTGAGGGCCGCATTGTGCTTCGCCGATTTCCCCGGGGACCTCTCCGCGGTCCTCACCGAGGCGGACCTGGTCGTGGACTACGACTTCGTCCCAGTCGATCTGGCCTTGCGGGCCGCCGTCGACCGTGTGAGTTACTTCGCTGCGACTGAAGCTGTGTGGGCCTTCGGTGACCCCGAGCACACGAGTTTCACGCTGACCAGGTTCGCGTGCGGCCTGGCGGACGTCATCAGCCAGAACGACGATGTGCCCCTTCGCCAAGTTGTGTCTGAGTGGGCGACCGAGGTGTACGACCTGGACGCCGTCGACGCTCTCGTCTACGACAGGCTCGAGTGAGGCTGCTGGATCAGGCGGTCATTCAACCGCCCTGCTGCGGGGCCTACCCGTAGAGGCCCCCTGCTCGTCCGATTGTGGTTGATGCCACGGACTTGGAGCTCCGGGGTTATGCGGACACCTCGGGTGAGACTTTGTTCAGGCGGTCAATGCAACCGGCGTTATGCCCTGTCGTGACACCCGCCAGCTGCCGAGTTCGGCTCCCGGGGTTCCGTCGTAGGCGACCGCCCGGGCGGCGACGATCCCGCCGTAGCTGGTGGCCAGGCGGAGCAGATCGCAGTTGAGGTCGGGGGTTGCGCTGCAGACTCGCTCGCCGTGGTGGTGCAGTTCGTAGGCGACAGTCCAGTTGTCGTGGTCGCGAAGGCGTTGCATCGGTTCGAGGCCCCAACGTTCACCGCAGGCGACGTTGGCGTCGAAGAAGTCGCCGACGACGAACACCAGTACCCCCTCGGTCCACCCGCATCCTTCGATCAAACAGTGCAACTCCTCATGTTGTTCGTCGAGGTAGCGCAGGAACTCATCGCGGTCCGGGCCGAACTGATGGCCGGACCAGTGACGGAAGTGGCCGATCGCCAGCCGGACGTCCTCGGCTGTCATGTCGCTCAGAGCCTCGAAGTAACCGTCGCCAACGTGGTCGCCCGCGGGCGGCCCGATAGGGCATGCAGTGGGATCGGTCAGCACCATGAGGACAAGCATAGGGAGCGCAGATCCGCAGCGGGCGGACCCCGACGGGAGGGTGGCGGCGTCGATCGAGCCCGCCGCCACGGGCTTCGGCGTAGCCTGGTGAAGTGGCGCTCAACGACCATGACCGGGCCGTGATCGCGGACCTGGCCGGCCAGGAGGACACCGGCGACGAACCCGCCCCGCTCAGCGTCGACGGCATTGCGGCGGGCGGGTAGAGGGTGCAACGTCCGCCCGATCTGCCCGGTGACCATGCCCCGGTGCTGTCGCCGACCGAGGTGGCCCTGTGGGATCAGATCATGGCTGCCTCGTCAGACCGATCCGGCGATGTCGAACAAATGCTTGAGCTGTACCGCCAGGTGGACGTGCGGCGACGGGATGCCGCGATCAGCGTGCCACCCGATGCCGGAGAATGGTCAGAGGGTCTGCGTCAGGTCCTGCGCCGCGTGGTCGAGGGGTACGCACGGTCGATCTATTGCGGGCCTGGCTGGTACCGGATCGTGGTCGAGTTGGACCAGGCTTTAGCCGGCCTGGATCCCGGTTATCTCGTCTACCAGGTGAAGGAGAAGTACGGGTCGCTGCGCTACTACTTCACGACCACCCAAGCGGAGTCGCGGCCGGCGATGGCGAGGTTGGTCGGCCGAGCCGAAAGCCTGGCAGCACACACCTGCGAATCGACAGGGACGACAGGAGCGATCCTCATGGTCCGCAACGGAATCTATAAGACCCTTGACCCGGCCACCGCCCCCGAGGGATATGAGCCGGCGAGATGGCAGCAGCGGCCGTGAGCAGACCGCGGTCATGGTCGCCGCCGCCTCCGGGTTCCATCCGGCCTCAAGGCTCCGCAGCCCGCAATCTCGCAGCTTCTTCTATACGCCCCGGCGCACCACCTGGAATCGAGGGTGTTTGCCCATGTCACCCGGCCCGCAGTTTCCTCTATACCGCGGGCCAGACCCGCGTCCCGATCGGCTCAGACGCCCTCGGCGCGACCCGTTCGCGGCCCGTCACGCAGGGCACACCAGCGCCGGGGTATCTGTCGGCCCGCCCGGGTTGAGAGATTGTTCGGCGACCGGCGGCCGCGGTCTCGAGAACAGCAACCTGGACGGGGCGCCCAACTGGGCCGGTGGCGTGGCGACCAGGCTGATGATGGCCGAGCGCCCTAACAGTGCCCGCATGACCTCGGTCTCGGGCCACAGCAGTTCGGCGGTGAAGGTCGGGAACGACCTGCCGCTGTGCTCCGCCTGCCGGCACCGTTGCCGGGCCATCACCGTGTATTCGTCGCCCTCGTACCGCCGGGCGAGGCGGTAGTACACGTCGACGTCGCCGAGGCGCTCCACGTCGGGGTTCAGGTAGCTCCCGAACAATTCCAGCCAGTCGACCCAGAAGAGATAGCCGTCGTCGTCGTTGATGGCCTTGGCGCGCGCCACCAGGTCGACGACGGCCTGGTCTGCGCTTCGGCGCAACACCGGCTTGCGGGCGGTGGCCATGGCGAGGGCGTTGCCGGCGACGGTGGTGCGCAGTTCGCCCGGGCGCTCCGCGATGGGC
>JALYXV010000417.1 GCA_030947025.1 Actinomycetota bacterium | reverse complement strand
GCCACCGCCACTGCGTCAGCCCGGCGCCCCGTCGTGACCTTCAGCCAACTCGTCCAGGTGGAAGGTGAACATCCGTTCGGCGTCGATCCGGGCGTAGAACACACCACTGTCGAGGAACGCCCCCCAGTCCTCGCCATAACGGGGAATGTAGATGTCGAGCAGCGTCTGGCGAAACCCGGCCTGCTCCTTGGCACCGATATCGATCGGCACCGCTCGGCCATGGACGGTGACCGCCATGTACTCCCCCGGGAGGTGGGTGGCGCTGACGGATGGGCGGCGGCGGATATGACGGAACCTCACCGATTCCGGCGACGAACCGAAGTAGAACGCACCCCGGTAGAAGATGCCGTCGACCGGACCCACCAAGGGCCGACCGTCGGCGGTCACCGTGGCCAGGGCCAGCAATCGCATCCCCACCAGCCGCGATGACAGGTCGGCGGCTGACAAGCGCCGTTCCGGTGTGCTGATGCTGCTGAGATGAGGCCCCGCGCCGGCGGCGCTGCGGTCGAGCAAATCCTGCACGGCCGCCAGGTCGGTGTCTGTCTCATGCATGGGCACTCCTACCTTTCACATACGGCGCCAAGACCGCGCCGATGTCGGATGAGATCCACTGGCCGAGCGAGCCTTGGCCGTCGACCGCCCAGGTGATCAGCGAACCGTTGTACGCCGTGTGCACGGCCCGAGCCAGCGCCGCCGTCCGCCCCTCCCCCAGCTCGGCCAACTCCCCGGCCCCGACCGCGTGGCCCAGCGCGGTCTCGATCTCGCCGGCCACCGCCGCCCCGTGGGCCGCGGCCAGCCGGCGCAGGTCGAGGTCGGCCAGATCCATGGCGAGGAAGGCCACGCGATGACCCATGGCCGCGGGCGAGTCGACCCCCACCACGAATTCCCCCAAGGCCGCCAGCATGGCCGCGACCGCCGATCGATGCCGGCCGCGGGCGGCGGCGAATCGGACCGGCACCTGGGCCACCGCCCGGGCCGAGAGGGCGAGGAGGAGGTCCCGCTTCGACCCGAACCGCTGACTCACGGTGGGCGCTCGCAGACCCACCTCGGCGGCCACCGCCCCAAGGGTCAGGCCCTGCGGTCCGACCCGGCTCAGAACGACCAGGGCGCCGTCCAGGATCTCGTCGTCACTGACGGTCCTGGGTCGTCCAACCACCCAGGCGAGTCTAGCCCGCCATTTGTTTACGAACATTCATTATTGCCCCAGGGGGTAGCGAGTGGTGCCTCACGGGGGCCGGCTATTCGGGCGGCGCGAGGGATCTTGGTTGTATTGTCACGCTCGGCGGTCCACGGGGCCCAGGAAATACCACAAAGGGGAGAGTTCATGCTGCTCAAGTATCGGATCGTCGGCGGGCTGGGAGCGTTGCTCCTGGCGGGAACGGCGGTCGTGACATCCACCGCGGTTGGCGGCGCGGTAGACAATGGGGGAAAGGTCTCCGACATCATCACCTTTTCCGGACGGGCCTACCTGGCGGTGGCTCCGACCGAGACCAAGCCCGGGTTCGGGACGCTGGTCTCCCGGGAGTGCACCCTGAGATCCGACACCGAAAGGGCTGCCGTCCCGTGCACCCTGACGGCTAGTGCCCGTTTGACCCTTACCGGGGGCACGCTGACCGGCACGGTCAGGAGCCGGGACGGTGTCATCGCGATCAACGAGACCTTCGTGAACACCAGCCCGACCACTGGAACAGGGACGGGCACGGCCACGGAGTTCGACATCGACGACCATGCGTCGTCGACGGCCACCTTCACGGTCTCGTTCACGACCTCACCGAGCGGCATCGCCCCCAACATCCTGAACGACCACGGCACCATCATCGTTACGGACCAAGCCGGCCAACCGGGGGACCCTGACTCCGGTAGCACCACGACGACCGTCCCCGCGACGACCGTCGTCACCGGGTAGTCCATCTCTCGCGTCGACGGTGACCGTGTCCTTGGGCGCGGTCACCGTCTATTCACCGGTACCCGCTCAACCGGTGGCCGCTCGGCCGGCCCGGCGGCGATGAGTTCGCCCAGGGCGCCGGCACTCACGGGGCGATAGTCCCAGGCGTCCACGCCCACGTTGATCATGCGGCCCCGCTGGCGCCATCGCTCGTGCACATGACCATGCAAGAGCCACTGCCCCCGGTCGACCGGGCGGGCTTCGACATAGCGGTCATGGTCGTGGCTGTCTCCGATATAGGGAAAATGGCAGCCCCGTACTTCGATACCCGCCACGTCCAGCCCAAGGTCGCCCTGATGAACCCGATGGAAGCCGGCGTCGAGATAGCGTTCAATCCATTGGGCCGCCCGGGAGCCGTGGCCCGACCAGCACCGGTCGTGGTTGCCACTCACCAGCTGCTTCCGCCCGTGCAGCGTCCGGACCAGGGGCAGCGTCGTCTCGATCCGCCCCAGGGCGAAGTCCCCGAGCACCCACACGTCGTCGGCGGATCCGACCGCGTCGTTCCAACGGTCGATCAGCCCCTGGTTCATGGCCACCACGTCGGGGAAGGGGCGGCGCGAGTAGGAGATGATGTTGGCGTGCCCGAGGTGCAGGTCGGACGTGAACCACACGGTCATGCCAGTGCGAACACTTGGGCCAGCAGCTGGTATGACCGCAGCCGGTCGGCCGGATCGTGGCACACGGTGCGCACGACCAACTCGTCGACTCCGTAGGTGGCCGCCAGGGTGGTGAGGGCGGCGTGGACCCGGTCCGGAGCGCCCACCACCCGCCGGGACCGGTGCTGGGCCAGCAACTCCAGCTCCAGCTCGGTGGCTCGATAGCCTTCCGCCTCCTCCCAGGACAGCAACTCCCCCCGGCGGGCGCCCTCGGGTCGAAGGTGCCACACGTCCTGGCTGGTAGCCAGGCGCTCGGCCTCGGCGTCGGTCTCGGCGCACACGACCGAGACGCCGACGCTGCCGCGGGGACCGGGACAGCGCCGCGACGGTTGGAATTGCCGGCGGTAGGCCGCCATCACCTGGGATCCGAACTTGGGCGAGACGAAGTGGGCAAAGGAGAACGGCAGCCCGCTTCGAGCCGCCAGGCGGCCGCCGTAACTGCTCGAGCCCAGCACCCACACCTCAGGTGCCCCCGGGGTTTCGGGCATGGCCCGCACCCCGGCGTAGCGGTGATCGGGACCATGGGCCCCGTCCAGGAAGGCGACCAGATCGGCCAACAGGTCGGGGTAGTCCTCCTCCCCCGGCGCATCCCGGCCGGCCTGGAGGGCCGCCACCGCCGGGGCGTCGGAACCGTCGGCCCGCCCCACGCCGAGGTCGATGCGGCCAGGGAACAGCACCTCGAGCATGCGGAACGTCTCCGCCACCTTGAGCGGGCTGTAGTGCGTGAGGAGCACACCGCCGCTGCCCACCCGGATCGCGGACGTTTGCGCCGCCACGCATGCCGCCAGGATCTCGGGCGCCGAGCCGGCCATCGAGGTGGTGTTGTGATGCTCGGCCAGCCAGTAACGCCGGTAGCCGAGCCGGTCGGCTGCCCGGGCCAGCGCCAAGGTGTCGCGCACCGCCTCAGCCGCGGTCGAACCACTCGGGACGGGCGACTGATCCAGGATGCTGAGGGCGATCACCATCCTCTAGCGCGCCCGAGCCACTCCCTCGCACTGGTGCACGACCAGGGGAATGAAGAGACCAGCGGCGGACAACTCGACCGTGCCCTCGTTGGTGACCGACACCGAGAGCGGTGGCGTTTCGGGCTCGCCGGCGAGCACACGCCGCCGATCCTCGTAGGACAGCCCCGCCCCGCACTGCGGACAGGTGGCACGCGCCGTCACCAGATACCACGGCCCCTCCTGCTCAACCTCCCAACATGGCTCGGGCACAGCACGAGAGTGTAAAGAATGGGGCGGTGTTCCGTCTCCGCAAGCCGTCTGATCATGTCCTGGCGCAGGTGCTGGAAGACCAGCGAGGGCGACCGTTCTCCTACCCGACCGTCGGAGCCACGGCGGGCGGGTCGGGGACAGGCGAACTTCCCGCCCGTTACCACCACGACCGCCTCGAGACCGACCTGGGCCCCGACGACGGTGACCGCTTCGCCCGGGCCGGCCAGGCGCTCCTGGCGTGGGCACCCCAGCGAGGCGCGGCCATCCGGGTCTTCCCCGACCAGCCGGTCGCCGCCGATCGGGAGTTCGTGCTGGTGATGCCACTCCCGGTAACCGGGTGGGCCTTGGCGCCGGGCCGGGTCGCCTACCTGATGGACGAGCCCGACCGGTTCGGCTACGCCTACGGCACCCTTCCCGGCCACCCCGAGCAGGGCGAGGAAGCGTTCGTTGTCATCCGCGCGGACGGGCGGATCCGTTTCGAAGTGATCGCCTTTTCCCGCCCCCAGGAGCCGTTGGCCCGGCTGGGCGGTCCGATCACCCGTGCCTTCCAGGTCCGCACGCTGCGGGCCTACCTGCGTGCCATGGAGTCGGCCGCCCGGTAGCAACCGGGCGCACCGCCAGCCGGCCGCGGGGCGAACCCCCCCCAAGCGCCAGCCGGCTACTCCGGGAGCCGAACCCGGTCCAGGGGCGGGATGGGGCCGGCC
>JALYXV010000349.1 GCA_030947025.1 Actinomycetota bacterium | reverse complement strand
GTCCAGGACCGACTGGTCGCCGGCCGCCCACGCGAAGAAGTCGGTCAAGGCCCGAACCGCTGGTTCGGCGGCGGGCGAACCCGGGATCACCCGGACCGGGATGCCGTGTCGTGCCAGCGCCCGGCCGATTCCTTGCGCCCGCTGACGCTCGCTGCGCACCAACACCGCCATGTCGCCCCACGCAACCCCGCAACCGTGGGACTGGAGCAACACCCCGGCGATCGCGTCGGGCTCAGTCGACGGATGCCGGCACCGAAGCAGGCCAGCCGGCACCGGGCGTCGATGGCGCACGTCGAGGTGCACCGCGGCGGGCCAAGCGAACTGCTCGAACCACCGCCTCGGCCCTGCCCACATCGATCCGGAGCGCCCCCATCCGGCCCCGTCGATCCCGCACCCGTCGACCCCGGCCGCGACCAGCCGCCCGGGGGCCAACACCTCGATCAGGCGACCCATCGGGCCGGTGAGAGCGTCGGCGTCATCGATCAGCACCTCATCCCAGCGGGCCGACTCCACCGCCGCCACCTGCTCGTCGGCCAGGACCTCGGCCGCTTCGGTGAAGACCTGGAACCCGTCCAGCGCTCCCATCGCGGCGGTGACCTGGCGATAGCGGTGCCGGAAGGCGAGGAGATCCATCCAGCGCCGGCCTTGGCCACATGCCTCGGCGACGGCCAGTACCGGGTCATCGGCCACGCCCGCCGCCTCGACCGCCGCCACGGCCGCGGCGACCTCATCCACGAATGCCGACCGACCCACGAAGTCGGGGCAACTGGGCCACCGCGCCACGTCGTCTTCAGCCAGCATCCGGCGGACTACGGTCCACTGCTCACGGCGGGGCAGAAGCCGCCGCTCGCCCCGGTGGCGTCGCACCAGGTCAAGGGCGGCGCCGTAAACCGTCGTGAACGGGAGCCCCTCGGCCGCCCACGACCGGTCCCCCAACGCCACCCGCCCGAACCGGCCGGCCGCATCACGCGAGCGGCACAGCACCAAGACCCGACCGGGATATCCCGACGCCGACGCCCGCCGCCAACGCTCTACCAGCACGGTGGATTTGCCCGATCCGGCGGGCCCCTGCACCTGCAGCCAGCCGCCACGGTGCTCAAGCACCTGCTGCTGCGCCGGGGTCCACTCCATGGCGGGGACAGTACCGGGACGGTGTGACATTTACCGGCCCGGGCGACCGTCATTTGCGTTCAACCGATGTACGTATACGGTGGGATTTGCCCGGATTAATCCGGGCTTGGGAGGCGAGTGAACCCGTGATCTGTTTGATTCCCCCGGGATCCGGGAATGGGCCGATGCGTATGGCGAGGCTCCGGAAATATGCACAGCAGCAGCGCGCCCCTGGGCGCGCCGTGACACACGTGCCCCGAGTCCCGTGAACATGGAAATCTTGACCGCATTCTGGCCGTGGGAGCTCCCGGCCGGTGTTGCCCTCCCCGACGTGCCAGCCGAGCTGGGTGACCTGACCGCGATCTTCTCCGCCCTGGCCTCGACCGACGCCATGCCGCTCCCCGGCCCCGGTAGCGGGCACACCATGGACCGCTTCGTCGCCCTGGCCGAAATATCGGCCCTCGACCTTTCCCTGGGTCGCCTCATCGAGGGCCACACCGACGCCATCGCCATACTGGCTGAGGCGGGCAGGAAGCCCCCGCCCTCTGCCGTCATGGGCGTCTGGGCGGCCCGGGGACCGGGCGCGGATCTGATCGCCACCCGACCGCGGGAGGGCTGGTGCCTGCAGGGGTGCAAGCCCTGGGCGTCGGGCGCGGGGACGCTCACGCACGCGTTGGTGACCGCGGCGACCCCCGACGGCGATTGCCTGTTCGAGGTGGCGGTGAACGGAGACGGCGTCACCGTCATCCCGGGGAGCTGGCCGGCCGTCGGGATGGCGAGGTCGGACAGCGGCGATGTGACGTTCGACCTTCTCGTCGCACCCGACAGCCTGATCGGACCTCCGGGCTGGTATGTCGACCGACCGGGGTTTTGGTTCGGGTCGGTGGGCGTAGCGGCGTGCTGGTTGGGGGGCGCCCTGGGTCTGGTGCGAAGCCTGGGTACCGATCTGGCCCAACGCCAAGCCGATCCCCACCAGCTGGCCCATCTGGGCGCCGCGGCAGCCCGCTGCGCCTCGATGGCACGAGACATCGCCTGGGCGGCTGGACGTATCGACGCCCTCCCCTCGGACCCTGACCGGGCCATCCGCCACGTGGCCCTCGAAGTTCGCCAGCTGGTCGAAAACGGATGCCTCGAGGTACTCACCCACGTGGGACGAGCCGGCGGGGCGGGCCCCATGTGCCACGATCCCGCCCAGTCCCGCCGTATGGCGGACCTGCAGGTGTACATACGACAACACCACGCCGAGCGGGATGCCGAACAGCTGGGCCGCTGGCACCTGGCCGCCGGGGGGGACCGATGAGTACGGCGGAAAAGGGTCCCCGCCTCGATATGGCGGGCACATCCGAGGCGACCTGGGCGACAGGACGACTGCAACACCTGCCGGAATTGCCGCTCGCTCGCTACCGCCGGGCCGTGATGGTCGCACCCCATCCGGACGACGAGGTGCTGGCGTGCAGCGGCCTGATGCAACGGTTGTCGAGCGCCGGGACACCGCTGACAGTGGTCAGCGTGACCGACGGTGAGGCGTCGCACCCCCATTCGCCCACCGTGACACCGATGGCCATGTCCGATTGGCGTGCTCGCGAGCGGCGCCAGGCGTTCGACTTCCTGGGCCTGGGGAACGCGAGCGTCGTGCGCCTGGGGCTGCCCGACGGAGCGGTCGGGGACGACACGAGCAACCTGCTCGAGTGCCTGAAGCGGCTACTCGGGCCAGATGTGTTGTGCGTCGCTCCCTGGAACCACGACGGTCATCCCGACCATGACGCGGCGGGACACGCGGCAGCCATGGCGTGCGCGGCCACCGGGGCCCCTTTTCTCAGCTCCTTGGTCTGGACGTGGCACTGGGCGGCCCCGGGCGACCGCCGCGTGCCCTGGTCCCGTGCCCGACGGCTCACGCTGGGCCGGCTCGAGCTGACGCGGAAGCGGTGGGCCACGAGGTCGTTCCGCTCTCAGATCGCGGCGCTCAGCGAATGCGCCGGCGATGAGGCCATCCTGCCGCCCGAGACCCTCGGGCACTTCGACCGGCCCTACGAGGTGTTCCTGACGTGACGAGCATCCCGATCGAGCGTTTCGAGGCGCGCTACGCCCGCGACCCGGATCCTTGGGGCTTTTCGTCTCGCTGGTACGAGGCCCGCAAGTACGCCTTGACGCTGGCCGCGCTGCCGCGGCGTCGCTACCGCCGGGGCTTTGAGCCCGGGTGCTCGATCGGGGTGCTGACCGCCGGGTTGGCCGACCGCTGTGACTATCTGCTGGCTGCCGATGGCGCCGACACCGCGTTGGGCCAGGCCCGCTCGCGACTCGCCGGACTGGCCCAGGTCGAGATCGCCAAGCTGCTCCTCCCGCAGGAATGGCCCGAGGGACCGTGGGACCTCGTGGTTCTCAGCGAGGTCGCGTACTACTTCGACCCCCGCGATTTGGGGTTGCTGCTCGACCGGGCGGCCGAAACCACCGTGACTGGGGCGACGTTGATCGCCGTCCACTGGCGGGGAGAAACGGACTACCCGCTGACCGGCGATGCGGTCCACGAGGCGATCGGGGCCCATGGAGCCTTCGAGAACCGGGGTGGCTACTGCGAAACGCTCTTTCGCCTCGACGTCTTCGAGCGACGTGAATGAGCGCAGTGGCTGAACCGGTCGGCGCCATCGTCCCGACGCCTGTCCAGGCCGTGGCGGTCGTGGTGCCGGCCCACGACGAGCAGGACCTGATCGGCGCGTGTGTGGCCGGGATCCGTCAGGCGGCCGCCCACCCCGCCCTGGCCAACGTCGTGGTCCATCTCGTCGTAGTACTGGATGACTGCCGCGACGCCAGCGGGTGGCGGGCGGTCGCCGCGCTCAGCGCCCCCGACCGGACCGGTACCACCATGGCCGCCACCGTCATTTCGGTGTCGGCCCGAAACGTCGGCCGGGCGCGAGCGCTGGGCGCCGCTCAGGCGTTCTTGACCTTGGGTGCCATCGACGCCGAAGCGGTGTGGTTGGCCACGACCGATGCCGACAGCGTGGTCCCGGGCGACTGGTTGGCGCACCACCTCGAGTTGCGGCGAGGGGGCGCCGACGCCTGCGCGGGCACCATCGTCGTCGACTCCTGGCAGGAACATACCCCATCGACAAAACGTGCCTTCGACGCCCACTACCGCCCCGATGGCCGGATGAGCTTCGGCCATCCGCACGTGCACGGGACCAACCTCGGCGTGTCCATGGCCGCCTACCTCGAAGCGGGCGGCTTTTCTCCGCTGGCGACCGGCGAGGACCACGCCCTGTGGCGCGCCCTGCTCAAGGCGGGTCGCCCGGTGGTCGCCACACCCGCGGCGCCGGTGCGGACCAGTGGCCGCCGGCGCGGGCGCAGCCCGGCCGGATTTGCCGACACTCTCATCCGCCTCGGGGCCGACGCCTGCGTGACGCCTGCGTGACGGCTGCGTGACGGCTGCGTGACGGCTGCCTGACGCCCGACTGACGCCCGCCTGCCTTCCGGCTCGCCGTCTGACACCTGCCTTCCTGACACCTGCCTGCCTGACACCGACGACCGCGTGACGCCTGCCTCACACCTGCCTGCCTGCCGGCTCGCTCCCTGGCTGGGCGGCTTCCGAGACCCGGGTGGCCGGCTGCTTAAGGAACGACGTGCGGGGGAACACGACCTCCATGCGACTTTCGCGATTCACCGAGTGGCTCGAGTCTCAGCCCGGCGTAGACCGCCTTGGGCAACCCCTCAATGAGGCTGTCCACCGGGTCATCCGAGCGGGCCCCGTCAAGGACGCGCTGAGCGGTACCTGGCTGGGCCACCCGCTGCATCCGGTCCTGGTCATGGTGCCGATCGGCTCGTGGACGAGCGCCTCGATCATCGACATCGCAGGCGGTGGCCGCGCGGCGACCGCGGCCCGACGCCTGGTCGGCATCGGCGTGCTGGCCGCGTTGCCGGCCGCGGTGAGTGGGCTAACTGACTGGTCCGACACGGCCGGAGCCGAACAGCGGGTGGGTTTCAGCCACGCCACTTTGAACTCAGTGGCGCTGGCACTGTATGGGGCGTCGTGGTGGGCCCGGCGCCGGCAGGGGCCGGCGGGCACCGTGCTGGCCCTGGCGGGCATGGCGGTGGCGACCGGAGCGGGTTATCTCGGTGGCCACCTGATCTATGCCCAAGGGGTCGGGGTCGACACCAACTCGTTCCACAGCGGGCCCCAGGAATGGGAGACCGTCGCGGCGGTCGACGACCTACCCGGTAAGGGAGGGGTGGCGGTGACCGCCGCCAAGTCCCGCCTCCTGTTGGTCCTCCGGGGCAACCGGATCCATGCCCTGGAGAACCGCTGCAGCCACCGAGGCGGACCTCTCTCGGACGGAACGGTCGAGGGCACCTGTGCGACTTGCCCTTGGCACGGCAGCCGCTTCGACCTGGAGAGCGGAGAGGTCATGGCTGGTCCGGCCATCGTCGGCCAAGCGGTCTATGAAACCAGAGTGAGGGATGGTGAGGTGGAGGTCCGGCGCCACGAGGAGCGTGCGCTGCGCACCAGCCCCGACGGCCCGGGCTGACGGGCGCCCGTCCGGCGGTGCGCCCGTCCGGCGGTGCGCCCGTCAAATGTGGCGAGTTATCGTTCCGCGGCGACTTATGAGCGACATTCCGAATAACTCCCCAGAGAACGATGAACATGCCACCGATCGACGGTGCAGGGGCACCCAGCCCGGCGCCTAGCCGAGCTGAGCCGAGCTGAGCCGAGCTAAGCCGAGCTGAGCGCAGATGGCGCGAGGGTCGCCGTCGTCATCGGCCATGACGTCTGTTCCGCTGAATCCCAACTCACGAAGCAGCCGTTCCATCGGTTCGGCTTGGTCGCCACCCAGCTCCAGCAGTAACCAGCCACCAGGGCGCAGCCAAGCTGTGCTTCTTCGCGCCACCTCAACCAGAAACTCCATGCCGCCGAACCCGCCATCGAGCGCCAGCACTGGCTCATACGCCTGGACGTCGCGCGGCAGCAGGCGGAGCGAGTCCGTCGGTACATAGGGCACGACTGCCGTCAAAAGGTCGATGCGGCGCTCGAATTCCCGCGGCAGTGGATCATCCAGAAAGCCCTCGAACACGTCGACGCCGTTTTGTCGGGCGCATCGCACCGCCTTCTCGTCCAGTTCGGTCGCGAGAACATGCGCCGTCGGGACGGCCGCATCCAGCACGGCCGCAATCGCGCCGGAACCCGTGCAGAGATCGGCGGCCACTCCCACCGGTGGGAGGAGTGTCGCGGCTCGTCGTGCCAGTGGTTCGGTCTGCCATCGCGGCACGTATACGCCCGGTGCGACGAACAGCTTCACGCCGCAGAACATGACCGCACCGGTCAGCCAGGCGATCGGCTCGCCATTGGCGCGGCGGGCGACCAAGTTGCCAAGCAGGTCGGCGTTACCGGCGGCAGCCTCCATGAGTTCATCGGCTTCCTCCCACGCCGCGATACAGCCCGCCTCAGTGAGCATCTGCACGACCGACACACGATCCAACGGCACCTAGTCAGTGTCTCGTAGGGCGTGGAGGCGTGGATGGGACAAGGCTGGAAATGTCGCTCAGCCGATTACTCGACCCAACCGATCCGGCACTACTGCCGGTGACCGCAGTTCGGGCAGAGCATCCAGTGCGGATGGCGGAAAAACGGAAACTAGGCCGAACCCAAGACGAGTCGAGTGCCGACGTCGACGAGCGAGGCCCGGAGCCGGGTCTGGCAGCGGGAACACTCGACCACGACCGTGCCCGGACGCCATGGGGCCATGGAGAAAAGTGCGGTCTTGCCCACGTTGTGCGGGCCGGGCGAAATCCGGTCGGGCGCCGCGGCCACGGCCGCCTCGAAGAGTGCCTGCTTTCCGGTCGGGTCGACCTTGCGGTCACTCACGCCAGGCCGGCCTCGATGGCCCCGGCCAGGGCACGGTAGGCGTCGGCGGCCGGCGGACCCCCCGACGCCTGCGCCCAACGAGTAGGTCAGGCACGCCTGGGGGTCGAGATCGACCAGCAGGACCCGGCGGCCGCGTTCGGCCAGCGCCGCGCCCAAGGAGTGCACGGTGGTCGTCTTGGCCACGCCGCCCTTCTGGTTGGCGACCGCGAACACCGTGGTCATCTCGCGATGATAGGCCCCGTACCAGACGGCCCCGGCAACCGCGTCTGCGCTCCACCGGCCGCGCCAAGGCCGGTTCAGGCCGGGAGGTTGGGCTCCGGCAGGTGCTCGGAGAGCCGGGTGAAAGCGAAGCGAGCGTCGACGATGACGCTTGGCAGGGCCTGCTCGAGGATGAGGCCGGCAACGCTGAAGCAATGGGCGGTGGCGTGATGCGCCTGGTCGCCCTCCAGGCTGATGTCGATGCCGATCATGCCGGCAGATCGTCGGGCCGGCCCGGGTTCGACCCGGCCGCCCACCGCGGTGACGAACCAGGCCAGCGTGTCGACCAGTTCCACGGCCGTGGCGGCCGCCAGCAGCATGCGGGTGGCCGCGTACACCTCCTCGCAGACGAACCCGTGACGGGCGCGGGGCACGACGAGGGTGCCGCTTGGCTCACCATCGTGCCGTAATTGTTCGAGCCGCTCGGCCGTAAAAACCTCGATCCGGACGAAGGCGGCGGGTGCCACGCCGACTGCTCGTTCCGCGTCCCGGTGGTAGGCCAGGGCCGAGTGCACCGCCTGCTCCGGGCCGGTGGCCAGGATCTGCAGCTGGATGGCGTAACGATCGGTGTGCCAGAGGGCCGTCGCGTCCCATTGACCGAGGCGGTCGAGCACGGTGTCGACCTCGTCGACCAGATGGGGTCGATCGGCACCCGACCGGGAAAACTCGAGAACAGCGACCCACGGGTCCGGGTGGCCGGTCGGACTCGGGCCGGTCGGACTCGGGTCCGTCGGACTCGGGCCGGTCGACTCCGACGACGATGGGAGGAGGTGGACGCGTTCGGTCCAGGATGCGGTCATGGCGTGCGTCCGGCTCTCCCACCGGGTCGCCCGGCAATGGGTCGAGAGCGGCCATGGCGCCGCGCTGACGATCGAGAGGGGTTCGGACTGGCTGGAGCTGGGGATGGTTCGCATCGGCCACGCCCTTCTGTGGCGCCCGCACGGTGGGGACCTCACAGCCACAACCTTGACGCAGGGCGCTTGCCGGCCGCTTGCGGGCCGCTTGCGGGCCGCTTGCAGGCCGCTGGCAACCGCTGGCAACCCGCGAGCCACCGCTGGCGACCGCGAGCCTGGCTACCCGTTTCGGGCCGGGGCGGGATGCTCACGGAAGAAGCGGACGAGCTGGGCGCTGGCGTCGGGCCCACGCGGATCGGTATAGGACCCGTGCGCCTGGCCACCGGACCAGTCATGCCCGCCTTGGTGGATGGTCCAGCACTCAGCCCGGATCTCCCCGCTCGGGTAGTGGTAACAGGTACGGGTGTAGCGGTGCCCGCCCGGCACCCGTCCGCCGGCGCTCACCGCGGCCGGGGCCGGGGCCGTGCCCCGCCTACCCACGGCCAGTACATCGTTGATCAGGTGGGTGGCGTTGATCGGGGAGACGACGGTGTCCCTGTCGCCATGGAAGACGATCATGGGCAGGGCATGTCCTGGCCGTCCCGCGCGGTGCGGCGGCCCATCCTTCATGGCCGAGAAGGCAGAAACGACGTCGACGGCCGAACGATAGGCCAGCCCGGAGTGCACGCCGACGGCCGCGTAGAGATCCGGGTAGACCGCGGCCATCACGGCCGCCATTGCCCCCCCGGCAGAAAATCCCGCCACATACACCCGGCTGGCGTCCACCCCATGGCGGTCCATCACCTGGCGGGTGATCCCGGCGATCAGCGACGGCTCGCCCGCGTCACGGCGTTGATGATCAGGGACGAACCAGTTCCAGTACTGCCCGGCGTTGGCGGACCGGGGCTGTTCGGGATAGGCGACGAGGACCATCTCTCGCTCGGCCAGTTCGTTCATCCCCGTAGCAGCGGCGAACGTGGTGGCATCTTGGGTACCGCCGTGCAGCATCACCACCAACGGCGCGGGCCCGCCGGTGTAGCCGCGCGGGACATAAAGCCAATAGGCGCGAGTGCCGGCCTCGTTGGTGTAGGAGAAGGCGCCGAACCGGCCCGCCGGTCGCCCGGTGGCCGGAGCCGGTGGCCGCGGGGCGAAGTCGACATGTGACGCCCCCGGTGCGCGCCGATTGGGGAAAAAGGGAACGCCGCGCCTCGACCCGGAACCGTACATCCTCGTCGGTGTGGCCGGGGCCCGGCGCGCCGACACGGGAGCGGGGAAATGGCGAGGCGCATCACCGCTCTCACCCTCGGAAGGTGGGGCATCGGGCCCCTGCCCTGGCCCGCCCGGGGTGGCCAGGGCTTGTTGAATCAGCGCCGTTGCCGCCATGAGGCGGCCTTGGCGGGTGAGGCCGGTCGCATCACCCATTGTCGCAATATGGTGAGCATCCATCACTGATTCCCTTCTGGTAGTTGTGTTCTTGGCAGGTTGCGACCTAGGCAATGCGCTCCGCCAAGGCGGCCTTCACCGCGCTCGGGGCCCGAAAAGCGCCCAGCACTTCGACCGATGCGATAGTGGCCAGGGCCAGTTCGGGGCTCACGTCGGCGGCGATACTCGCCAACCCCAACACGCGGATGTCGATCATCGCCCCGGCGTCGCGAACCTCTTCGAGGTCCCGCCGGGTATAGCGGCAGTTGCCGAGGGTGAGCGTGCGCCGGGCCACCGTGTCGTCGAGCGCCACCGCCCGGGTGGCGAGTTGGGTGCGGATGGCGGCACGGATGAAATCGGTTCGGTTGGTGTAGAAGCCTTCCTGAACGAGCAGATCGATCTGTCCGAGGTCAACCAAACCCAGGTTGATCGTAATCTTCTCGGTCTTCTCGCCTTCACCTGTCACCATCTTCAGACCATCTCCCGACCATCCATATGGATGGTAGCACGCATCCGGGCCATTTACCAAACCATGAGCCGCTGGTGCAGTAGCCCGAGGTCGGACTCGACCGTCAGGTCCATGCGCTCCTCGAGCCACTCCCGGTTGCGGCGGTGGAGATCAACGCCGTGATCGAACCAGTTGAGATAGACGACGACCCGAGAACCGCGCAGCCCGTCGGTGCTCATGCGGACCAGGTTCACGGTGCCCAGGCCGGCCTCCGCCACCAGCGCGACCACGTCGGGGCCGACCGCGGCGATCAGGTCGACACAGTCACCGTCGATCGCAAGCGGTGACCGCACGCCTCCCACTCCCTCGATCAGGCCAATGTCGACGGCGTCGGGCCACGCCAGTTCACCGGCCAGGTCAGCAATGGTGAAGGCGGGCCGGCCCAGCGCCTGGGCGGCCATGGGTGGGGCGAGTGGCACCTCGTACCACCGGTGCTCCGGGCAGACCTGCACGGGAGCCTCAGAACTGGCCTGGCCGAGCAGCTCGGCATCGGTCACCTCGCCCGGCGTGAACGACTGCGCCGGCTTGCGGGCCGCCACCCGGATGCCTTGGCGGCGGAAATGCTCGATGAGCCCCGCCGTGACCCAGGTCTTTCCTACGCCGGTCCCGGTGCCCAAGACGACGACCAGGCGTTCGGGACGCATCACACAGACCCACGTCGCACTGCCACCGTCAACCGGTCACGGTCACCGGTCACGGTCAACCGGTCATGGGGCGACGAGCGAGCCGAGGCCGAGGTCGTCCAAGACGGCGCTCAAATGGGACACCTGGTCGGCGGTGTGGGCGGCCGACAGCGCGATCCGGAGTCGTGATGTCCCGGCCGGCACGGTCGGCGGCCGGATGGCGGGCACCAGCAAGCCAAGATCGAGCAGGCCGCGGGCGGCGTCGAGGGCGTGGCGCTCCGAGCCCACAACGATGGGGATGATGGGCGAGTTGTGCCCGGGCCGGAGCGTGTCGATGTGGGCCTTCAGCCGGGCCAACCGCGCTTCCCCCTCCCCCGTCTGGACGATGCGCAGGGCCGCCCGGGCAGCGGCACTGTCGGCCGGGGTGGGGGCAGTGGTGAAAATGAAGGGCCGGGCCCGGTTGACCAGCCATTCGACCCACCGAAGGGACCCAGCGACGAACCCGCCCAGCGATCCGAGAGCCTTGGACAAGGTTCCGACAAGGATCAGGTCAAGGTCAATGGGGATGTCGAGGCCCACTCCGTTCCCGCCCACATGAGGGCCGAGCACGGCGTGGGCCTCGTCCAAGATCAGGAGCGCGTGGTGCTGGGCGCACAGGTCCATGAGCCGCGCCACCGGCGCCACGTCACCGTCCATCGAGAAGACGGTCTCACTCACCACCGCCGCCCGACCCGTCGTGCCCGGCAGCAGTTTCCCCAACGCCCCGGCGTCGCGGTGGGGGTAGACCACGACCTCGGACCGGGAGAGACGGCACCCGTCCACGATCGACGCATGGTTGAGCTGGTCGGAAAAGATCGTCACATCGGCGCCCTGCAGCGCCGACAGGACTCCGATGTTGGCGGCGTAACCGGTGGGGAACAGCAGCGCGGCCTCGGTACCCTTCCACTCGGCCAGCGCCGCCTCGAGCTCGACATGGACGGGGCGGGTACCCACGACCAGGCGGGAGGAGCTTGACCCGGTGCCCCAACGTTCGAGAGCCTGGCGGGCGGCGGCGACGACATCGGGATGGGCCGACAGACCGAGGTAGTCGTTGGAGGCGAATGAGACGACCGGTCCGCCGTCGGGGCCCAGGCGCCCCTCGGGGCCGGCGGCATCGAAAGTGCGCAGGCCGCGCCACTGGTCGCGGGCCCGGATCTGGGCCAGCTCGCCGTCGAGCCAACCCCGCCAGGTCATTGGTGGCAAACCTCGGCGATCGACTGTTCCAGGACCGAGGCCATGAGGATGATCTCGTCCGCGCCGGCAGTGAGCGGGGGCATCAGTACCACCACGTCGCCCAGGGGGCGCACCAGCACGCCGCGCCGCACACAGGCGTGGGCCACCCGGCTCCCCCACTGGGCACCCGCGTCGGGCGGCGCCAGCTCGATCCCGCACATCAGACCGCGCTGGCGCACCGCCGCCACCGCCGGTTGAGCCGCAACTACCTGCTCCAGCAGGGTGGCCAGCTGGGCGGCACGGGCGGCCACATTGTCCAGCACCTTCCACTCGTCCAGTAGCTGGAGATGGCGCAGGGCTACGGCGGCGGCCAAGGCGTTCCCGCCGTAGGAGTGGCCATGGTGAAAGGTGCGCTCGGGGGACCCGAGAAAGGCGTCAAACACCCGCCCGCCCGCCACCGTGGCCGACATGGGCAGGTAGCCACCGCTGATCCCCTTCCCCAGGCACAGCAGGTCGGGCCACAAGTCACATTGCTCGCAGGCGAACAGCGTTCCAGTCCGGCCAAAACCGGTCGCCACCTCGTCGGCGATGAGCAGCACATCATTTGCGCGACATGCCCGGCCGAGCCGCTGAAACGACAGAGGGGGGGCCGTCTGCATCCCGCCCGCCCCTTGGACCAGGGGCTCGACGATGACCGCGGCCAGCTCGCCCCGGTGAGCCTCAATCAGGGCGCAGGCCACCGCCATCTCGGGATCGGCGGTAAACCCAGGCGCTCGCAGGGTGGGGAACCGGAGCGGGTCGAACAACTCCGAACCGAAGCCGGCGGCCCCCACCGACAGGGAGCCGACCGTGTCGCCGTGATAGGCGTCGCCGAAGGCAAGATAGGTCGAGCGCGGGGTCCCCTGGTTGACCCAGTATTGAAAAGCCAGTTTCACGGCCTGCTCGACCGCGGCGGCGCCGTCGGCGGCGAACAGGAAGTGGGGATCCGCCACCGGCACCACGGCGGCCAGCGCCTCGGCCAGTTCGACCACCACCGCATTCCCATTGCCCAGCATGGTGCTGTGGGCGACCCGGCCCAGCTGGTCGATGATCGCCTGGTCGAGTTCAGGGACCCGGTGACCCAGGGTGTTCACCCACAGCGACGAGATAGCGTCCAGGTAGCGCCGGCCGTTGACATCGATGAGGTAGTGGCCTTCGGCCCGGTCGACGATCAGCGGCTCCGAGTCCGGGAAGGTAGCCATCTGCGTGAAGCCGTGCCAGACCACCGCGGCATCCCGATCGACCCAAGAACGGGGGCTGCTCATCGGGCCAATCTGCCATATGCCGGCCGACCCCTTTTTTTTTGTTGCGGCTTGATTCGACTGCCCGGCACCGGGGTAGAGCCACCAGCATGTACATCGGTGGTGGCACAATCCTCCTCATCCTCATCATCATCATCGTCGTGATGCTGCTTCGGCGCTAGGCCTGGTGGCCGCGGACCAAGCAGCATTTTGCTGGCATCGTGACGCCCGAGACCGAGCCGCTCCCTGCCGCGTTCATCGGCCACGGGAACCCCATGAACGCCATCGAGCGCAACCGCTACACCGAAGCGTGGCGGTCGTTCGGCGCGTCCCTACCCCGGCCGCGAGCGGTGCTGGTGATCTCGGCCCACTGGTTCATTCATGCCACCGCAGTCACCGCCATGGCCCAGCCGCACACGATCCACGACTTCTACGGCTTCCCCCCTGAGCTGTTCGCCTTCGACTACCCCGCGCCCGGCGACCCCTTCCTCGCCGAGGCGGTGGCCGAGGTGGCCAAGCCGGTGTGGGTGGGATCGGACCACGACAGTTGGGGCATCGACCACGGCACCTGGTCGGTCCTGACCCACATTCTCCCCGATGCCGATATCCCGGTTGTCCAGTTGTCGATAAACGGACTGAAGCCGCTTGACTACCACCTGGACCTCGGCGCCCGCCTGGCTCTGTTGCGGCGGCAAGGCGTTCTCATCCTGGGCAGCGGCAACGTGGTGCACAACCTGGGGCGACTGGACTGGAGCCGACCCGAGGGCGGTTTCGACTGGGCGGAACGGTTCGACGACGCGGTGCGCGAACAGATGACCGGATCACCCGGCGACGTCCTGCGGGTCGGGTCCCATCCCGACTTCCGATCGGCCGTGCCAACCCCCGATCACTTCATTCCCCTCTTGTACGTGGCCGCGCTCGCCGGTGTCGCCGGGCATCCGGCCCAAGTGCTGATCGACGGTTACACCCACGGGTCGCTGTCCATGACCGCCTACCTGGTCGACCGCCCCGTCCCCCAGGTCGTGGGCGCAGCCCGCGCGACCCGCGCCGTGAGCACGGCCCGGGCCGCAGGCAGCGGGTCCGCCGGGGGCTTGCCCGACCCAGCGGTCGTCCCGCCCGAGGACACCAACCTCTGATCGAACGATCCGACGCGCCCACCGCGGCCGGGGCTAGTGTCCTGCCGATTTCGTCCGGCGAAAGAAGGAGACACTTGCGATGGGCTCGGCCAGTTACCTCATAGGGCTTCTCGTGTCGATCGCCTGCGCGATTGGTTGCTACAAGGTGGCACAGAGCAAAGGGCGAGGCCCGATCCTGTGGGGGATCCTGGGCTTCTTCTTCACGATCATCCCCCTGATCATCATCCTCATCCTTCCCCGGAAGGCGCTCTGATCGACGACCGGTAGGACCGCCGCCCAGAAGGTCGGCGGTTTTGGCGCGTGCAAGGACTTTGAGAGGATTCAGCAAGGCGCTGGCAGCGGGCGACCGGGATGGTCGCAGCCATGCCCACCCCCCCAGTCGCTCCGGCCGATGGGACCGCTCCCTCTCCGGAGCCACCCGTCGACTCCCGCTCCTTCAGACGTTCGGACCGGCGGCTCCTGGCGTCGCGACCTCCGGCCGACTTGGCCGTGGCGGCCCAGTCGGGAGA